>CAZVDM010000005.1:48684-50554 GCA_964625555.1 uncultured Chloracidobacterium sp.
AAGACCATGAGCGAGATCGTCGCAAAAAATCTGCCGGGAACCACCGCGAAGATCACATTCAAAGACGGCAATCCCGCAATGGCTCCGGTCGAGGGTAACTATGCATTGCTTAAACAGCTCGATCAGGTAAGCCGTGACCTCGGATTTGGCGAGATGGTCGCCCTTGATCCCGGCGAACGCGGTGCAGGCGATATCGGATATATTTCCGATCTCGCTCCGAGCCTCGACGGCATCGGCATCGGCGGCACCGAAAAGTCGCACGCAAAGGGCGAAGCTGCGGCACTCGACACCTTGCCCATGCTTACAAAACGTGCGGCATTGTTGATCTATAGACTAACTCGCTAATACGAGTTCCATTTACGAACTGTTCATCGTGTATAATTCCGGCATTGGAGAATATTGATGACAATTAACAACGCCCGAATTCCGTTCACACGATCGTTGACTTTAGCGGTCCTGCTTTCGATCGCTTTAACCACTTTTGCGCAGGAACTGCCAAAAGCAAAGCCCGAGTCCGTCGGGATGTCATCACAGCGACTGGCTCGATTAAGCGAAACACTCGACGGCTATGCGAAAGACGGCCGAATCGCGGGCGGGGTGGCGATGGTCGTTCGACGCGGCAAGGTCGCATATCTGCACACATACGGCCAACGCGACCGCGAAGCGAATTCGCCAATGGCCGAGGATACGATCTTTCGCATCGCTTCACAGAGCAAGGCTTTGACAAGTGTCGGCATTATGATGCTGCAGGAAGAAGGCAAGCTCCTCATCTCCGACAACCTGAGCAAGTACATTCCTGAATTCGCCAATACGACCGTCGCGGTCCCGAAAGACGGCGGCGGATACGACGTCGTCAAAGCCAAACGCCAGATCACGATCCGCGACCTTCTCACTCACACTTCTGGGATCAGTTACGGCACCGGACCTGCGAAAGATAAGTGGGAAGCCGCCAAGATAACGGGGTGGTATTTCGCCGACCGTGACGAGCCGATCGCCGAAACGGTAAAGCGGATCGCGGCTCTTCCGATGGATGCCCATCCCGGCGAAAAGTACATTTACGGCTATTCGACCGACATTCTGGGCGTAGTTATTGAACGGGCAAGCGGCCAGCCGCTCGATCAGTTTTTGACGAAGCAGATCTTCGAACCGCTCGGCATGCGCGACACGAGCTTTTACCTTCCGCAGTCGAAGGCAGGCCGGCTCGCTGCCGTGTATTCCGTTAAGGGCACTGCTATCGAGCGAGCCGCAGATCCGGGCGTCGGCGTCGGTCAAGGTGCCTATCTGAACGGACCTCGAAAGAGCTTTTCGGGCGGCGCCGGTTTACTCTCTACCGCCCGCGATTACGCACGTTTCTTGCAAATGCTTGCCAACGGCGGAGAGCTTGACGGCAAGAGGATCTTAAGCCGCAAGACCGTCGAACTGATGACCTCGGACCATCTCCGCTCAATTCCCTACAATCCAGGACAGGGTTTCGGGCTCGGTTTCTCGATCGTGAAAGACGTCGGTGCTTATGGTTCGCCGTCGTCTGTCGGAGAGTTTGGCTGGGGCGGTGCCTACCATTCGTCATATTGGGTCGATCCCAAGGAACAGCTCGTTGTCGTCTATTTCACCCAAATGATACCGGCGACAGGGCTCGATGATTTTGGGAAACTGCGGGCGATGCTGTACGCCTCATTAGTGGATTAGACGATCGCTCCAACGAGATCGTATTCATGTGCTTCCGTGATCCGGACGTTGTAGATCTCGCCGACCTTTGGGTCGAGGTCTTCGGGCATGTCGTTTATTAGGATGTATCCGTCGATCTCCTGGGCCTGGCCTTCGAGGCGGCCTTGGAATAGGAGGTCGGATTCCTGCGAGAGGCCCTCGAACA
>CAZVDM010000006.1:0-47808 GCA_964625555.1 uncultured Chloracidobacterium sp.
CAGGAGGAAATTCGTTCTACACGAGCATCGCAACGGCAACGACGAAATAAACAGTGAACTATTACCATAAATGAACAACATCATGTCACAACAACAGATGATGCAAATGGTAATGGAAGAGACTGCTTACCTTCCAATACCCGATGCCGCACTGTCGGTCAGCGAACTGATCGACGCGGAAGAGAACGAAGTACTTGGATTCCTGGCCGAACGACCGATCCAAACCGTCATCATGATGGGAATGATCCGGGACAACGGTTTGGTCAGCGAATTCAATCGCGGCACTTTCTACGGCTGCCGTAATTCGGAAGGAAGACTGGAGGGCGTTGCCTTGGTTGGGCACGCCACTCTGATCGAGGCCCGCACCCGCGGTGCGATTCGCGAACTAGCCCTGGCCGCTCAGATCCACGATCGGCTGCATATGTTTATGGCCGAACAGGAAGTAGCTGAAGAGTTCTGGAACTCGTACGCCGACGCCGGCCAGCCGATGCGTTTCGCGTGCCGCGAACTACTGTTTGAGTTAAAGAACTCGCTGGAAGTGCGGAATGTAACGGATGATATGCGGCTCGCAACGCTCGACGACCTCGAACTCATCGCTCCGGTCCACGCGGCCTTGGCCGAAGAGGAAAGTGGAGTCAATCCGCTCGAAAAAAACCGGGCCGCATTTCTTGCTCGTTGTGCACGTCGCATCGAACAGAAACGGGTTTGGGTCGTGGTGAAAGATAATCAACTCATCTTCAAAGCCGACATCCAGGCCGAAACGCCTGAAATGGTCTACCTCGAAGGGATCTATGTGAACCCCGAAGTACGAGGAACCGGAGTGGGAAGAAAATGCCTGACGAGGATCACATCGGATCTGCTCAAACGAACTCATTCGATATGTGTCCTCGCAAACGAAGACAACCCACGGGCACATGCATTCTACCGAATGTGCGGTTTCAGGTTGATCAGCAATTACGACACGATCTTTCTAAAAGGCGGAACAACCGATTCAGTAATGTGATCCGTTTTGGCCCGGAACATGATCGTAAGAAAGACGGCACGCCGTTCTGCTTTCAGAGTCCTCAGACCAGTTTCAATCGACTGTTTGCCGGCGAACAAAGATCTTAAGATCTCGCACCGGGGCTCTAAAAAGGCCAGGGATGGAGCGTTCGATGTCCGCATCGTGCTTTTCGCTTTGTCTCAGTCCTAACTCAATACTTTCAGGCCGGGTCCGTTTTCGGATCCGGCTTTTTTGTGTCATCAGTCGGTCATCTTGACCGGAAAGATCATTCATACTGACTTGATCCGGTTCCGTCTATCTGTCACTCATAATCGGTAACCCTAGTTATATCTTCATTTAGTACTTTGGCACGCGTCTTGTATAAAGAGCGACGAAGGCACGTGTATTTGTGCCGCTTGAACATTGCCCTAAATAAAGGAGCTGATCGTTATGAAAACGTTAGGACTTAAGAAAGGAGTGATACAGCAGATCGCCAGCGTCGCGATCGTTGTATCGATCCTGTTTACAAATGCGTTCGCCGTTGGAGCGGTTCGCAACGACACTATTAATGTTGTCGCGAACACGACCGCAATGGCGAAATATACCACCGATTTGACGCAGCTGGGCCGTGAAGGCAGATTGCGTGAAAACCTAAGCTATGAGAACGAAACGATTCAGCTTCTCAAAGTGTTAGCGGAAGGTGGTCTTCGTCAGCCGGTTGTTGTTAATGAAGATATCGAGATCCAGAACACGATCGTTGAGCAGGCAGCTCTTCGTATGGCCAAGGGCAACGCTCCCGCGGGCCTCGCGGGACGATCGATCGTGAAGGTCGATACTGCCAATTTGTTTTCGAACACGCGCTCGTTGGCAGAGGCTGTGCAGATCGTCGATTCGATAGTTAACGAAGCAGTAGCGTCCAAGGGCCGCATCATACTGTTTGTTGACGAGTTGACCAATTTCGTCGGTTCAAACGCCGCCACGGCAAATTTTTTCAGCGCTATAACCGAGGGCAAACTTGCCATCATCGGCGGCAGCAATGCTACCGCATTTGAAGATCAGATCTCGGAAAAGCCTGAAGTCGCGAGTTATTTTGAAGGCATTCTGGTTGCCGGCCGCTCAGACGCGGCCGTTACTGAGGACGAGAAATTGTTGGCGACCGACTATCGCGGCGACAACGTTTCGCCCGACCTTCGCGACATGATGCAGGAGGACCCGAGCGGCAAAAAACGCATTGACGTTATTCTGCAGGCCAAGGACGCTGACAGTGCTGCGCTTCGCTCGCTGCTATCAAGCGGTCAGGCACGCATCACGGAACGTATCGGCAATTCCGAAACACTCGTCGTCAATCTGCCGCTGTCAGTTCTCAACACACTCTCGACGAGCGGTCTGATGAACTATGTTTCGCCTGATCGTCCGACGACCATCACAGGCCACGTCGAAGATACGACCGGAACAACACTCATGCGTGCACAGGCCGCTCTGAACGGCCGAGCGGCATACACTCTGGATGGCGACGGCGTCGGTATCGCGATCGTCGATTCGGGTATCTACACCGGTCATAAAGGCTTCAAGGTGAACGGCAATGAGACCGATCCGTCGAGGGTCGTCGCAAATGTCAATTTTACGAATTCAACATTGACGGACACGGCCGATGCGTATGGCCACGGAACACACGTTGCCGGCCTCGCTGCAGGTAATTCGAACGTCAGCAGCGGCGCATATCGCGGTGTTGCGACCAAATCGAAGATCGTAAGCGTCAAAGTGCTTAACAATGTGGGCGTCGGCAGTACCTCGTGGCTGCTCAGCGGCATGCAGTGGATCCTCGACAACCGCACGGCGTACAACATTAAGGTCGTCAATCTCAGCCTCGGCACTTCGGCCGTTGATTCTTATACGAATGATCCTGTCTGCCTGAAGGTAAAACAGCTTGCCGAAGCCGGCATAGTCGTTATCGCCGCTGCCGGCAACCTTGGCAAGAATGCAGCTGGTCAGAAAATGTACGGCCAGATCCACAGCCCAGGCAACAGCCCATACGCGATAACCGTCGGTGCGAGCAATTCGCTCGGAACGACCTCGCGTGCTGACGACTCAATGGCGTCATACAGCTCACGCGGACCGACACGCAGCTACTATCGCACGTCGAATGGCACGGCAGTCTATGACAACCTGATCAAACCTGACATCGTCGCTCCGGGAAACAAGCTCATTTCATACAAAGCGCCGCAGAACAAAATGTCGTTAGAAAATCTGTCCCTCAATCTCGATCTGACAAACGGTTCGGATTCGATGATGTACATGAGCGGCACGTCGATGTCGGCTCCGGTCGTCGCCGGTGCGGCCGCCCTGCTCCTGCAGGTCAACCCGAACCTGACGCCCAACATGGTCCGTATGATCATGCAGTACACAGCGTCACCGATCGCAGGTGCAAACACCTTCGAACAAGGCGCCGGTCAGCTCAATATGGAAGGCGCGGTGCGTCTTGCCCGTTCGCTCAAGACCGATGTCGATTTTCAAACGATGGCCAAGGGTGCTTCGACGGTCCCGACCGGCTGGACGATGCCTACGACCACCACGACGATCGGCGGCAGCTCGTTCTCATGGGCTCAGCATGTGATCGGAAAGTACACTTCGATCTCAGGTGCAAACCTCGTTTCGCAGTACCAGACCGTTTACAAACGCGAGAACCTGATCGGTACAGGCGTCAATTTCGCCTCGGGCAGCTTTTCGCTCAACACGGGCACGTACTTCACAACCGGCTTATCGGTAAACCGAAATGTGACCACCAGCAACGGCCAGCCGTTCGGAGCGGGAACGACGTATTTATCGTACGGTGTCCTCGTCGGTGACGGCGTTTTGGTCGGTGATGGTGTCTTGGTTGGTGACGGTGTACTTGTCGCAGACGGTGTACTTGTCGGGGATGGCGTTTTGGTCGGTGACGGCGTGCTCGTCGGCGACGGAGTGCTGGTCGGCGACGGCGTTTTGATCGGTGACAGTGTCCTACTTGGCGATGATACTCCGGCAATGCAGTAGAAATAGCAAATAAATGTAATAGGAGGATAAAAAAATGCTACAAACTACTACTGCAAATATAAAGGAGACACCGCGATACGACATCGCACAATACCCAATGGTCTCGCCGGACATGTCCAGAGTCCGCGAATTGACAACTGACAATACGGCAGAGGTTCAGGCATTTCTTTCGATACGGCCTGTCCATACGGTGGTCATGTCCAGTTTCATAGTGGACAACGGGATCGAAAGCGAACTTAACCGGGGCAAGTTTTACGGTTACAGAAATGCAGCCGGCGAACTCGAAGGTGTCGCTCTGATCGGACACTCGACACTCGTCGAGGCAAGGACGAACGAAGCGCTGAGAGCACTCGCGATCGCTGCCCGCACGAGTGAAACGCCGATCCACCTCGTCATGTCGAGTGGCGATGCTGCAAACGACTTCTGGCAGGAGATGACCGATGGCCTCAAACAGCCCCGTCTGACCTGCGTCGAAGCACTGTTTGACGTATCGTTCCCTTTCCCGGTTCGCAAGACCGATCGAAAGTTGAAGAATGCCGACATGTCGCACCTGATCCAGGTTGCCGAGGCACAGGCCGAGGTTGCATTCATCGAATGCGGTGTCGACCCGATGCTAAAGGATCGCGAAGGCTTTCTCAAGCGTGTCGCTCGACGCCTCGAACAGAACCGTGTTTTCGTCGTGACCGACGGTGACGAATTGGTCTTCAAGGCCGACATCATCGCCGAGACGAGCGAAGTGATCTATCTCGAAGGCGTCTATGTCAGCGAGAAATATCGCGGTCAGGGAATCGGCAGTGAATGCCTCGCGGCCCTCACACTTGAATTGCTCAACCGTGCCGAACACATCTGCATGCTAAGCAACGTCGAGTTCAAAGGCGCCCACCGCAGCTTCGAAAAAGCCGGTTTCAAGAAAACCGACGAGTGTGTAACCCTGTTCGTTTAACCAAAGAAAACAATAGACAAAATGATTGTTTTTCTGCATAATTAGGAAGGCTGAATCAGCAGCCTTCCTTTTTTATTGCACCGCAGGGATCACACCGACAGTTTTTGAGGGCCGGTTCGAAACACCCAAACCATTACTCTTCCGACTCAGCCTTGGCGAACAGGCAGCGAAATCCTCACCAAACGTTGGATGAATTATCCGAAATTAACCAGGGTCTATATATCGGTCGTGATCGCGCTGGGTGCGGCTTGCATTGCGCTGTCTTTCTTAACGGCGGATTACACCAAGATCGATGTCCATTTCGCCCTTCTGTTCGTATTTACTGTCGCTATCGGTTCTCGTATCACGCTCCAGATTCCCCGTTTCAAATCCTTTATTTCTGCCTCTGAGACATTTATTTTCCTTGCGCTGTTGTCCTTTGGTGGCGAATTTGCGGTAATTCTCGCGGCGGCCGAGGCGTTTGTCACTTCATGGCGATTCTGCAAAAAGAAGACCACTGTATTCTTTAATACTGCAACGATGGCGGTTTCGACTAGTGCCGTTGTCGGTGTGCTGCAAATTGCCGGCCTCTACACCGAAAATCAACTTCACGGCGACAATGAATATCGTCAGAGCTTCATTATCGCCTTGTCGCTCATCGCGCTGACACAGTTTTTTGTCAACACTTCGCTAGCATCCGTCTACGGCTCCCTTCGCGATTCAAATCCGTTCTGGGAAACGTGGAAGAACAAATACATCTGGTCGTTCTTCACGTATTTCATTGGAGCTGCCTGTGCCGGCCTGTTGGTCCAGCTCGCCGCTTTTATGGGCTTTGGGATCATCGTGGCGACGCTGCCCGTAGGCTTTTTTGTATTCATGTCATACCGCATGTATATGAAAAATGTTGAGATGTCGATGCAGCAGGCTGAGCAGGCCGAGCAGTACGCTAAGATCCTCGAATCGCAGTCTGACGCATTAAAGGAATCTGAAGAGCGGTTCCGAAGTGCATTTGACTATGCCCCGATCGGTATCGGGCTGCTCACCTCGTCGGGCAGATGGCTGAAAGTCAATCATGCATTGACGGAGATACTCGGTTATTCCGAAGCCGATTTCATGGAAATGGACTTCCAGTCGATCACGCTTCCAGAAGATCTCGGAAAGACGCTGGTCAAGATACACGAACTTATCTCCGGCCAGATCGCCAACTGCCAAATGGAACAGCGGTATATTCACAAGACCGGACGCACCGTCTGGACATCGTGGAGCGTGTCGGCCGCCAGCGATGTTCAGTCGAAACAGCCAAATTTGATCTTCCAGATCCAGGACATAACCGACAAGAAAAGCGCTGAAGAAAAGCTCCAGCACGAGGCATCGCATGACGCTCTTACTTCGCTGCCGAACCGCCCGTTCTTTATGTCGCGGCTCAGCTCTGCGCTCGAGACTGTCCGGCAGACCTATGGTTACAAGGTCAGTGTACTTTTTATCGATCTCGACCGATTCAAGGTGGTCAATGACAGTCTCGGCCATCTGATCGGCGATGAACTTTTGAAACGCATTGCCGAACGGCTGCGTGACTGCATGCGTCCCTCCGATATCGTCGCAAGGCTAGGTGGTGATGAATTTACCATCCTCGTCGAGGGAACATACGAGGAGTCTTATGTGACGCAGATCGCAGAACGTATCCAACAGAAATTCAGCATACCGTTCGACCTTCAGGGCCATGAGGTTTACAGTTCGGCAAGTATCGGGATCCTGCACGCGTCTGAAAAACATCTCACATCCGAAGACATGATGCGCGATGCCGATACCGCAATGTATCAGGCAAAACGTGCCGGCAAGGCCCGCCACGCCGTTTTTGACGAAGAAATGCACAAAGCAGCCCGCGAGATCCTGCAGCTCGAAACAGATCTCCGCCGTGCCGTCGAGCGCAACGAGTTGACGGTACATTATCAGCCGATCTACGATCTCGCGACCGGAACGATCGAAGGGCTTGAGTCTCTTGCCCGCTGGCATCATCCCGTACTCGGTCCGGTGTCACCAAGCAAATTCATACCTCTCGCTGAAGAGATCGGACTCATCGACGTCTTATGCGAACAGGTGCTGCGGCAGGCATGCAATGAGGTCGGTTCGCTTCACGATCGCCGCTCAAAAGAGCGTCAGTTGTCGATGAGCGTAAATCTTTCTTGCCGACAGTTTGCACAAAGCACACTTGTCCAGAGCATTTGCGGAATCTTGGATGAGACCGCATTTTCGCCCGAACATCTCAAACTTGAGATCACAGAATCGGTATTTTTTGAGCATGCGGATCGTGCGGTTGCAATGTTGAACAAGCTCCGTGCGCTCGGCATCGACATCAATATCGACGATTTTGGCACTGGATATTCGAATCTCAGCTATCTAATGAGGCTCCCGATCTCGACGCTGAAGATCGACCGATCATTTATTTCAATGGTCGACGACGATGGAAGCAACGATGAGATCGTGCGAGCGATCGTTAACCTGGCGCGCAATCTAGATCTAAGGGTCATCGCCGAAGGCATCGAGACCGAATCGCAGTTGGCAAAGCTTAAGGACCTAAACTGCGAAGGCGGCCAAGGCTACTTTTTCGCCGCTCCGATGAATTTCACCGAACTGCAGGAATTTCTTCGCCGTAAACCAAACTTCGCCAACGCCGCCGGCCGCTTCGACGACGTTCCAACGATTTCGACCGTGCAATAAACCACGAAGTCTGGGGACTTGATAGTCCTGGCTGGTTCAAAATTATCGGAACAATACCGCCTGTTATGCCAGCTCAGATCCCCGAATTTCGGCGGGATTTTTGTGTTATTGAATCGGGATCACGGCTTCAAGATCAATTCCTGGTTCTTTCCGAGTTCTTTAAGGTGAGCTACGACCTTGTCGATGAGCCAGTTAGGTGTTGAGGCTCCGGCGGTAACGCCGACCTTTTCGACACCGATCAAGTCGTCAGCATCGATCTCGTCTTCGGTCTCGATCAAAAAGCTTTTGTCGCACGACTCTTTACATACGGCAAGCAGCTTTACGCTGTTTGATGAGTGACGCCCGCCAATAATGTAGAACGCATCGACCATGGTTGCCAACGCACGGGCGGCATCCTGACGGTCGCGTGTGGCGGAACAGATCGTATTGATGATCTGGACCTCGTCATCCGTTTTCGACTTGATCGCTTCGGCAGTGTCGAAGAAAGTTTTGGCTTTGATCGTAGTTTGGGCGACGACGAGCGGATTTCGAAGACGCGGCAAACTCGCGACCTCGGTCTCGTCCTTGATCACGAAAGCGTGTTCAGGTGCATATCCTTTGACGCCGATCATTTCAGGGTGTTCAGGGCTGCCGATAATGACGACGTGGCGATCTTCGCCAGCCGCTCGAGCGGCTAGTTTCTGCACTCGAGTGACAAATGGGCAGGTCGCATCAACCACCTTTTCCGCCAATGCTTCAAGCGTCTTTTGCACCTCGGGTGTGACACCGTGGGCACGGATGACCGCCGTCTCATTGCGGCCGATCTCAATGGGATCTTTGATCGTCGTCACTCCTTCATGAGCGAGACGCTGCATTTCTTGTTCGTTGTGGATCAGCGGGCCGAGTGCGCGAACCGTATCGCCTTCGCCGATGGCCTCTTCGACCATCTCGACCGCACGCTCTACACCAAAGCAAAACCCGTATTCATTCGCCAGCAAAACTTGCATTTATATAGCCAACTGCCTTATTTTCTATATGCCCCTAACAAGTATGTAGTTTAGCAAATGGACAGTCGAAACGAAACTTATTCCAGACAGTGCCGGTTTCTGGACGAGACCTATTTCCTCACTCTCTACGAAGCATTCATCGCCGCCTTTGCCGATTATGTGATGCCGTTCGATCTTAGTGAACAGCAATTCCGTAATCATTTGGTGCTAACGGCGGTTGATCTGGAATCTTCCGTGGGCATTATCGATAGCGGAAAACTCGCCGGCTTTACGATAAACGGGTTTGGTTCATGGAACGGCCGGAGAACAGTTTACGACGCGGGAACGGGTGTGCTGCCCGAATTTCGCCGCCGCGGAATGGGCTTTACAATGTTCGATGTGATGATGCCGATCTTTAAGGACCGGGGTATCGAGCAATATCTCCTCGAGGTGATAACCACAAACAAGAACGCCGTCTCGATGTATGAGAAACTAGGATTTTCCAAAATACGGACTCTTTCGTTGCTGGAGCTCGGCGGCGAAGCAAGTTTCGGACACGAACCACTGATCGAGATCGATCTTCGCGAGATTGACGTGCCCGAATGGGATCTGCTGCAGTCGTTCTGGGACGGCGATCCGTCCTGGCAAAACTCGATCTCGGCGATCGAACGAAGTCGACATCAGAAGAGATTTATCGGGGCCTATCACAAAGACGATTGCCTCGGCTATATCGTTTACTCAGCCAATTCCGGACGTATCTCCCAGATGGCCGTCGACCAAAACTACCGTGGCCTCGGAATTGGAACCGTAATGCTTGAGAAGTTACTGTCCGAAAATGACGCTGATGCCAAGCCTCAAGTCGTCAACATCGACCGTTCGCTCATAGAGGCAATGACCTTCTTCGAAAATCGCGGTTTCAAGACAAAGCTCAACCAGTTTGAGATGATCCGAGCGATCTGACATTGACATGTTAACGGTCATTTTGCCGCAGCGATCATATCTGTACGTGTCGGTTTAACACCGCTGAGGGCCATAAGCGAGAGTCTTGAGAAATTCATCGATTCGCCAAGAATTCGCGCGGCTTCGGCTGGTGCGTGAAATCCCATCGAATTCTCCGCTTCGACAAAATCCAGATAGAATTGTGCTTTTCGCTGATAGTCGCGGGCGAGAGCTAATTCTGCGTCCGGACGTCCCGCGTCCTTGGCTTTTTGGATCTCATTGATCACGTCCACGAGGGCGTCCATCGCGAGATTTCTCAGATTATACGTGCGGGTCTGAATGGTCTCGGCTCGAAACTTCAACTCAGCTTCATCGGCCTTGTGACAGGTCTGGCACGACTGGCTAATATTCAGCAGCGGACTCTGAACGTGATGGTCGCTGATTTTCATCGCCCCTTCGCGTTTGTAGGGCATGTGGCAATCCGCACAGGCGACGCCGGCACGTGCGTGGATGCCCTGGTTGTACATTTCAAACTCCGGATGCTGAGCTTTCAATACGTCCGCGCCCGTGCGTTTGTGGGTCCAATCTTTGTGTTTTACTTCGTCATAATAGGCGACGATATTCTCGATCTTAAGCCCGTTTTGCCACGGGTACGTCAGTGTTTTCTCAGGGCCTTTGAAGTAGTATTCGACGTGGCACTGACCGCACACGAAGCTCCGCATTTCCTGTCTGGTCGCATCGCGATTGACATCAAAATTCTGTACGCCCTGTGAGGCTTTGAACGCCTTGATGCCGTTCATAAATGCCGGCCTCGTAACGCGAAGTGCCATTGTCTGCGAATCGTGACAGTCGATACATGCGACAGGATGTGTGACCTGTTTTCTGGCCTCCTGATATGGCAGTTTATTTACAGCGTCAAAGCCCGCGAAAATATCGCCGTTGCCGAGCCTCTTGTACGTGTTATAGACCGACGCGTGACAATTGATGCAGCTTCCGGGCTGCTGCGTTACGCCTTGACGTTCTGTGAACGTCTGGTCGTCCAGCATAAACCCGTGGCCGCGTTCCTCACGAAAATCGACCGCGAATGCATAGCCGTCCCACATTATTTTAAGTCGCGGATCTTCTTCGAGACGTGATTGCGAAACGACCGATCGCGGATCCGAATCTTTCGGCGTCTTATGGATCGCTTCGCTGCCGCCGTAACGTGTACGTTTCTGGTCAACGGTCCGCTTATAACCGTCGTACTGCATCGGAAAATTCTTGCCCCAGATCGCCGGATCGTCGGTCTCGTCCGTCAGTTCGACCACGCGAAAGAACGGATTCTTGCTCTCCTGCTTTCGCTCCATGATATTGGTCAGCAGGGCAACGCCAAGGATCGCGGCGATGAACGCAAAGAATCCGACAATAAAGATGAATCGCAAACTCGAACGCTTTTTCGGGACATCTTTCACTTCGGCCGCGTCAGTGTTTTCGGTTTTGGTCTCTTCGGTGTTCATTTTTTATCCTCGCTGGTCAATGCATGTGCCCGACGTTTCGATGGCAGCGGATGCACGAGATCTGGTCGTCGGCCTTTGAACTGTGCCCAGAGATCGAATCGGTCAGATCACCGTGGCAGCGGCGGCACGATTGTTCTGTGATCCTACGATTTCGCTCGGTGATCTGTATCGGCTCGTGAAAATTGTTAAAAGTAAAATAATAGGAATGCCAAAATCCGTTCGAGGCCTTGGTCGAATATTTTCCGATCATGTCCGACGGCGTGTGGCAGTCATTACACGTCGCGACATTCTTATGGCTCGATTTCTGCCAGCCGTTATACTGTTCATTCATCACGTGGCAATTGGCGCACGCCGTGGGGTCGTTGCTCATGTACGAATAGCCCTTGGCATAGACGAATGTGAACAAACCGATCCCGACGGCCAGACCGATGGCGATCCCGACGACGGCGAGTTTTACGGTTTGCAGGTACATTCAAATATAGTTTTTACCAATTCGAAATGAAAAGCAAACACCGGAATACCGGCGTGTGATACGGGTCACAAATGGCCAGATGAACAATATTCGCAGCCTATCGGACAGGCTCGCGAAGGATGGTTTCTGCCGCTGCATGAGCGATCGAGGCGGCGGTCGGATTTGAATCGCGCAGATTGCCAAGCTGACGAAGAGCTTCGCCGGTGCGGGCTAAAAGGCGGACGAGGTCGCCTGGCTCCGCTTTTGTGCGGCCGACGAGGTCGTCCCATTCCATGCCGGCCGTCCAACGTTCGGCGGCCGCGGCGGCTGAATAATTTAGCTCTTCAACAGGATCGACACCATTCTTCCATTCGACATTTGCGACAGAAATTACTATGGAGCCTAGATCGTCGAGCAGGTCGCTGGTTTTTCTCGTAGTTCGCATTTCGCCGTAGCTGCGGTCCGCGTCTGACGCGACCGATGCCATCAGAGCGGCAGCCTCCGAGATCGAAAGCTCATCGAAAATGCCGGCTTTCAATGCCTCGCCGACGAGCAGCGGCCGGTCGATCCGAAGATCGGCGAGCCATTTGCCGTTTTCCAACACTTTTTCGGCATCGAAATCGATGTATTCAAAATGATCGAGCACGCGTGCTCGCCGTTCAAAAGGCTCCCAGATCCGATCGCTTAACATCTCGGAGCCGTTGTCGTGACGGTCGTCGGCTATCGCGCGGCGGCTCTCTCGAAAGGCAAAACTCTTTTCCGCGGTCTCGCGGACTTGCTCAAAATTGCCGTAAGCGTCGAGCAGATTGAGCAAACTCGTATAGGTGGCTTTGAACCGGCTCTCGAGCGGGTCGGGTTTTGCGGACAGCAATTCAGCGATCTTTTTCACATTCTGAAACGGGCTCGGCACAAGCACGACAAAGCCCACATTGTCACGCCCGCGGCGTCCGGCACGGCCCGTCATCTGCTGCAATTCGCTGGCCGATAGAGATCGCCAGCCGTCGTTGCCGCGTGCGTCGGCGTTACTGATAACGACCGTTCTTGCCGGAAAATCGACACCGGCCGCGACCGTCGAGGTCGCGAATATCGCATTGAGCAGCCCCGACGACATCATCTTCTCGACCAACAGTTTCCATGCCGGAATGTGCCCGGCGTGATGTGCCGCAACACCCGAATCGACGATCAGTTTGCGGTGTTTGTGGTCGCTGATCTCGGGGAAATCCGCTTCAAATTTCTCAAACATTTCCCGCCGCAGCATCTGCCGTTCGGTATTGAATTCCTGCGAGCGGTCGGCACCGACATCCTGAGCAGCCTCATCGCACTTCCGCCTCGTCGGCAGAAAGACGATCGCCGGCAGCAGGTCAAAGCGCTTTAGCGCGTTGATCAGCTTTGGCGGCGGAATTTCCTGGTTTCGCGTATCCATCTCGGGTAAGTATAGCCGACAAGCCTTATGGCGTGCGTGTTTCGACGGACGGTTCGTCGATATTTGCTATAATTCTTTTGCCAGATTCGTAACTAGCGCTATGCTCAACGGCAAAAAGATCATCGTCGTAATGCCGGCATATAATGCCGCTAAAACACTCGCGAAGACGGTCGCCGAGATCGATCGCGAGATGGTCGACGAGATCATTGTCGTTGATGACGGCAGCTCGGACGAAACGGTCGCCGAAGCGAGTGAATTGGGCCTTTTGGTATTTCGTCACGACGAGAATTTCGGCTACGGACGTAATCAGAAAACGTGCTACGCCGAGGCCATTGCGAGAGGGGCAGATATCGTCGTGATGGTCCATCCCGACTATCAATACTCGCCGAAACTGATCGTCCCAATGGCGTCTATGATCGCCTATGGCGATTACGACGCAGTGATCGGTTCGCGAATTCTCGGGACCGGAGCGATCGAGGGCGGAATGCCGCGATATAAATACATCGCCAACCGATTCCTAACTCTCTTTCAAAATATTCTGATCGGCTACAAGCTATCCGAATATCACACGGGCTTTCGTGCTTTCAGCCGCGAGGTGCTCGGGGCGTTGCCGCTCGGTCACAATTCGGACGATTTTGTGTTCGACAACCAGATGCTCGCTCAGGCCGTCTATTTCGGTTTTCGCATCGGCGAGCTTTCCTGCCCGACGCGTTACACGGCCGAATCGTCGTCGATCAATTTTTCGCGAAGCGTCAATTACGGCCTCGGAGTGGTGGCGACATCGCTTTCGTTCCGGATGAGACGCATGGGCGTTGGCCGTTCGCCGCTGTTCGGCGCCGCCAATCAGCTCGGCGAGGCCGAGTATTATCGCGAGATCGAAGCAAGTTCAAAGGTCAAATAAATACGGAGAGAACAGATGAAAAACATCGACAGGCGTGAATTCCTTGGTGGAGCGGCAATTGCAGGAGCGGCCGTTTTAGCAGCTCCACGAATTTCATTTGCTGCCGCCGAAGTGCCGCTCGAGGAAGCAACGGTCGCAAGCTTGCAGGCTGCGATGACCGCGGGCCAAACGACCGCGACGAAGATAACGAAAGGTTATCTCGTACGCATTGCAAAGATCGACAGGAGTACCAATTCGATCATCGAACTTAATCCCGACGCCCTCGCTATCGCCGCTGAGATGGACCGTGAACGAAAAGCCGGCAAGGTCCGTGGGCCGCTACACGGCATTCCGGTCGTCATCAAAGACAACATCGATACCGCCGATAAGATGAAGACAACGGCCGGCAGCCTCGCCCTGGCCGACGCTCCGACGCCCGCCAAAGATGCGTTTATCGTGTCGAAATTGAGAGAAGCCGGAGCTGTGCTGCTAGGTAAAACAAACCTCTCCGAGTGGGCAAATTTTCGCGATAACGATTCGATCAGCGGTTGGTCGGGCCGCGGCGGACAAACGCGAAACCCGTATATTCTCGACCGCAATCCGTGCGGCTCTTCGTCCGGAACCGGAGCGGCGATCGCTGCGAGCCTTGCCGCGATCGGTATCGGTACCGAGACAGACGGCTCGATCCTTTGCCCGTCGTCGATCTGCGGCCTCGTAGGCCTGAAACCGACCATCGGCCTGGTCTCACGCTCGGGCATTATTCCCATCGCCGCGTCTCAGGACACGGCCGGCCCGATGACGCGAACCGTGACGGATGCGGCAGTCTTGCTCAATGTTATAGATTTCGCGGATGGGGAAGATGCCTCAATGAAAGGCAAACGCGAAAAGGTCGATTATACGAGCTTTCTCAAAGCCGATGGCCTTCGAGGTGCGCGAATTGGTGTCGCACGCGATTATTGGGGCCGCAACGCTGTCGTTGACACCGTCACTGATGCCGCTCTCGAAGCGATGAAAAAGGCCGGTGCCGAGTTGATCGACATCAAATTCCCCGATCTGAGAAAATTTGGCGATGCCGAGTTTCTCGTACTGCAATATGAATTCAAAGATGGCCTCGAAAAGTATTTGAAAAAGCGAGGTTCGCGGCATAAAACTCTCGACGACCTGATCAAATTCAACACCGATAACGCCGCACGTGAAATGCCGTATTTCAAACAGGGAATTCTCGAATCTTCGGCAAAACTCGGCGATCTTAACTCAAAAGCATACATCGATGCCGTTGAGACCTGCCGCAAATACGCACGCGAACTCGGCATCGACAAAGCTGTCAACGACAACAAACTCGACGCCATTGTCGCCCCGTCAAATGCGCCGACCTGGATGATCGACACGGTCAACGGCGATTGCGGCAGCGGCTACGTCAGCAGTTCGTCGCTCGCGGCCGTCGCAGGCTATCCGAACATCACCGTTCCGGCTGGTTTTGCTAAAGAACTGCCGATCGGCATTTCTTTCTTTGGAAAGGCCTGGACGGAAGCGACTCTTATAAAGTTCGCATATTCGTTCGAGCAAGCGACAAGGGCTCGCCGGCCGCCAAAGTACCTAGCGACTTACAAATAACGTCTAGTTCGAATATTGTATTTTAGTGTGAATTCCTGGTTCTGTGGTTACAAAGCGGAAAGCCGTGTATGCAAACGCTGCAGACCGTCAAGCAGCAGATTTTCGTCCACGGCGTTGATCTGAGTCGTATTTTCGGCGATCAATGCCGCAAATCCGCCCGTAGCGATCACCTGAGCGTTATCGCCCATTTCTTTTTTTACACGGGTTAACAGATCTTCAACCAGGCCGAAATAGCCGTAAACTATACCTGACTGGATCGAACCGACCGTTGTGTTTTGGATCACGGCATCCGGTTTTTCGATCGCGACCTCAGGCAGTTTCGATGTGGTGATCTTTAGCGCCTTTGCGAGGGTGTTCATTCCGGGAGCGATCAAGCCGCCGATCAGTACATTGTATTTGTTAACATAATCGACGGTAAGGGCCGTTCCGAAACTACATACGATGCAAGGCGAACCGTATTTCTGAACCGCTGAAAATGTATTGACCAGACGGTCGCTTCCAGCGTCAGTTAGCGGTTCGTATTTGATCGTCAACCCCATATCGCTGTCATTCGCTACAAATAGCGGAGCAATGCCAAATGTCGAATTTATAAACTCGCGCATCGCCGCATCGACCTCCGGTACGACCGAACTAACGATCGCCGCCGAGATATTGTGAGTTACCCGGCTGCCGATGACCTTTGCGAGACCCGCCGCTGAAAGATCACGAATTGTCGGTGCAGATAATTTTGCGACGAGGGTTTCGCCGTCATAGACGCCGAACTTGATGTTGGTGTTACCGATATCGACAGCTAACAACATAAATGAGAATGGAGAATTGAAAATGGAGCATTAAGACCGATCCTGAATCCTCCATTTTCAATTATCAACTATCGATTGGCCTTATCCCTGTAAGGGCAATCCGTCATAAACCACGTTCCAGCCATTCTTGCGGCTTGTCCGCAGGCTCTTGGTAAACCATTCGACCGCGGCGTTCGCGTCATCGTAAATCTGAACCGCGGGTCGATCTTCGCGAGGATCTACGCGGCAGATCGCGGCTCCGGCAGTCGCAGTCTTGATGCATAAAAGCGCGATCATATTGTCCTTTTGCATCACGGCCGTGCGGACAGCGACATCGGCGAGTTCGTCGTCAAACTCGTCGTATTCGGCGAGATCCTCGTCGAATTCGTCATCAAAATCAAAATCGGCTTCGTAATCAAAATCGTTGCTCATATGTGTAACTACAAACTACACGCTGTCGCCGAAAATTTCAATTCGTATTTCACCTCGGCAAGGTTTTTGACGAGCATTTCCTCCGAGATGCGATTGCCCGTCCGGCGATCGACGAGTTCGCGCCAGATCTCATTCGCGCGGTAGCTCTTTCCGCTGTCCTCGATGAAGCGGTGATTCTTCTCAAATACGTGATACGCATATTGAGGTTCGCTGCTCGCATAGACCGCGCCTTTGAGATGGTCATTGGTGATCCAAAGCTTGATCTGAAAGGTAAGGTCTGTCGGATTGTAGAACCGAAGGTCGATGTAGTTATAAAATACGCCGGCACCACTGCCGAACGGCAAAACGCGGTTCTCGTCAGGAAACGGATCAAAGCTGTGATGATGTCTTTCTGCGATCTCAAGCGGCGTGTGGAGAGCCATCCAATACAGCAAATTCGCCAGTTGACATAGCCCGCCGCCGACCCCGCGAACAACCTCGCCACGTGAAAGCTGCATGCCCTCGCAATAGCCTTTCTCACCGGTCGCCTCGCCTAACTGACGCCAGAACGAGAAGGTTTGCCCCGGTTTGATCAAGATCCCGTCGATCGTCGGACAAGCGATCTTGAGATTTTCGACTTTGTTCTCCTGCAGCTGCGGATCAGAATTCCCGAGCCGCCGCCTCAACAAAGACTGATGCTTTTTGCAGGTAAAGGGCAGGGTTTCACCGCTGATCTCGGACGCAAAACGCCCGACACGCGGCAAGTCTGACACACGGCGAAAGAAGCGCTTTTGCCATATGCGTGAACGGTAAAGTAACGGATGAATCTCGGATAATCTGCGTTTCGTAACTAAACTCCTCTCAGCCGTTCCACGTCTCCGGCTTGGACGATTGTAACCGAGCCTTCCGCGGATTTCACTCGAAGAGCGCCATTTTCTTCGAGGCCGTCGGTCGTGCCTTCGAACGACGTATTTTCGAGAGTGACTCGGACCTGTTTCCCGCTATAATAAGTAGAACGCCGCCGCCAGTCATTGATGATCTCCGCAGGTCCGTTGTGACCGTTCAGGATCTCGTAAAAATATGATAGGTAATGGGTTAGCCGCTCCGAAAGCTGACTGGCATTGACAGTGTTGCCGGTCTCGACCTCGATCGACGTTGCGGTTCCGGCTATCTCCTCAGGGAAACTCGAACTCGTCAGGTTAATTCCTATTCCAACGATAACTGCCAAACCTGTCGGGGTTTCCACCGTTTCGGCAAGTATGCCGCTTATCTTCTCATCGCCGATCAATATGTCATTCACCCATTTGATGTCAGGCCTTAAACCAAAATCCTCAAGTGTGTCATGGACCGCAATTCCCGTCATCAAGGTGATCAACGGCAACAACCGCATTTCGATCTTCGGCCGCAGAACGATGCTGAAATAAAGCCCGGCACCTTCGCTCGAAACCCAATCGCGCCCATGCCGCCCGCGGCCTGCCGTTTGGCGGTCAGCGATAACACACACGCCTTCGGCCGCCCCATTTCGAGCTTGATTTGCGGCTTCGGTATTGGTCGAGTCGAGCGTCGCGTATCGGAGAATAGTGATGTTCATCGTGTCGGGAGCCATAGCGAATCGCAGTAATAATTACGGCTGTCGCGGAAATTGTGCTCGATCTCAAATCCGCTTTCCACAGCTAGTTCCTCGATCATTTTGGGGCTGTATTTCTGCGAGATCTCCATAAATACGGCTTCCCACTGATCAAAGTCGAACGAGCGGCCGAGCGACGTGATATTCACGGTCTGTTTTTCGCGGCTGATGAGAAATGAACGTGCTGAGCCCTCTACCGGGCGGTAATTGGCATAATGCGTGAATTTCGCGAGGTCAAAATCGCCGCCGAGCTCGCGGTTGATCCGCGTCAGCAAATTCAGATTAAATTTCGCGGTCACACCGGCCGCATCGTCGTAAGCGGCAGCGATGACATGCGGATCCTTTTGCAAGTCAAAGCCGATGAAAAGCTTGTCATCATCGCTCATCACGGCCCGCAGCGAAGAAAAGAACGATACGGCCTGTTCACGGCTAAAATTGCCGATATTGGAGCCAAGAAACAGCAGTATCTTTCGCCGCCCGGAATCGCCTTTAAGCGATTTAAGGATCTTGAAATAGTCGCCGTTCATCGCGTTCATTTTCAACAAAGGAAATTCGCGGTTAAACTTTGCTGTCAAGGCGTCGAGAGCTACTTGTGAAATGTCGATCGGAGCATAACTGATGTCGGCGTTCTGCCTTAGAAAATGATCGACCAGCACGGCCGTTTTTGTTCCGTCTCCGGCCCCGAGCTCGATCAGGTCGAACGCATCCACGCTGCCGGCAAAAGCGCGAAAGATAGCGTCCGTCTGCGTCTTAAAGATATCGTTCTCACAGCCCGTCAGATAATATTCGGGCAGTTTCATTATTTCCTGAAACAGCCGCGAGCCTTCGTCGTCGTAAAAATACTTGGACGAGAGTTCCTTTGGCGCGGCAGAAAGGCCGCGAAGGACGTCTTCGGCAAATTGTGAGAGTTCAGTTGAAGTTGAAGATTCCATTTATGTTATTTCAAACAGGATGTACAGAATAGGCAGGATTGTTACCTGACCGTAATCGATAGTATTCAAATCGAAAATTCGCGAAATTGACGATTAACTAATTTCGATATCGGTTGCATTCATATACGAACCACGTTCCAAAATCGATCGCGTCAATTCTTCATGCCTCATCCTGCTTATCCTGTCTATTCTGTTTAATTCCTACTTAACCAACCGGATCCCCGTAAATTGCCAACGCAAATGCGGATGAAAAAAGTTGCGATAGGTCGGCCGGCTGTGGCCTTCGGGCGTAGCGACCGATCCGCCTCTGAGCACCATCTGGTTGATCATAAATTTACCGTTATACTCGCCGACTGCACCGGCCGCTTTTGAAAAGCCCGGATAAGGCAGATAGGCCGAGTTTGTCCACTCCCAACGCTTGCCCCAGTCAAATTTGCTGCTCGAGGCTTCCCATTCGAATTCCGTCGGCAGCCGCATCCCTTTCCAATCGGCGAAAGCCGCAGCTTCGTAGTAAGATACGTGGCAAACCGGTGCATCAATCGGCAGTTTTCTTAATCCGCCGAGCGAGAAATGGTGCCAGCCGTCCGCACGATGATGCCAGTAAAGCGGCGATTCGACACCATTCTGCTTGATCCAATCCCAGCCCTCGGAATGCCACAAACGATGGTCCGTGTAGCCTCCGGCAGTAATAAACTCGGCAAATTCGCCGTTGGTAACAAGGCGGTCGGAGATCGCAAGATCTTCGAAATAGACCTTGTGCCGCGCGAGTTCGTTGTCAAAACAAAATCCGCCGCCCGCGAAACCGATCTCGTGGATCCCGCCGTCGATCTCAACAAATGAAGCCCTGCCGGATTCGGCGGACTCTTCGATCGCAAGTCCTTCGCGATAGGCAGGGAACAATGGATTGACACTCAATGTGTATTTCAGATCCGTCAGGAATAATTCCTGGTGCTGCTGCTCATGATTAAGGCCGAGAACGACGAGGTCGCGAAGATCCTCCGGCACATCACCGGTCAAGAGCGCAGTCATCTTTTCGTCAACGTACTTTCGGTACTCAAAGACATGTTTCACCGTCGGCCGGCTCAGATCTCCGCGGTTGTCGCGACGTGTGCGATCACCGATCGAGTTGTAATAGCTGTTAAATAGAAAGCCAAAATGCGAATCGAATATTTTGTGTCCTTCAGAGTATTTTTTCAGGATCATCTCCTCAAAAAACCATGTCGTGTGGGCAATGTTCCACTTCGGCGGCGAAACGTCGACCGTCGGTTGCGGAATGTAATCTTCGATCTCAAGCGGCTCACATAGCCTCATCGTCGCTTGCCGAACTTCTGAATATTTTTCAGCCAGGCCCTTGAGGGCCTCGCCTGTCCCTGACGTCTGCATACGGCTATTAAATCAAATCGAGTGAGAAAGGTGAAGAGATTTCGGAAAGAAAACAGGGAGCATCTGTCAGCGAACAGCCGTTCGCAAACAGAAAGTTCGCCGGTCGAGCATTAAGTTTACGCCGCCGCTCGAAATGTTTGCCGCCGTAAACGCTCCCATTCCGTCACCTGCCGAGCGCAGCGGTTTTCCGGCCGATCGGCGAGCGAATAGATCACATCGTCTATATTCCTCGTTTGTTGTTTACGGAACGGTTCGAGCCTGTAAGAGGGAATTGAGTTTCTGTCGTTTGGGCGAGCCGTAGTTGTATCGTTTCGGTTGGCCATCGTAATGCCTCCATTTTTCGGGGCAGACGATCGAACCGAAATCGTCATGTTTCGAGCGTCTGCGAAAACTTAATTGTACTCATCAAATATTTCGTTATAGAAACTCCTCGAATATTAAGGTTCTGCAAGAATATCACGATTTTTTCGAGCGGCAAAGAAAAAAGTGGACAATGTGTCCGAGATTTTTTAGACTCCCGATATGACACTTCGCCGAAACGACCTCGCCCTTACATAGCCGCACGTCAAACCTCGATTTGATGATGCGGCGCCGCTTCGAACCAATTTAATATCTCAAATAGTGGATAGACCCGTGTTTATTCGCTAAACTTTAGGATTCACCGGAATAGCCTTTGAAACTTGGGGCTTTGGGCTCCGGAACTAATGGACTTTTACCTATGGACGAGAAATATTTCGCGAAAAAGATCGAAAAGAAGTGGCAGAAAAATTGGGCCGAGAAAGGTGCGTTTCACGCTGAGATAGATACGACAAGGCCAAAATTTTATGCGCTTGAGATGCTGCCGTATCCATCGGGCAACCTGCATATGGGGCACGTTCGCAACTATTCGGCAGGCGACGCATTGGCTTGGTACAAGCGTCTTCGCGGATTTAACGTGCTACATCCGATCGGTTGGGATTCGTTTGGCCAGC
This sequence comes from uncultured Chloracidobacterium sp., assembly GCA_964625555.1. Lineage (GTDB taxonomy): Bacteria > Acidobacteriota > Blastocatellia > Pyrinomonadales > Pyrinomonadaceae > OLB17. Next base: position 21,524 of record CAZVDM010000006.1, read on the forward strand.
CTGCCGAAGATGCCGCGGTCAAACGCGGCGTCAATCCGCGCGACTGGACCGAAGAAAATATCAAAGTAATGCGCGGCCAACTCGAACGGCTCGGTTTGAGCTACGATTGGCGACGCCAAATGTACGCCCACACCCCTGAATATTACAAATTCGACCAGTGGTTCTTCCTCAAAATGTACGAAATGGGCCTCGCGTACAAGAAAAAGACGCAGGTCAATTGGTGCGAGCACGATCAAGCGACGCTCTCGAACGAACAGGCAAGCGGCGGCCTTTGCTGGCGTTGCGGCAATCCCGTGACCAAGAAAGATCTCGAACAGTGGTTCCTCAAAACGACCGCCTACACAGACCAATTATTGGACGACATGGCCGAGATCGAAGCCGGCTGGCCTGCGAGTGTTCTCAAACGCCAGAGCGACTGGATGGGCCGCAGTGAAGGCGCATATGTTGATTTCAAGATCCGCATAGCGACCGGAGCTTTGAAGAGCACGGCGATCGGCGCACCTGATTCGATCCGCGTATTCACAACGCGGATCGACACGATCTACGGAGCAAATGCTGTTGTCGTAGCAGCTGAGCATCCCATCATTAAGGCGAATCGCAGCACATTCTCAGTCGATGTCATCGCTAAGGTCGACGCGATCATCGCTGAAAACCTTAAACCGAAAGACCGCGAGACCGAGGTCGAAAAGGACGGCATCGACACCGGGCTGAGAGTAATAAATCCGTTCAGCGGCGAGCAATTGCCTGTATGGGTCGGCAATTACGTGATGATGGAGTACGGCACCGGAGCCGTCATGAGCGTGCCAGCCCACGACGAACGCGATTTCGAATTTGCAAAGAAATTCGACTTGCCGATCCGTCAGGTCATCTCCGAACCGCACATGGAGCATGCCCATCACACGATGCAGGCACTCGCGCTCGAACAGGCATTTTCCGAATACGGTGTGCTTGTCCATTCCGATTATTGGAACGGCCGAACGAGCGAGCAGGCAAAGAAAGACATGACGGATTACGCTGTCAAACATGGATTCGGCGAAGCGGCAACAACCTATCGCCTCCGTGATTGGGGCATTTCGCGGCAGCGGTTTTGGGGCTCGCCAATACCGATCGTCTATTGTCACGATTGCGGTGTTGTGCCCGAAAAATTCGAAAATCTGCCGATTCGTTTGCCCGAAATTGCGCCGATCACGGGCACCGGCGAATCGCCGCTTGCCAAGGTGCCGGAGTTTTACGAGACAACGTGCCCACAGTGCGGCGGACATGCGACACGTGAGACAGATACGATGGATACGTTCGTCGATTCGTCGTGGTATTTTTTCCGTTACACCGATCCGACCAATACGGACATGCCGTTCGACAAGGAAACGGCAGCTTACTGGACGCCGGTCGATCAATATATCGGCGGCGATGATCACGCCGTGATGCACCTGATCTACGCTCGTTTTTGGTCAAAGGTAATGCGCGATATGGGCCTCGTGGGTTTTGACGAGCCTGTCAAACGATTGCTTACACAAGGAATGGTCGTCGGCGAGACGTTCTTCGACGACGAAACCGGTAAACGCGTCTATCATCAGCCCGACAAGGTTACGACAACACGCGATGCCAAAGGCAAGATCACCGGAGCGGTGTCAAATGACGGCAAAACCCTGAAATACGCCATCGAACGGATGTCAAAATCAAAAGGCAACGGCGTCGACCCGGACGAAATGGTCGAGATCTACGGTGCCGATGCGGCACGCTTGTTCGTCATGTTCGCCGCCCCGATCGAGAACGAACTCGTCTGGAACGAAGCGGGAATCGAAGGAGCGGTGAGATTCCTCCAACGTGTCTGGCGTCTGGTTTATAAGTGGAATGAAGTGCTGAGAGCTACGCCTTTAGGCGTGAAAACTGCGGGCGAAGAAACGGCTGAAGCCGTCACTCTGAACGGGAAGAAGCTCCGCCAAAAAACGCACCAAACCATTAAACGGGTCGGCGACAGTTTTGAAACGCTGCAATTCAATACGCCGGTCGCGGCATTGATGGAACTTTGCAACGCCATCTACGACGTTGGCGTCGAGCCCGAAAACGCGACCGAAGCCGAGATCAACGCTGTCCGCGAGGCGATCACCGCCTTAACACTGATGCTAACGCCGTTTGCACCTCACACGGCGGAGGAACTATATTCTGTTATCATCGGCAGCGACGAAGGAATGGTTGCAAACGGTGTACTGTATCCCGAATACAATGAAGACCTTGCAAAAGCCGATGAGATCGAAATCCCGGTCCAGATCAACGGCAAACTGCGTTCGCGAGTGATGGCCTCCCCGGAGACGGCAAGCGACGAACTCGAACGAATGGCGCTCGCCGACGAAAAAACACGCGAATATACCGACGGCAAGCAGATCGTCAAGGTGATCGTCGTGCCGAAACGGTTGGTAAATATTGTGGTCAAAGACTGATTCTTTGAACACGAGTCATTTTTCCTTGCTTGCAAATCACAAAGAATTTAGAATCAATTCGTGATAATCTGAAATTTTCGTAAGACTTCGCCTTATTGAATAAATGCGGCAATCGAAAAACGTTTGATCTGCCATCTAAGTAGCGATAATGAGAGAGTGTCAGCTCTGTAAAAACTGTTTCGCCGACGCTGTCGTGACCTGTCCAAACGACGGGATGCCGACGGCGCACACTATTGAAGGCGAACCGGTTCTGGAGGGCAAATATCACCTCGAGTGCCGCCTTGGCCAAGGCGGAATGGGCGTCGTTTATAAGGCTCGCCACGCTTATCTAAAAACGCTCCACGCGATCAAGATCATCTTGCCCGACCTCGTCGGCAACGACCCGCAGCTCGTGACGAGGTTTCGTCAGGAAGCGCTTGCTGCAGCCGCGATACGTCATCAGAATGTCGTCGGTGTTTCGGATTACGGCGTTATTAACGGCACGGTGCCTTTCCTGGTGATGGAGTACGTCGATGGCGAATCGCTTCATGACCTTCTTACTCGTGAAAAGCAGCTGAAGCCCGAATACGCTCTCGAACTCATATCTGCGATCTGTGCCGGCGTCGGAGCCGCGCATCATCAGGGCATCGTCCACCGCGATCTAAAGCCGCTCAACATCATGATCTGCAACGACAAGCCGAACTTGTCGCAATCGGTCAAGATACTCGATTTTGGCCTTGCCAAGATCAAATCGGGCGAACTGCTGGGTTCGTTCATACAGGCACAAACTACCGGTTTGATGGGGTCGCCTTATTACATGGCCCCGGAACAGTGGGCCGATGAAGAGCCCGACATGCGGGCCGACATTTACAGTCTCGGCGTGATGCTTTTCCAGATGCTCGCGGGCGATGTGCCGTTCAAAGGCTCGTCGATACCGGCGATCATGAAAAAACACATCAGTGATCCGGCTCCGACGCTCGCTGATTTTGGTATCACGGTCTCACGCGATATCGAGCTTGCCCTTCAGCACACGCTGGTCAAAGATCCGGCACACCGGACGGCGACAGTCGAGGAAATGGTCGAGGAATTTCGCGACGCAGTTCATCCGGGCATGCACACGTCGCAGGCTCAGTCCGGACATGCCCTGCCGGTTTCGTCTCTGGTCGTTCGGACGCGGCCGCCTAAGTCGAAGGTTTTTGTCGACAACGTCGCCGTCGGACTATCGCCCGATGACGGTTCGCTCATGCTTGAGGGCATCCAAAGCGGCAATCATCGTTTGCGAGTCAGCCACGATGGATTTCAAGATTGGCTCGGTGATGTCGTTTGCGACGGTAAACCGGTCGAGGTCGTCGCCGAGCTTAGGACCGTGATGACCGCTGCCGAAGGTGCGATACCGAAACCGAACTTCGAGGAGCTTTCACCGATCGTTGTAAACACCGAGGCGGCAACACGCCTCCGTCCGGAAACTCCGGTTCCCGGTCAACATTTGCAGCAGACGGTTTCGCCGATGCAGCAGACCGTGCCATCCGGATTTCATATGACCGGCGGCACTATCGGTGTTCAATCGATACCGCCTAGAAAGTCAAAGCTCGGTTGGATTTTGGGAATTGGCGGAATATTCGCTCTATTCTTTGTTGTAATTGCAGGAGGTGTGGGCGCATATATGCTCGGGCTGTTTAACGGCGTTCCCGTCGGTCCCGGCAATTCCGCGACTCCTACTCCAAAGCCGGGCAATTCACCGGTCGTGATCAAACCGGACCTGGTTCAAATTCCCGGAGGGACGTTCAAGATGGGCCGCGACAGTTTCAAGCGGGACAACGAACGCAACCAGGTGCCGGCACATTCGATCACGGTCGCGGCGTTTGAGATGGACAGGACCGAGGTGACAAATGCGGAATATGCTCAATTTGTGGCGCAGACAAATCACACTGCACCCAAGCATTGGACAAACGGTCAACCGGTCGCCGGCACTGAGAATCGGCCGGTGAGCTATGTCGACCAGTCGGACGCGGTCGCATTTGCAGAATGGCGTTCGAAGCGCGACGGGGTAATTTATCGCCTGCCTACCGAGGAAGAGTGGGAATACGCCGCCCGAAATGGTGAAAAGAACGACCTTTATCCTTGGGGACAACAATGGGTAGTTGGAAACGCCGTTATGGAAAAGGACGATTCCGAGCCCGAAGCCGTCGGATCAAAGCCCAACGGGAAGAACATGTGGGGCGTTGTGGACCTCGTCGGGAACGTTTGGGAATGGACCAGCAGCGATCCGACCGCTTATCCGGGCAGTCAGTTTGAAATAAAGGCAACGCCGAACAAACGGAAAATGATACGCGGCGGATCGGCAAATGAGAAACGGGATAAGATCGATATCACGTCCACTTTTCGCATTGACGTAAGCGCCGATATAAAAGAGAAAAATCTTGGTTTCAGGTTGGTAAAGCCGGGCTAGATCGCGGGAAAGTAGAATGAAGATGAGAGTCATTTCGACAAAGAGTATTACGGTTTTTATGTTGAGTTTCGTCTTCGCTGCAGCAGCCTACGGCCAGGATCTTGGCAGCAGCAACAAGCTTTTTGGCGGTTCCGTATCGACGCCCGCAAAGACCAAGAGATCGTCAACAAAGCGATCGCCCGTTAAGGCAAAGCCTGCCCGGAAACCGGCCGCCTCAAAGAAAAAGCCGTCGAGATCGCCCGCCGCAGTGACGGCAACGAAGAAAGATTCGACCGCGGTCATAGCCCCTAAGAACACCGCCAATGATATAAAAGCCGCGATCGGTAACGACGCGTCGACGGTTGTCATAGGCAGCAATTCGGCAGCGAATGATAAAAAATTTGAAGAGCTGATCGAACTCGGCAATATTGAACGGAACGAGCGAAATTACGGCAGTGCCGAGCTTGCATATCAAAAGGCGAACAAGCTTAAGCCGCGAGAACCGCGGGCGATTCTCGCTCTCGGCAACCTTTATGCCGACCAGCAGCGTTGGTCGGACACCGAAAAAGCATATCGATCAGCGGTCGAGCTCGTTCCCAACTTTGTCGATCTGATGGTCGCACTAAGCTTTGTTCTAACAAGGCCAGTTGCCGCATCAAATCTTTCCGAGCGCTATGCCGAAGCCGAAAAACTTGCCCGTCAGGCGATCAAGCTCGATGACCGCAGTGCACCCGCGGCCGACCAGCTTGGTGTCGCACTCGAACTCAGCGGTGACATAGGCAGCGAGACCGAATCAGCCTATCGGCGATCGATCCAGCTTGACCCGAATTTTGCCCCTGCTCATGCCCATCTTGCACGATTGCTGAGAAAGAAGGGCAAGTCGACAGCTGCCGTAGCCTCTTACGCCGACGCGACGTCGCGGGCTAGGGAAGTTAGTTCTAAATTACTGGTTGCCGACGTAATGCACTCGGAGGGTAAGTTCAACGAATCGGTTGGGCTCCTCGAACAGTGCCTTGCGGCCGATCCTCGTAATCCGACGGCCCTGTCGATGCTCGGCCGGGCAATGACGGCCCAGGGCAATTACTCAGCTGCTGAGAACTATTTAAGAAAGAGCATCGAGGTCAGCCCTTCGAGTTTTGTCTCGTACAGCTTGCTCGCCTCTCTCTTTTCGCGGCAGAACAAATTGGAAATAGCTGAGAGTTTTATGAATCAGGCGACCAGGTATGCATCTCCGTTCGACAAGCGTCTGCTGGCGACACAGTTCGAGTCCGTCGGCGATGGTTATGCCAAGACGGGCAGGTCGTCAGCCGCCGCCCGCTGCTATCGCCAGGCTTCGGCTCTTGATCCGGACCGCGAAACATTGGTCCGAAAGCTGTCAAAGCTTAAGTAGAATTTTCACTATCATCGATAATCGTGCCTGGTTGCTGAAATTCGGGTTGGATTGCGTCTTTTTTGAGGTTCAATTGACGCTTCAACGGCGTGAAAAAGGGATTAGTTACTTATTGTGATCGACAAAATGCATTGCCCGAAATGCGGCCAAAATTATCCAGACGGATTTCAGCGCTTTTGCGATACGGACGGGACGCGCCTTGTGGCCGACGCATCTGAAATGCGCCCGTCGGCCGGCGTGTTTGCGAGTATTTTGTCAAAGCCGCAGTCTCGTTCGACGTCGACCGGATCTGTTGGCGATGTTCCACAATTCGTCATAAGTCAGGAAGAACGGCCCGAGCCGAAGCTCAATCTGAAGGACCAGCAAACTGCGGCATTGTTCTTTGATGAAGAGCCCGAGCTCGAACTTGGAAGCGACGCTTTCATTATCGAAGACGCACCATCGGCAAAACCGTTGGGCCGCCGCATCTATCCGCATCAGATCCCGGCCGGCCATGTTGATCTTGGCGAACGCGAATCCATACCTGCACATTTGAATGAATTTGATATCGACGATCCCGACTCATTTATCGGCAAGACAGTGAAAGGCCGATATCTCGTGACAGAGCTGATCGGCGAAGATGATTCGCGCTTTTCGTATCTCGGCGAAGATCGTATCGTCGGCGATCGTCGCGTGGTCATTCATATTCTAAGTGCTGACGACCGACGTGATGAGATAACAAGCAGCATTTTTGACGAGGAAAGAGTCGCCCTGTCGCACCTAAATCATCCGAACGTCGCGCGGCTGTTCGATTCAGGTTCGTATACGAACGGTGCAACATTTCTGATCAGCGAACACATCGACGCGCTGACCGTCGATGACATTTTGCAGATCCATGGGCGATTCACGCCCGAACGCGTTGGCCGCGTGATCAAACAAGCGGCGTATGCTGTCGGCGATGTGCATAATGAACGCATTTTGCATCGTGACATTCATCCGGAAAATATTGTCATCGGGCCGTCTGAAACTGAGGCCGAAAGTGTGATGGTCACGGGTTTCGGAGTGTCGTCCGGCGATCCGAACCCCGGAAATCTCGCTTATCAGGCGCCCGAACGGCTCGACGGCCGGATTTCCACGGTCGCCAGCGATATTTATTCGCTCGCAGTCGTTGCCTACGAGATGCTTACCGGTCGGCGTCCTTTTGACGGCGCAAGCGAAAGAGAATTGCGCACGGCTCAGCGTTCCGGTTTGACGCAGGCGACCAGCTTGGTTCCTGGGCTTTCGACGGATGTTGATGTGGTGTTTTCTAAGGCACTGTCGGCCGATCCGCGGGCGAGGTACGTAACGGCGCGCGATTTTGGCGACGCGTTAGTAACTGCCTTGACCAAGCCCGTTACTGCGGCGACAGAACCTGAACTTCCGGTTTACACATCCGACGTCAAGGTCATCGAAGAAGCGCCGGTCGCCGAAAAGCCAAAAATTGAGGTTAGAACGGAAAAGGTCGCAGAGATCGCTGCCAGGCCAATTGCGGTATACGATGATCCCGCGTGGACTCGCCGTTCGCCCGATCCGATAGCCGAGCCCGACTCGCGTTGGTTAAAGATCGCAGGTATTTCGTTCGCTGCGTTGCTGGTATTGATCGCTGCTGCATGGTACTCCCTGATGAACCGTCCCGCGCAAACCGATCTTCCGGCCGCGATTTCTACAAACAACGGCACCACGGCCGCCGACACGGTGACCGCAGTCGACACGGTCGTACCGCCGCTCGCTCGCGATATACCTCAGCCGCCGAATACTGACTACTATGCAAATCTCAAACAGAATCTAAAAGGCGACCTGATCCGCAATTTTGTCGGATTCAAGCTCTATTATCCGAAAGATTGGAAAGTAAACGGCCCCTTGCCGAGCTCGACGCCGAATGGCCGAGGTAAATTCTTTGATATCTCAAGATCAACGCCCGACGGCCGGCTTCGCGAACAAATGCTTGTTAGCTATTACCCAAGCAAAGGTACTTTTTCTGACGACACCGCAAGCTTTCCGGCGTTGGTAAAAGAAACCAACGAAACGCTCCAAAAAATGATCCCGACCTATCAGATGCTCAGCGAAGGCCAAACCACCGTCAACGGCGGCTGGCAGGCATATGAGGTCAAATTCCAATTCAGCGTCAAACCTGATTCGGGCGAGAGTTTTGTGGTTTGGGGCCGGCGTCTGTTCATTCCCGCACAACGTCCCGGTGTGCGCAACGGTTTCGAGGTCACAATGCTTGCCACTTCAAACGCCAATGATATCCACAGCGTCGATGACGTTGGTGTCAAAGGCGAACTGGCCCAGATCCTTTACAGCTTCGAACCCAGCCAGAATTTCTAGTCTTAACACGTACTGCACAATTTATCTTCCTCATCTTTACCATCGGTCGCCCAGTGAACATACTGCATCGAAAATTCGGGTATATACTTGTCACATATCCGGGATCAATGCTGAAATAGAGCGATCGACAAATAGGAACGATGACAACCGCGACAAAACTTTCCCTGGGATTCGGCGCTCTGATCGTACTGCTGGTCGTTTCAAACGCGGCCGTGTTGCTGCCGCTGCAGTCGGTCGATAGTGAGATCCAGGCGATGACCGAGGTAGGACGGCCGCGAAGGGTTGCAGCAAAGTCTATGGAGGTCGGAGTGCTCTCATACGCGCTTGCGGTACGGACTTTCGCTCAAAACGGCGATCCCGCGTACCAGAAGGAAGCTGAAAACGCGATCGTCGAGATCGAATCTCAACATCAGGAATACACACGGCTGGCCGAAACCGAACGGCAGCGAGCGCTCGCAGAACAGTTTGTTTCGCGATGGCAGACCCTCAAGGAACAGGGCCGAGCGGTCACGAACGGCGGTAATCGCTTTTATGGTGAAGACGAATGGAGAGCGATGACCGTCACCCGGACTGAGATCATTCGTTTCCTGCGTGACGAAGTCACGCCGGAATCACTTGAGAGTTACGAGGCCCGAAAACAGATCGCAATTAGCGAGGTCAAGGCGATCGAACGATTTGTCATTATCTTTTTCATCCTTTGCATGATAATCGCGATCGTGATGAGCCAAGCTGTCGGAAGGGCGATCGTCCGGTCCGAAAGAGAACTGCAGAGCCGTCGCGAACATCTCCGTGCAACGTTGACGAGCATTGCCGACGCGGTCGTCACTACCGATACTGACGGCCTGATAACGTCGCTCAACCTCGCGGCCGAGCATCTGACCGGTTGGACGCAGGCCGAGGCCAGCGGCAAGCCGCTTGGGTCTGTCGTTTCTTTTGTTGACGAGGCTACGGGCCGGGAAGCCGAGAGCCCAGCATTAAAGGCCCTTCGTAAAGGCACGGTCGTCAGTTCCGACAGCGTTTTGTTGGCGACCCGATACGGTTCAAAGGTCCCGATCGAAGACCATGCGGCCCCGATCCTGAGCCCGAAAGGCGAGATCGTCGGCAGCGTCCTCGCTTTTCGGGACGTGACGGAACGGAAACTGCACGAACGGGAATTGGAGCAAAGTTACGATGAACTGGAGGTTCGTGTAAAACACCGCACTTACGAACTCGCCGAAACCCATGCCGAATTGGTCAAGGAGATGGAGGAACACGCGATCGCCGAGCAAAAACGTATCGAACTACTCGGCCGTTTGGTCTCGGGTCAGGAAACCGAACGCCGCCGTATTGCCCGCGACCTGCATGACCAGCTTGGCCAACGATTGACGGCACTGCGGCTTAAGATCGCATCATTGAAAGATGCCGCCGGCGAACATGAAATACTGACCCCAAAGATCCACCGTTTACAAGAAATTGCCCTTCGCCTGGATGCCGAAGTAAGCTATTTGGCGTGGGAACTGAGGCCATCGGCACTTGATGATCTAGGGTTCACGGCCGCCGTTGGGGCATTTGTGCAGGAATGGTCGCGGCATCGTGTGGTCCCGGCCGACTTTCAATCAGCCAAGCTATCGAAACGACGACTTAACAAAGAGATCGAGACGCACCTCTACCGGATCACGCAAGAGGCTCTCAACAACATTGCAAAGCACGCCGAGGCAAAACAGGTCAGCGTCGTGCTCGAAAAGCGCGGTGACCAGATCATTCTGATCATCGAGGACGACGGCAAGGGTTTCGACCCGGCCAAAGTCGAAGCTCCCGACAGAGCGGGACGCGGGCTCGGCCTTTTGGGAATGCAGGAGAGGGCGACCTTGATCGGTGGCGATGTTGAGATCGAATCGTCGCCCGGCAACGGAACGACTATTTATGTCCGCGTCCCGCTCGCCGATGCGGCGAAAAGCAAAACCGTATGAGCGCAAAACTGAGAATTCTGATTGCCGAAGATCACCAGACGGTTCGCGAGGGCATTAAGCTGTTGGTGAATGCCCAGGCCGATATGGAGATCGTCGGCGAAGCCAGCGATGGTGAGATTGCCGTTCAAGAAGCTGAAAAACTTCGCCCGGATATGGTCGTAATGGATATCTCGATGCCCAACATGAACGGCCTCAAAGCCACGAAGCGGCTCCGCTCGATCGGGATCGATCTAAAGATATTGATCCTCACACGCCATACCGACGATGGTTATCTACAGCAATTGATCAGTGCCGGAGCGAACGGATATGTTCTCAAACAGAGTGCTCCCGACGAGCTTATCAACGCCATACGCACGATCGGTTCAGGCAACGCCTACGTCGATCCAAGCTTGCAAGGCAAGGTGCTCGGCAGCTACGCGGCCCGCTCGTCTTCGCTTCGCGGAGAAAATAAAAGCGACCTAACGGACCGCGAATCTGAGGTGCTCAGGCTCATTGCTCTTGGTTACAGCAACAAAGAGATCGCCGAGCGGATCGACCTAAGCATTAAGACCGTTGAGGCACATAAGGCCAACAGCATGCGCAAACTCGGCATCTCTAGCCGTACCGATATCGTCCGCTACGCCATTCTCCAAAACTGGCTCCAGGATAATTAGTTCAACACTCTGTTGCCGTCGTAGCCCATTTATCGACGTGCAAATTGCCCGCACAACTAACTCAAAATTCCCCTGCCGGCATAGGGGTTTTCCCTAATAAAGTTGTCCGTTTTCCCGATTTTCCCGATTCGGCTATTCCGCCATACTCATTACATCGAGGCGGCGATCGCGTAAATTTCGCTAGTGATGGAGCGAGAAAACAGTTTGACCGCCGCTTCGATGTTCACGGGGGAAAGGGCAGGAAACGAAAGCTTCTTGCCCGACATTCGCATAACAGGAGAAAAACAATGGCTTTTGGAGAAATGACACGACTAGGAAATTCCGATTCATTCGTTAATTCTGATTACATCCCTTATGTCGATCGGACCCGATCTCAACGGCCAAACAGGATCTCGCAGCAAACAGTCGCGGTTTCGGGCAACAACATTCTCGATTCGCTGAAACATGAAATGCGCGAAATGATCGAGCCGTTCGTAAACACGGTCGAGCTTACAAAAGAGCAAGTACTTTTTCAGGAAGAGGACGACCTGGATGTGATCTACTTCCCGATCACGGCGGTGATATCCGAGTTTCGCTCACTCGAAGACGGCCGCATGGTCGAGATCGCTGTAACCGGTAACGAAGGTGCGATCGGCCTGTCGAGCGTTTTGTCAGGTTCGCACATCGCTCACAATTACACACAGGTCTCACAGGCCGGCAAGGCGTTTTCGATCAGCGTTTCGAAACTCGAACGCCTGCTGCAGTCGGACGAACGCCTGCGATATACGCTCAGCCGGCACACTGACGTTTATATCCGCCAGATCTCGCAAAAGGCGATCTGCAACATGTATCACTCGGTCAAAGAACGGCTCTGTACGTGGCTGTTGATGGTCCAGGACCGTTCGGGCCGCAGCAAAATGAGCCTAACGCATGAGCAGATATCACGCATTTTAGGCGTAAATCGGCCGAGCGTTTCGCGGATGGCGTTTGAACTGCGTGAAAGTAATCTCATCAGTTATTCGCGCGGCGGTGTAAAGATCCGCGACCGCGAACGCGTCGAGAATGCGGCATGCACTTGCTATTTCGAACTCGGCGGATCGGCAGGCGCGTTGACGCATTGAGCCTAAATATTCGTCATTACCGCACACGGTGTGAGGCGGTCGACGAAAAGATCTTAACGGCAGGATCACCTGGTCCTGTCCGGCGGGAACCAACCACACCTAGGGCATCCACTAATATGTTCAATCGGTTCCCGCCGAAATTTTAATTTTTGAAATGAAACAGGTCATAAATAAAAGATAAAGGAGAAAGATCATGCTTTGGACGATAATACTTGTACTTTTGGTTCTCTGGGCTCTCGGATTCGGCTTTGCGGGTGCTGCCGTGGGAAATCTGATTCACATCCTGCTCGTTGTCGCACTGGTCGTGCTGGTTCTACAACTAGTCCGCGGAAGCAGAGTTTAGATACGACAAAAACCGGCAATAAAAAAGGCTGTCTGAGTAGGGCAGCCCTTTTTTGTATTCTCAATATGATCAGATCGCGAACCGACGGCCCTGCCTGTAAATTTGTTGACAAGAGTCAATTCATGGAATTGAACGCTTTTGGTATGACAGTGTACTTGATCGAGAATCGACTGGATCTATAAGAGGCAGAGGTATCGCGGATAAAGACGAAAGGTTTAGAGAACGGCGGGTCTGAAAAACCGTAGTATGGCCAGTTCCCGAAATTTGGCGGCGATCCTGCATATGAAGAAGCCTTCAGGATCAATGAGTTTCCCATCATGAAATGATCGCCTACGACGTCAAACGATCTGACTGGTGTCATGTCTCGCAAACATGTGCCCAGTCGAACGGCTAGTGCAAAAAAAAACGGCAGCCCGCATTGTAGCGTGCTGCCGCGTCCTATCGGACCGAGCCTCGTCCGAGGTCAAGATTGTCCGGCTAACGTACGTTTGTCGGTGCTGTTGCTGTGATCAGGAATGTCGATCCTACCCCAAGCTCGAGATTGTCGCGGCCCTGAAGAATGACCGTTCCCGCACCTGCCCCGGCTCCGATACCGGCACCGATCGCCGCACCCTGGCCACCGCCGGCAATTGCACCGATGATCGCACCTAGAACCGCACCGACGCCCGCACGAGTTACGGTCTTGGTCGTCTGATTGCTGTCGCGGATCGAGCCTTCGTTATTGACGTTGACCGTGTTGCCGTTCGCCGAGCGAACCTCGTCGACGATACCTGCAAATCGGTACACATTCCCGTTCGTCAACCTGATCGTGTCAAAGGTCAGCGACATATTCGCACGTCCCGACACCAAACCCGACTTGTCCCCGTTTGCGGTTCCGGTGATGACTGCGCCGTTGAATTGCGAAGGTGACGTTACAGTCATCGAGAACTGATCGCCGTCACGGATCGTCCGGGTGGAAAGTACGGTGTTCAGGGTCGCTGTGACGCGCGTATTGTTCGGAACAGCAAAGCCGTCCGACGTCGTGCCGTTTGTATTCCCGATGGTGTTCCAATCAGGCGTCTGGCTGATCTTGTCGTAAACGCTAGTCGCGGTCACCGTCTGGCTCTGGTTTTCGAGATAGATACGACGGGTCACCTTAAGCTGTCGATTGCCGATAGGCGTAAATACGACGTTATAGTCGTTCATACGGTCGCCCTCGTAGCTGATCGTCAGTTCGCGGTTCGTCGCAGTGACATTGGTCGTCACCGTGCGTCCGTTGGGCGATGTCTCTGTCTGATCGCGTCCGTCAGCCGTAAGCACGACCGACGACGCATTTGTCGATGACATCGTCACTTGCTGGCCGTTTTTTTCGAACGACAACGAGTCAGGCGAAAGCAGACGGCGTTCGAGGTTGCGACGCATACGGTCACGCTGATTTGCCTGGTAATTAGCGTTTACGATCGCTCGATCGACTATTGTCGTAAGGTTGTCGCTCTGCGCCGTATTCAACCGATAGGTACCCGTCAAACGCGAATCAAAACTTCCGTTTTGTCCCCACTGGTCGCCCGGCATGATAACGTCGTTTCCATTCCAGCTTACGCGGTAATAGCTTGCGAGCGTCGTCAGATCGCTGCGAAGCAGGCTCCATTTATTCGTCACTTCATTGTTCGTACGGACCGAACCAAGATAACTATTGATCGACGAAGCAGGCGTCAGGACGTCCTGAATATTTCCGTTATCGGCATTACGTCGGTTCAGGCTGCGGTTAAGATCGTCCAGTGCGACGTCAAATGTCGACAGGTCCTGTGTGATCTCCCCGAACGCACCACGCGTGTTGCCGCGGTTCAAACGCCCCACAGATAGCCGAAACGCATTGCTTCGCGTCTTGATCCGTGTGATCAACGTGCGGATCTCGGCATTGCTTACCGAGCCGCCGTTGGTTGTTGTCACCGCGTTCCAGTTCGACGTCACGCGGTAGCTGCTCGCGAGGAGATTTAACTCGTTGCGAAGCTGCGTCCACTGCCGCTGTGCGAGCGTTGTGACACGGTTGTTTTGCATAAAGGTGTTGATCGATATAGCGCGGTTCAACACTTCCTGTACATCACTTGCCGACGAACGGCGCGTTGTAAAGTTGTTTTTCAGGGCATCGGTCGCTTGCTCAAAATTTGACACCATTGCGGTGATCGAATCTTCACGAGTCGTGCCGTCGATGTTGCTGCGGTCGAGCGAACGGTCAATTTCGCGGCTAAATGCGTCTGTCTGCGTCTCGATCCGCCCAAGCAGCGTCTCTAGCTGACGGTCAGTACCGTTATAAGCCCGGTTTTGTGCCTGTGCAGCCGTAAACGTGGAGATGATCGCGACCATCGCGAGCAGTGATATTTTTAATAAATTCGTCTTGTACATATGATTGTCCTCAGGCCTTTGCCTTTCGGGAGAGTCGTTCTTAAATCATTTGGCCGACCGCGTATCTGCGGCCGGCCAAGTCTTTCAAATCATGTTTTCCTTGTCCGGCCTACATAATGCTCGAGGCTCGGCGGGCATTCCCGCCTTTTCCAGTTATATTCGCGGCGTCATCTTTGAGGCTATCGAGGCCGTCCACGACGGCTCCGGTCGCCGTTTCTACCGCATTGTCCATCGCGGCTTCGCCTTTGGCGAGTTTGCTCGCGGCAAAATCGTACACTTTGTCGGCCTTTTCCCGTACGTTCTGGATCACTTCGGCCGACTGCTCTTTCATTTCTTTCGCCTTCTCAAGCGTTGCGTCATAGCCCTTGCGGGAAACGTCAGCGATCTCACCACGCAACTCGCTGCCGGATTTGGGAGCAAAAAGTAATGCGAGCACCGCTCCGATGCTGCTGCCGATCAGAAAATACGTAAATCCGTTGCGAAAGCCGCTGTTCGAATTAGAAAGGTCTTGTTCTTCGTTGTATTTTTCTCTCATATTATTTCTCCTTAACTCTTCGGTATTAATGTTCCAAACGATCCCGGCTTTTGGCGAATATTTTTGGTCAACACAGGAAGAGTGCCAATCCCCGGTATCTATGCCAAGTCTAACTAACGAAACAACATCGTTCTGTGCGGTAGGCCACACACCGCGAGATCAATCGAGATCAATATTAGGATCACGATCGATTATATCTGCGCCCGGCAAGCAATTCCCGCGTTTGTGCGCCGCCGTACATACTCGGTTGACCGATGAAGATAGTCTATTGTTTCAGGTGAACAATATGTCGAAAGATGTAATACATGTTGATGGAAAAGACGTCGTCGTTCGCGAAGACACGGCCAAGGCGTTTAGATTTACTCGTTGGGGTATCGTCACTGCAGCCATTGGACTGGCGTTAATGTTCATTCTGATGTGGATTTTCTTTATTCGGGCCGGCAGCGACGGCAAGATCGAAACACCCGCACAGATCGCAAACGGAAACGCGAACGCAGGAAGGTAACAAGTTAACGCTATTCGCGCTCGATCCGGCGATTCATACAAACCTAATATTCGGGTCGGATGCGAAAAAAAGAGGGAAGGCAGATCATTGCTTTCCCTTTTTTGGCGCAAAAAAAACCGGCTGCCGTTTCCGGCAGCCGTACAACATCGGGCAACTTAATCCCGCATTAGCTCAAGAGCTGAAAAACTAAACGCGCCGTCCTCGGACCAACTGCAGGATCAGCACCACGACAGCAACAACGAGCAGGATGTGAATGAGATTCCCGGTCGCTGCACCAGCGAAACTAAAACCTAACGCCCATAAAACTAATAATATTAAGATAATTGTCCAAAGCACGATCTTTCTCCTTCCTGCAGATCCTCGATCTCCGATTGTGAGATCTCAGTTTTCAAAATTCGTCGAGTCAACGTTCGACTTTTCTGTATTTGAACACCCCGGCGTCGGCATGTCTGTGCGTTTGCGCACTAAAACTGATGAGCTGGGGCGCGTTTTTTCTTATGTGTGATAGCGTACATACGCGCGGCAAAAAACCTTGTAGATTTAGAATGTACGGTAAGTACAATATCGGTTCGGGAATGACTGAAAAGGAACGCTCGGAACGTGAACCGGAAACGGTTCAGATCAAGGGGTATGACGGCCTCGGTCGTTGAAAGGCAGGTGATGCTGCCTTATCGGATGGCTGCAGCAATAGTTGCAGCCATCCTTTTACTTTATGGAGCTGAGTTTCCTGCCTCCTAGCCACCGCTCCTCAATTATTCTTGCAGCTTCAACAAAACCCGAATACATTTCAAGCCAAGTGGAAAATACGCCGACTGAACTGTAGAATCGTTTTCAGCGTTTCAACATGATCACAAACGAAGAATTCAGGTCCGCGATGAGCCGTTTTGCGAGCGGCGTTACCGTAATGACCACAGCCGACACAGCGGGACGGCCGCATGGCTTGACGGTCAGCGCGTTTTGTTCAGTGTCGATGTCGCCGCCGATGGTGCTTGCCTGCATTCACAAGGAAACGGCGAGCCACTATGCGTTCCTCGAGCGCCAGGCGTTTGTCGTGCACATCCTCGGCGAACATCAGCAGCATATTTCGCAGCGATTCGCTGAGCCGTCGATGGACAAATTTGACGGCACCCAAGTGTACGAGTCGACCGAAGGCCTCCCAATGCTCGCCGATGCGCTCGTCACGCTCGAATGCCGCGTCGCCAGCGTATTCGACGGAGGCGATCATACGATCATCGTCGGCTCGGTTGAAAACGCAGACATCCGTACCGGTGCCCCGCTCATCTATTATCATCACGACTACCGCAAGATAAAGGTTTAGCCACATATGAAATTCAGTTTGCTGCTCTTGCTCGTTCTGCCGCTGCAACTGCTGCTGCCCACTTCCGCCTCCGCTCAATCTCCGTCCAAAATTCTCGCCGCCGCAAACAAAGCACTTGGCGGAGAAAAGGCACTCAGATCCGTTGCCTCGTGGCAGATGAACGGTACGATCAAACGCCTGGCAGACGGTGCTGACGGGAAATACGCTTCGTATTCCGCAGGCGGCAAGATGTATGGCGAAGCCTACGACCTGGGCGGTTTCGAAATCTCGAGCGGGTACAACGGCAAATCCGGCTGGATGCGCGATTCAAAGGACGGCCTCCGGACCATCACCGGCAAATCGGCCAACGATTTCCAGGCCGAGGCCCTCTATCGCAACACTCGCTGGCTAAACACAAAGGCCGAAAAGACCAAACTTGCATCGGGCGGCGTGACGACGCTTTACGACAAACAGTACGATCTCGTATTGCTTACGACCGCGAAAGGGGTCCGCATCCAACTCTATTTCGACCGTACGACCAAACTTCTGTTCCGCGAAGTGATCGAACGGGGTTTCGAGACCAAAGCCTATGATTACTACGATTATCGCAACGTAAACGGCGTGCAAATTCCCCACTGGATCAAATGGCGGATCAACGGCGACACGACCGAGATAGCTATCGAAGACGTAAAGATCAACCAACCCGTGGCCAATGATCTCTTCGATTTTCCCCAGGTCTCGAACGAACCGTTACCTGACATCAAGTCATTGCTCGACGAGATCCGTGTCAACGCCGACAAGGTCAACGACATCCTCGAAAACTACAGCTACACCGAACTCCGAATCGACCGAGAGAGAGACGCTGCCGGCAATCTGGTCGAGAAAACATCCGAAAAACGCCTCCTGACGTTCTACAAAGGCTATCGCATCAATCGTCTGATCGAGAAAAACGGCAAACCTCTTTCGCCCTCCGATCAGGAGAACGAGGACAAGGACGCGCAAAAGCAGGTTGCCGAGATCGAAAAGAAAGCCGCGGCGAAAGAAAAACGCGAGGTCGCGTCCGGTGCCGTCGGCCAGCCCAAGGGCGAAGGGCAACGAATAACTATCGCGGACGCATTGAAGGGAAGTTTGCTAACCAATCCGCGGCGTGAGCGCTTCAAGGGCCGCGACGTGATCGTTTTCGATTACGAACCAAATCCGACGTTCAAACCGCAAACGCGCAACGAAAAGCTCTTTGCACTTTGCACAGGAGCTGTTTGGGTCGACTCTGCCACAAAGCAGGTCGTCCGCCTCGAGGCGGTGCTGTCAAAAAGTGCCGGAAACTTCCTTGCCAAGGCCAAGAGCGGTGCCTCATTCACCATCGACAACGAGCTCATCAACAACGAGATCTGGCTGCCGTCCCAGGCAGACATCAATCTCCAGATCAAGATCCTCTTCGCAGGCATCAACATCAATAACCTCATAAAATACGGCGACTACCGCCGTTTCGAAACCGAGGTAAAAGACGCAAAGGTCGGTGACGATAAGTAAGCACTGTCGTGTCAGTGTGAAACAGTCAGAAAAACTCCCCACGACCATCCAACGTATGGCCATTGATTCATTGCCTTTCGCTTTGTTATCCTAACAAGACGCCATGGATCTGTTTGTTTTCAATAGGTTGCTTCCCTTATTGCGCGTTTTGTCTTTGTACGGCGTAATGGCGGCGTTGTTGTTTTCGTGCGGCGAGGGAATTCGCCTGTTTCCATTTCCTGTTCAGGAATCCTATCAAAGTACGGCGTTAAGGGCCGTCGACAGCGATAGGATCCAATACGAAGAAAATGTCCCCCGCATCGAAAAGGACCGCGAAACGGCCGGTCGCGATGACAGCCATTTCAACCGCGATCTGCAAAGCGCGTTTCTCGCCCGGTTCGGCTTCACGCTATCTTTAGCAACGTTGCGAGCGAATGGTAAGGCAGGCATTTCGGCTCCGCGTGCTTTCACTTCTTTTCAGGCTGCTTCACGGCTAAGGGGCCGGGCTCCGCCTCTTTCATAGCGTCCATCAAAACATTCGATTTTTGAAAATTCGGGCCTTTTTCTCATGAAAAGGGCACTTGCGCTATTTTAATTTGCGGCTCACGCGCCGCCGGAGCGGACTTAATGCATACACCCCAGCTTTTTACTGATCTACTTATTATCTTTCTTGTTTCAGTGCCTGTGGCATTTCTGTGCCTCAGGCTGAAACTGCCTTTGCTTGTCGGCCTTATGTTGACCGGCATCACGATCGGGCCGTACGGCCTCGGGTTGATCAAGGACGTCGAAGGCGTCGAGATCCTCGCCGAGATAGGCGTAATGCTGCTGCTGTTTACGATCGGACTCGAATTTTCGCTTCGCCGCCTGCGCGAGATGAAACGTCTTGTTCTGATCGGCGGCGGACTTCAGGTCCTGGTGACCGTCGGCGCGGTCGCGGGTATAGCAATATTCCTCGGCAGGGAACTTAATCAGGCCGTATTCTTTGGCTTCCTTGTTGCCCTTTCCAGCACCGCGATCGTGCTCAAGAGTTACGTCGACCGGCGCGAGGTCGATGCTCCGCATGGCCGTGCCGGAGTCGGCGTTTTGCTTTTTCAGGACATTAGCATCGTCTTCATGCTGCTGATGATACCGATGCTTGGCGGCAAGGGCGACATGACGCTGTCCTCCGTATTGATCGACCTCGGCGGCTCGCTGCTGGCGCTGGCTCTGATCGTACTCGGTGCGTGGCTGTTGCTGCCCAAATTTCTCGGCCGAATGGTCGGCCTTCGCAGCCCTGAGGTCTTTTTGCTGACGGTCGTCCTGCTCTGCATCGGCATGTCGTGGGTCACCGCGCATTTTGGAATGTCGCTCGCCCTCGGTGGATTTATCGCCGGTATGGTGCTCGCCGATTCGGATTACAGCCATCAGGTCACTGCCGAAGTGCTGCCTTTCCGCGATATTTTTAACAGTATATTCTTCGTATCGATCGGAATACTGCTGTCGCTTTCGGCTTTTGTTCAGAACATCGCCATTGTAATGGTCGTGGTCGTTGCTCTCGTCTTGGCCAAAGCCCTGATCATCTATGCGATCATCCGGATCCTCGGCTCGCCGCAGCGTGTTGCCGTCATGGCCGGAATCGGGCTAGCTCAGATCGGTGAATTCTCATTCGTGCTTGCGAAATCCGGACAAGGTGCCGGACTCTTGCCCGAGAGCGACTATCAGACCTTTCTGGCGGCTTCCATAATATCGATGATCGCGACGCCGTTCCTGATCGCCCTTGCACCGCGTATCGGTTACGGTCTGCAATCGGTCTTCTCTCGCGGTGGTGACGCCGATGACGAAAGCGTTTCGGAAGACATACATCTCACGTCGAGCGGAGGGCTCGATCATCACGTCGTCATCGTCGGATACGGTCTCAACGGCCGCAACCTGGCGCGAGTCTTGCGTTCGGTCGGCGTTCCGTACACCATCCTCGACGTCAACGCCGAGAACGTCCGCAGTGCCAAGGAGAAGGGCGAAAAGATCAACTTCGGCGACGCCACCCGCCGCGAAGTGTTGACGCACGCAGCGGTCGATAAGGCGTGGGTTCTGGTGCTCGCCATGTCCGATCCCGAAGCCGGACGCCGTACAGTGGCTCTGGCCCGCAGCTTGAACAAGGATCTGCATATTATCGTCCGTACGCGATATACGGCCGAGATCACGGAGCTCCTGCGTCTTGGCGCGAACGAGGTCATTCCGGAGGAATTTGAGACGAGTATCGAGATATTTTCGCGCGTGCTCCACCGTTTCGGCCTGCCGCGAACTACCATTGAGGACCAGATCGGCCGTATTCGCCGTCAAGGCTATGAAATGCTCCGCAGCCCGTCGATACCGCAGATCGAGATGGGCAACCTCAACGAAGCGCTCCATCAGGCAGTCACTCAGACCGTCCTGCTCACGGCAGAATCACCGGCTGCCGGCCGCGATCTTGGCGATCTCGACCTTCGCGGTCAGACCGGAGCGACCGTCCTCGCAGTCATCCGCGACGGCAAGACAAAGGTCAGTCCCGGGGCCGGTTACAAGCTCTGTGCGGGCGACACCTTACTGCTGTCGGGTTCGGCCGAAAAGATCGAACGGGCACTGCTGCTGATCTGTCCCGGTTCCGAGCTCGAAGGATTTAACCCCTGACAAAATGAAAAACGGGCTCTCGGGCCCGTTTTCCCATTTCAATTCATGCATGCCGTGTCAGCTGATCGTCCACTCGGCAAACCGTGTCCACGCTTCGGTTTTGGTGATCATTGATTCGACAGGTCCGGCAGCAACGATCAAGGCGACAGCCGCCGCAAATGCCCGGTTCATCTTGCCGTTCTTGTATGTATCCACCGCCAGGAATATTACGCCGAGCAACGCCGGGACGCCGAGGAACCAGATCGCTCCGAGCTCGGGCACGAACGCGAACGGAAAGCGTGCGAGTGACGACGGCATAAAGTTGAGGACCGTTACAAGGATGAGCCGTTTGTGGTTTGCCGCGTTCTTGCGATAGTAGATCGCCGCTCCGAAGATGATGATAAATTTGACGATGTCGCCCATCGGAATAATGAAAAATTCGGCAGGCGTATAGCCCGGAAATGTCGATCCGCGGGCAAACATCGCATAGCCGGTCATAGTTCCGACCACCACGACGGCGGCCGCCACGACGCAGCCCAATATGCCGAGCGTCATGTGCAGCTTTATCTTTTTGGCTGAGATCAGGGTTGCCTGAACGCTTATCAAAACGATCCAGGCAGTCATCACGAGTCCGTGAACATGAACTAGCAGGCTCGGCAGCGGCGGTGCTGTAGTAAAGGTCTTGAAGTAATATGAAGGTGCAAATCCGATGATGTTGACCAGCGGAAATAGTACTGCAACTGCGAGAAAAAAGCGGTGTTCAAATGATAGCCGCGCACGCCGAGCCGCGAGTTCTGTCGTAGGAAATTCTGTCGCAAAATTTGTAGCCATAACCTTTCTCCGTTATCGATGTCGTTAGGCAAAATTGCCTTCAACCGATAAGGCGAAAGACCGGCGAGAAAAGTATCAGAAAAAGAAATTGCCCACGAAAAACACAAAAGACACAAAAGGAGAATTTATTCCCCTCGTGCCTTTAGTGTATTTCGTGGGCAAGTCTCTTAACCGAGCCGAGCTTTCACGGCCTCACTGACCATTTTGCCGTCGGCGTTCTTTCCGGCGAGGTGGGCCATCGTGGCTTTCATCAGCGTTCCCATGTCCTTCATCGACGAGGCTCCGGTTTCGGCAACCGCAGCTTCAACGGCGGCATTTACCTCGTCCTGCGATGCAGCCTGCGGCAAATAGACCTCTATCACCGCGATCTCGGCCGCCTCTTTTGCCGCAAGTTCGGTCCGTCCCGCCGACTCATATTGCTCGATCGAATCACGCCGCTGTTTGACCAACGACTGCAATGCTTTCAGCACCTCATCGTCCGTCAGTTCGCCGCCCTTATCGATCGTGCGGTTCATCAGATTGGCCTTGACCATCCGCAGGACAGACAATTTGTCCGGATCCTTCGCCTTCATCGCCGTGGTCATATCGGCAACTATTGTTTCCTGTAAAGTCATTAAGATCTCTTCTTTATGGGATGCGGCGGAAATACCCCTTGCAGAGCAATGCAGAAATTCAAGGTCAGAAAAGGCTGCATATTATTGTGCGGCAGTGAGCCGCCGGCCGGCGACAGTGTCTGGGCCGCCATTTGGGCGGCCGGGCTGTTTCCGGGAGCATAAGCCGAACCGCCGATCGATCTTGCAAGTGAACGCGTGGCCGTCGGTGACTTCAGATCAGCGTCATCGGACGACGCCCTGATCGTGTGCGTATGAGCCGGGATCTCAGACTCGAGCAGCGTAACAAATTGTGAGCCGCCCGTCTCACCGAGATCGTGCAGGGAAAGCCCCGGCCCTTGGCCCGGATGCATCGGGGCATTGCCCTGCAAATTAGGCAAGGCAAAATTCGATTTGCCGTTCCCGCCATAGGTCGTGCCGAGCAGTGAGAATAGAGCGGTATTTTGCGAAAGCGGTAATAGCTGTCCGTTGCACTTTGCCCAGCCGACCGGTGCAAAATTGAACGGAAAGACACGAATCTCAGCTACAAATGGATCTGCCATAGAAATACTCCTTAGTTCGGAGACGGAAAAATGCCAAACATCGAAATAATAAAATTAACGCACAAATACGGCTGAAAATTCGTATGCGGCTGATTGCCGCCGACCGACGTGGCCGCTTGCGGAGCAAGGTTCGAATTCGGA
Organism: uncultured Chloracidobacterium sp.; assembly: GCA_964625555.1. Lineage (GTDB taxonomy): Bacteria > Acidobacteriota > Blastocatellia > Pyrinomonadales > Pyrinomonadaceae > OLB17. The sequence continues at coordinate 45,128 of CAZVDM010000006.1, forward strand.
ATGTCGTCGATGAACAGGTTCAGCGTCGGCTGCTCGGCGACAACGTTTCCCTGCGGCGAATTTGTCGAGCCGGGGGCCGCTGACGCCACCATCGGATGGGTATGGGCCGGAATTTGATTGACCGTCAACGTGACCTCTTCGGCCCCGGCGGCCTCAGCGAGAATAAAACCGTTACCCTGATGGATCGGGATCCGCCCGCGCAGGTCCGGCAGGGCAAATGTCGATTGGCCGTCACCACCGTATGACGTTCCGATCAATTGGAATAATGTTTCGTACTCGGAGATCGGCAAAAGCTGGCCCGAGCAGAACATCCAACCGGCCGGGGCGAAGTTGCCGCCAAACATTCTGATCTCACCAACATATGGCTGTGACATACGGTTCTCCTAATTCTGCGATGGAAAAATACCGGTCAAGGCGATGCAATAGTTCAACGTCAGAAATGGCTGCATATTCAAATGGGCCTGGCTGCCGCCGACATTCGTCACCGTTCCCGGGTTGATCGCGACCGGCGAACTAAACGGGTGGTATGCGTTGAGTGCCTGGGCAAGTATGTTCCCAAGCGGCGCCGGCGTTGTTCCGTTGATCGTCGCAGCGTTCTCAAAATGGACGTGCAGCGGCATTTCAGACTGCGTCAGCGTATGAGCCTGTTCGCCGCCCGTCTGGCCGAGTACAAACCCGCTGCCCTCGTGTATCGGAACCTTTCCGCGCAGATCAGGCAGAGCAAAATTCGTCTCTCCGTTGCCGCCGTACGTCGTGCCCAGAAGTGAGAACAGTGCCTGATTCTGATTGATCGGCAGTAACTGGCCGTTGCACTGAGCCCAACCCTGCGGTGCAAAGCCAAAACTCATCAGTCTGATCTCGGATAGGAATCTGGTCGACATATTTCGCTCCTCAATTCGTCTAACCAATAAGGCGGTTGATCACCGCCGTGTAATATTGCTCGCGGCCCACCGTGCCGCCGTCGGTGATGAACAGATCGAAATCGCCGAGATTAAAGTGGTTGACAGAGTATGTATTCTGCTTCAGCACATTTCCGTACGGCCCCTGAAACCGCATTACAAAGCACTTCTTTTGGTTCGCGCCTTTTGTTCCCTCCGGAGCCGATTCGCGCATCGAGATCAGCTTTAACGAAGCCGCATTCCCGCCCCGGCCGAATGTAAAATCGGTGCCGATGAATGGATAGAACGAGTCCCAATCAAGCTCCGAAAGCGCATCCGAACCGGCCGCGGACTGTCCGAAAAGTGACGTGCGCAGTCCCAGGACCGCGCCTGTCAGCACCGGCGCCGCACCGAGAAATTTTCGACGAGAGATATTCATCTTTCTGTTCCTTCCGACTAATGCTTCAAGTTATTAAAAACCGCTTCGAAATAAAGACCTGTTTCATCCAATTTCACCGGTACGAGAAAAATGTCCATCGAGCCCAGCGACTCATGTTCCATCCGATAAATGCCCTGCTCGGGCGGCGTGTCAGAGTGTGAACGGAACAGAAGCGAAAAATTCTCCTGAACGTCGCTGCAAACGATCTCTGTCAGCTTGACGAGCGACATCTCAATCATTGGACCCTCGTCAAGACTTGCCTTGAACATGGAATCGACCTGTCCGGCAAAGCCCTGCTTGTCCGGAAGCTCGAGAGGCTCAATATCAGTACTAAACGCTATCGACATGCCTTCAAATAAAAAAGTGTGAAATGCAGCAATATTCCGATTCAAATATACCAGATATTGTGAAAAAGCGGACGTGAAGAATGGCACTGCGGCAACGAATCTGTCGAGCTCATTTCGCGTCCCGCATGCCTTTCCAACGCATTTCGATCGTCAATTCCGTCTCGCCCGCCGGCTCAAATCCGAGCCTCTCGTAGAGCTTTCTCGCCTGCAGATTGCCCTTATCCACACACAGAACGACCGGCAGGCCCGCACGTTCGGCCTCGTGCTTAAGATCTGCGATGATCTGTCCGGCGATGCCTCGTCTCCGGAATTTGGGCAAAACGGCGATATCGGTCAGTGAAATATGACTCGCCGTCCGGTCAATAATTAAGGAACCTGCGGGAGCGTCGTCGCAGAGAATGACGCGGCTTTCAGCCTGCGGATACTGCATCGCATAGGATCGCCGCCGCATCTCATACTGCATCCGCAAAAACGCGTCCTGCTGCTCATCAGTCCACCCGAACGCCGACACCTCGCTCCGCCGCGTCGAAGCATAGACCGAAAAGAGGAATTCTCCGTCCTCCTCCACCGCCGGCCGCAAAGCGATCATTTCGGTCATAACGCGATCTTACGGAACAAAATTATAAACGATCACGCCAGACACCTTTACCGGCTGGCCGCCGAGCAGCGTTGGCGCAAACGCAACTTTCGATATGTGTCGAGAAAGGGAAATTCGTGGCATTCGAGAATTTTACCATAGAGCCGAAATTGACCAAATAATTTTTCGATCCAACAAAAACCCTAACTGTTGTTGCATTTATGAGATATAATATAATACATGCATGAAAAGGATACGACAATTACGGACACGGACGATGAGCTTGACGATGAGGCTGAGGCTCGCGACCGCTACGGCGATATCTTCGACGTCACCTGCGATAGCCCGCTCGGCGGTGAGGGCGTTTCATCCAGCCCGCCCGACCCAAGCCCGCACGCCACTCAGGGCGTGACATCAAACGTTCCGGCCACCAATGTCCC
>CAZVDM010000007.1:0-44134 GCA_964625555.1 uncultured Chloracidobacterium sp.
AACGTCGGCGGCGATTCGCTGACCGATCTTCTGACGGCATACATCGTCGCCGAAGACCTGGCATTGCGACAGATCCAACAGGAAGAGAACCTTCCGCTGATGCGTCACGTCAATATCGGCGGTGCGGCCTTTGACGGCATTTTGGTTGAACACGACCTGATCACATGCATCGAGGTTTCGTTTCTCGTTACGCCCGACGTAAGGCAGGAAAAGATCGAGTCGATGCTCAAAAAAGTCTCGCTTGCCAAGAAAAACCTGGCGGAAGCGAAAAGCAGATTGCGTTTGCGCCTTATGCTCGTGCTCGTCACGCAGATGACGCTCGACGAAGAAGAACAGCTCCGCGGCATGCTGATCACACGGCGTTTCACCGAAACGCCCGTCGATATCGACATCAGGATGCTGGATTTTGAGATGCTGCAGAAGGTTTATGTGTCGGAATAGCGTTCAGAGTGCAAGCTTTAGCTTGTATTCTGGCGCGCGGAGGAACAAGCTAAAGCTTGCACTCTGAACAAAAAGAATATGCTTAAAGATAAAGTCGGAATGATATTCGGGGTCGCTAATAAGCGGTCGATCGCTTGGGCTTGTGCGGTGGCTTGTGCCGGACAGGGAGCGAAGATGGCGTTTACCTATCAGGCGGAGCGGATCAAGGAGAACGTCGAGGAACTGGCCGCAACGCTTGATGGTTCGCTGGTCGTGCCGTGCGATGTGTCCGATCAGGACCAGGTCGATGCTGCGTTCGCTGCGGTCAAGGCGAAATACGGCAAGCTCGATTTTCTTGTTCATTCGATCGCGTTTGCTCCGAAAGAAGCGTTGGAGGGCGAGTTTGTTGATACCACACGCGACGCATTTCGCACAGCTCTCGAGATCAGCGCCTATTCGCTCACACAGATCTCGGCGGCCGCGAAACCGTTGATGACGGACGGCGGTTCGATCATAACGATGACGTATTACGGCGCCGAAAAGGTCGTGATGAATTATAACGTAATGGGCGTCGCCAAGGCCGCACTCGAGGCCTCGACACGCTATCTCGCGTCCGATCTCGGTAAACACAACATCCGCGTTAACGCCATCTCCGCCGGGCCGATAAACACTCTGTCGGCACGCGGCGTCAAAGGGATGGGCTCGCTGCTCGCCTACGTCGGCCAGCGTTCGCCGCTCCAGCGGAACGTAACGCAGACCGAGGTCGGCAATACCGCGATGTTCCTCGTCAGCGATCTCTCGAGCGGCATCACCGGCGAAACGATCTACGTCGATTGCGGTTATAACATTATGGGGATCTGAACAATTATGAATGATGAATGCAGAATGATGAATTCTCTTTCTTAGATTCATCATTCTGCATTCATAATTCTGCATTTACTAAAATGGCAGTTAAAAAAACAACCAAATCCAAGCCGACGGTGAGCCGTAAAAAAAAGATCGCGGTTCCGGCGACCGTTGCTGAGGCGAAGGAACGCGAGACCGAGCCCGGGTATTGGCACCTGACCGACGATGAGATCTTGCTTCGCTCGCCTGAGCCTGACGATCCGTATCGGACGTCCGATTCGTGGCGCACGTTTCGCATCATGGGCGAGTTTGTAAACGGTTTTGACGAGCTGGCGACGATCACCCGCGGAGTGTCGATCTTTGGCTCTGCCAGAACGCATCCCGACGATCCGATGTACCAATCTGCTCGTGAGGTCGGTCTCTTACTCGGTGCGGCCGGTTTTGAGATCATTTCGGGCGGCGGCCCGGGCATCATGCAAGCTGCAAATCAAGGCGCTCACGAGGCAGGCGCGGTATCGGTCGGCTGCAACATCCAATTGCCGTTCGAACAGTTGCCAAATCCGTATCTGACCAAGTCGCTGACGTTCAAATATTTCATGGTCCGCAAGACCATGTTCATCAAATACAGCAACGCCTACGTCATTTTCCCGGGCGGTTTCGGCACGATGGACGAGCTGTTCGAGGCCTTGACGCTGATCCAGACGAAGAAGATCCGCAACTTTCCCGTCGTGCTTTTCGGTTCACAATACTGGCGCGGAATGCTGCAGTGGATAACCTCGACGATGCTCAACGAAAAGTACATCAGCAGCGAGGACCTTGGCCTTATCTACCTGACCGATTCGCCCCGCGACGCTGTGGATTTCATTATCAAGACCTGTTATGCGGGTATCGATAATGGGAAGAAGTAGTGTATCGGAAGTATCTAATTTTCCAGTCCTTTTTTCACTTAGAGGGATTGCCTCATCCACTCAAGATAAGGCCCGGAAACCTTTTCGGCACTGATCGCGACGATCTCGGGAATGTCATAACTATGTGTCGCGGTGATAAGGGCGGCAAGGTCGTCGTATTTTTCTTCGAGCGTCTTTATCAGGAGCAAGTGCTCCCTTTCCTTTTGCATTTTCCCTTCCCAGACGTAGACAGCGGTCATCGGCGACAGGATCTGAACGCAAGCGGCGAGTTTTGACGCTACGATCTTTTCCGCCAGGTCACCGGCCTGACCAAGCGACGAGGTTGTGGTCATTACGACGAGCATTTCAGGAATTATAGCTCAATAAACTCCGAAATAGATACAAAATTGCGCGTCATCCGGGCGGCTCTAAGGAGCTTCAATTGATCTAAATCGTTCCCGTCGATCTATTCTTCGGCCTGCAGTCGCTTGGCAACTTTTTGAACATCGTCGAGGACTCTGAGCAGGTTGCCGCTCCAGAGTTTGGCTATTTGTTTTTTGGTGTAGCCGCGGCGGACGAGTTCGATGGTTACATTTAGGGTTTCCGACGCATCGTCCCAGCCTTCGACACCGCCACCGCCGTCAAAATCGGACGAGATGCCGACGTGGTCGATACCGATCTTTTTAACGAGATAATCGATGTGGTTGACGAAATCCTTGACGTTAACGTCGGGGGCCTTTCCGGCGAGACGCTCTTTGATGATCGGAGCAATCTTTGTGCGGAATGCACGGACATTGGTCATATAGACATTGCGTTCGGCCTCAGGCAGTTTCATTGCGTCGGCACGGGCGAGGATCGTAAAGCCCTCTTTCGCAGCAAGTTCGGCGCTGATCTCGGCGGAGAGTTTCGAACGCAACTCGCTCTTTTCCTTGCTGACATAATTGCGAAACGCGACCGCCTGGACGACACCGCCGTTTTGTTTGATCAGTTCGAGTTCTTCGTCGCTCAGATTTCGGCTGTGATCGCAGAGGGCACGAGCACCTGAGTGCGAGGCGATGACCGGTGCTTTTGTGAGTTTTAAGACTTGGATATTCGACTCTTTCGACGGGTGCGACAGGTCGATCATGATGCCCCATTTGTTCATCTCGGCGACGGCCTGTCTGCCGAGATCGCTGAGGCCGTTGTGAAGCCAGACCTTGTCACCCTCGCCGGTGTTCGAATCTGCAAACTGGCTGTGGCCGTTGTGGCTGAGCGACATATAACGCGCCCCGCGTGCCGCGAAATCCTTGATATTGGCGAGGTCGGTACCGACCGGATAGGCATTTTCGACGCCGATCATCGCGATCTTTTTGCCGGCTTTGTTGATGCGGCGAACGTCCTTTGACGTGAGTGCCAGCTCGATCTGGTTTGGTGCGATCTTTTCGGTAAGGCGATGGATCGCGTCGAATTTGTCGATGGCATTTGCGTAGGCGGCCTTGTAACCGGCGTCGGTCAGCGGCCCCTGTCCTGTGTAAACGATCATCCACGAGACGTCGAGCCCGCCGCGGGTCATCTTGGGCAAATTGACCTGATTCGGCAGATCCTGAGTGTAATTGACTGCGTCGGTGAAGTTCCGGGTGTCGATATCGTTATGCGTATCGAGCGTGATCACCTCGGCGTGGATCTTCTTCGCCTTGGCGATCAATTTGGCCTCGTCATCGCTCGATTGGGCGTTTATCGAAAGGCCTGAAAACGCGGTAAGAATTGCAGCCAGAAGTATGGCGGACACAGTACGCTTCATATTTTTATTAAGTCTGAACTATTTCTTTTCCATCAATTCCTGATACTCGCCGCTCTCGACCCATGTCAGTATCTCTGCGACTCGCCATACAGGCAGCGGATGTGTGAGGCCGGCGTTTATTACGTTTGCCCAGAATTTGTCGAGGCCTTTTTCGTCGCAATTCTTCTGAAATTCGCGGCCTTGTTCGAGGAACAGGTCGTAGTCGATCTTCGAGGCGAATGTGCCGCCGGCGAGCTTCATCATTGTGCGGCCGATGGCGTGCGGGTCTTGGGTGACGAGCAAGGCGGCTCGGTCGCACGACAGTTCGGCGCGTCGTGCCCATGCGAGCAACGCGCTGTTGATGCCCATCGAGACGATCAGTTTGAAGATCTCAGAGCCTGGCATTAGCTTAGCGACCGAGGCATTCGCGAGCAGTTCCATCAGACGTGCGGCCGTGAGATACAGGACGTGTTCCGAATGGATGTGACCGACCTCGTGGGCTATGACGGCGAGCGTTTCGTCTTCGCTAAGACGTTCGAGCAGGGCCGAGTGCAAGACGATGTACGGCTTTTCGACGCCGTAGGTAAAGGCGTTAACAATCGGATTCTGCTGGATAAAGAGATCCGGCATATCGACGCCGAGCGTCGTGCAGGCGATCTGCAGTTTGGCATGAATGTCAGGGCATTGCTTCGCAGTGACCTTGACCGAGCCGGCCATAAGAGCGACGTGGATCGCCGATTCGAAAGTGACGGCGATCAATTTCTTAAGCATTGAATCAATGCCGGGAATTGCACGCAGGGCGGCCAGGGCCTTGCTGTCGTCGGGATGGATGTAGTCGTGTTTCGATAGGTCCGCAAACTTCTTGTGCGGCTCGTTCGAGAGCGGCAGCTTGCATTTGCCACAGTTCGCGGAATTATTCTTATAGCCGTCCTTGACCGCATTCTTCTGCCCGCAATAGCGGCAGCGGACCGACAAGGTTTTCGTTATCGCAGCCGATGGTTCTTCGCCTGATGGTGTCTTTTTTGGCATATATCGAGTTTAGTGTACGCGTCGGAGAATGTTCAAATTGATTCGTCATACTTATGAACGAATGTCGGCGAGAAAAGGTTTAGACAAATAAAAAAGAGGCCCAATTGGGCCCCTTAAGGCGTGGCCGGAGACACGCCCTACTAACGGATTGTGGGAGCGACCTAACCCGCTATTGCGGAATAAAATCGACGTCCGTTAACTCGTCCGTGGGATTAACAATTCGCGGTGAAAATACGTATCGTTTAGACGTGACGGCGACCACGTACGATTCGCCCGCTACGATCTCGTCAAATCGGAAATAGCCGAATGAACCGGTGGTAACACGCCGGACATTTCCATGAGAATCAGTGATAGAAACGCTCGCGTTACGCAGGCCAGATCCGTCCGGCGAGAAAACCCTGCCGGAAACAGCAACATTTGCGGCAGTCGGAGCAAATCCGCAAGCCGAATAAATGACGTCATTGTAGTCGTCAGCGAAATAGAGACATTTGCCGGGAAGCCCGTCACGCCTTGCTCCGAAATCCAGATCGGTCACACCGCGGGCGTTATAATTGTCAGCACCGTCCGTGTAATTATTTCCGATGCCGGAAATAAACGTGCTCGAAACGGATGACGAATTGCCGCCTGCGGCGGTTGCAAGGATCACGCTTGAACCCGCTGAGCAGTTGCCTCCGGACGAAAACACATCGCCCGTTACGGGATTGATCGCCCCATTGGATAGAATATAACTCGAACCGAGGGTTCGCATGTTCGAACCGGTCAAATAACTGAAATTGAACGGCGTCCCGTCAATGTGTCCGGTAGTGTCGATCTCAAACTCGCGCGGTGTTCGCCCCGCAGGTGCATCCGAATAAACAACGTAGTCGCCGTCCGGTTGGATACCGAACCGGTCGCCAAAATTCGCGGCCGAATCATTAGCGTAACTACCGAGGAATGTTGCGCCTGTTCCCGCCGCGACACGGTAAAAGCTGTTCGGCGAGCCGTACTGCATCATGATCAGATTGCCGCCGGCATCGGCCTCGAGGCCGTATCGGTCAGTGTCAAAACCGACATCTGAATTGAACACGGCCGCCGGACCACCCGCAGGGTTAATGCTGTAAACCTTGCGGTCGGTGCCGACCGTGTAGAGCAAACCGTCGACTGGACTCAGTTCGAGGTTCACGAGGGAACGGTGCGGGATCTGGAAATTTCCGAGCAATGTAGTATTACCGTTCGGAAGTATTCGGAAAAGGTCGAAGCTCGATTGGACGGGCTGCGTGCCGCAACTATTGGTCAGGCCGGTCGGCGGCTCGATAAAGTTGTTGTCCGCCGCGACAAACACGGTTCCGTCGGTGTTCGAAGCGGCAATTCCGACAATATGCCTGTTTTTGAGCGAGCCGGGAATGCTGACGATACCGAGCGTATAGCCGCCCGATTGTATCTGCGGTTCGCCGTTGTCGTCAATATTCAACGTTGCAGCACTTGTGCCAAGTGTTGCGCCGCCGGTCGCATTGCTTAGAGTCAGGTTGAGCGACTCGATGCCCTCCGTCGAAAGATCGTCTCTGACAAATACGCTAAACGTCCTCTCGGTCACGCCCGGTGCGAATGTCAGTACGCCGGACGCCGCTACATAGTCTGGACCCGCGATCGCCGTGGCATCTGATGTAGCGTAATTAACGGTAACGGTAGAGGTGATCGTACCTGCATCCCGCCAAACTCGAACAACCGTGGCACCGCCCGACTCGTTGGCGGTGAAACTATTCGCGGCAAACGAAAGGTTGCTTCCGCCGCCGCCACCGCCCGGTGCTCCGCCGGCAATAAAGAACAAATTCCGGTTGTCATCAAGCGAACCGATATTAAAAAGTGAAGGGTTGAAGATGGTCCCCGCTTTCGAAGCCGTAACGGTATAGGGGCGATTCGGCAAGGCATCGAGAAAAATGAAATTCCCCCCGACATCGGTCAGTTTCGTCTCCGAACTCGATCCGCTTAACGCGATGGTCGCGTTTGGCACTGCCGCCCCGGAAACGTCAACAGCACGTCCCGAGATCGCAAAGTTACCCAATTTCGCAACAAACGCATCGGCTTCGCCGGCCCATTCCGTCTGAAAGGCATTCGTTGTCGCCGGGAACTCTTGGCTATTGGTGTACCCTGTGACGTAGACATTATTCGCTGGATCGAGGGCAATGGCGTACGCGAATTCCCCGAGACTTCCGCCGAGAAAGGTGGCGTAGCTCAATCCGCTTCCGGCCGGATTTAGTTTAAGTACGTATGCATCAATGAAACCGTTTGGAATAGGGTCGAATGCATTCGCAGTTGTTGGAGAACCCGTGTTTCCAATTCCGCAGATATATGCTGCTCCTGTGGAATCGAGTGCGATCGAATTGCCATTTTCATTGACGGATTCTCCTATATACGTCGAATACGATAACGAATTTCCGGCGGTGGAAAGCTTCGTGACAAAAACGTCAAAATTGCCGCTTCCTCCCTGCGTTTGATCGTAGGCGTCTAGCGTAACCGGGTAGTCGGAACTGGCTGTGTTCCCGGTCACGTAGGCATTTCCGACCTGATCGAGTGCGATCGCCTTGCCTTCATCGTTGCCCGTGCCACCCAGAAATGTTGAAAACAACAGTCCTGTTCCCGTAGGATTGAGCTTAGTAACGAATGCATCTGTGAATCCATTGATCGTTGGATCAAATGAACCGACTGTTGTCGGAAATGCTCCCAGTCCGTTTCCGTCCGGCCCGCTTGCGGAAGAGCCGATAACAAGTGCATTCCCGGAACTGTCGATGACGATTCCTCGAGACATATCAAAGCTGCTGCCGCCAAGCAGTGTCGAATATACCAATGCTGTCCCGCTTGGGTTCAGTTTCGTTACAAACCCGTCAGACGGTCCGCCGTTGTACACGGTATCGTAGGATCCGGGTGTCGTGGGATAGTCACCAACTGAGTTCGTATAACCGGTGACGAATGCGTTTCCGGTTGAGTCGACCGCAATATCTTGACAGTTCTCGTCAGCGCTGTTGCCGACAAATGTCGAGTAAATGAGCTGATTTCCGGACGCATTCAGCTTAGTTACCACAACATCATAAGTGCTTCCGGTAACGGTCGTGTCGTAAGCTCCGGCTGTGGTGGGATAGTTGACACCACGAGTGTTGCCGGCCACGAAAATGCTTCCCGCCGAATCTATCGCCAACGAAACCGCTTGGTCCGAGTCATTACCTCCTATATATGTTGAGAAGATCAGGTTCGACCCGTCGGCGCCTATTTTCGATACGAAAATATCGGTACCGCCATTTTTGGTGGTATCAAAGACGCCGGTCGTCGTTGGAAACAGGTCAGAAGTGGTGGAGCCAACGACATAAGCATTCCCCGCCGCATCCACCTTGATATCGGCACCACTATCGAAGCTCGCTCCGCCAAGAAAGCTCGAGAATGCGAGATTGCCAAGAGCAGGATCAATAACGAGAGGCCTTGATCGGTCGTATTCTCCGAGCCGGAATCTAACGCTTGAACGGCCGGTCAGCTCATAGCTGCTTGCGATGGCTTGCTTGGCACCGTTTGTTTGCTGATAACTGAAAGGGCTGGATTGCTTGATCGTTCCGGCGGCCGTATTTATCAGCAGATCACCGCTTTCCGGTTCGATAGCTACCGATTCCGCACCGGCAAAATCTAGCTCTATTCGCGAGGCATCGGCGTTTGGCTGAACAATGAAATCATACTGGCTTTTGTTCTCACCATTGCCATAAAACTCAAGGTCAATATCCGGATAAACATCGTCGTAACGAACCCGCGAAAACGCCGGCACGTCGGTCAGCCAACGCGACGGATCGTTGCCGCGAAAATAATTCGCCCGCGTCACAAGTTCGCCATCACCCGAAACCTCCGCCGCCGGATTCGCACCGACGAACTGCATCCTCAGAGCGAATGCGAGACGCTGTGACGCGGGAACATCTCGCCGAAACGATGCGTCGGCCATCGCACTCTCCATGTCTCCCCTTCTCCCCTTCTCCCCGTCTTCTTCAGACGGCATCGGCAGCACATAGACCGCCTCGGTCGCGGCCAAGAACATCGTCGGCCCGGCTCCGCGCGAGATAAATTTTGCCCGCTCGTCCACCTGGCCGCGATTCTGCTCGAAGTAGATCTTCGATCTCACCTCACGGCTCGCCGAGGGAATTGTCGCCGACAGGGCCACCGGGCGTTTGGCGATCACAAATAATGAAATCATGCCTGCGGCAACCAACAAAACGGCCGTCGTTCGGACTATCTGAGTCTTTTCGGTTTTCACTTCGGATCTCCTTTTTTTGGGGAAGAATACGGTAGGTTAGATTCCCCGTCGTAATATATCTACGCAACGTTTGTGGTCGGTACTGAGCCGACGCCGCTTTTCAAATCTCATTTGCCCGGTGGGCAGCCGATCACTGCGAATCGCGCGCCGGAACGGTACGTTTCGGTGCTATATCTGCCTCCGCCCGCATAATCCTGTTTGACGCGGACGCTGGCGACTCGGCAAAACGGATGGTCGTCAATTGAATCTCGGTAATAGACATTAGCGTTCTTATAGCGATAGGACGGCAGGATCCCGTAGTTGTCTTTTTGGATCTGCCAACCTGCCTCCTCTACTCCGATGCTGTGAACTTTGATCGTTGCCGCGGTCTTAAAAATACCCATCAACTGTTTTTCGGCGGCCGCGTCTCGAAACTTGAACCACGACGGCCCCGCTTTATATAGAGGCAGTTTTTTGGCGGCAGAAGCGGCGAGCTCGTCGAGCAGCGGGTCTAGGGTCGGTTTGAACTCAGGCGAATCCGCCAGCCATTTTGCCCGTTCCCGCTTCGACACGGCGTATAGCAAATAATCGGCAGTTGAGGTGCTCACGAGATAATTTCGTTCGGCTGGATCGTATTCGTCCACTTCCCTTTGCATTTTCTTGATGTCTTCCAAATACATCTTCATATACACGCTCTCGGACGTGCGGCGAGTTTGCTCACCGCTGATCGCGCAAGGCATATATTCGGCGAGATTATCTATGATCTCTGCCCAGATACCCGGATTATATTGGTAAGATTTGCCCGTATCGGGGCGCGACTTGAGCTGGCTTTTTAGCTGCCGTCCTATCTCGGCAAGCTGCGGCTGTTCGTCGAGCAAGGTTTGTTTCATCTCTTTGCTATCCGCAAACCCGCGTGCCCGAAAGGCACCGTCAGTTACTTTGAGAAGTTCGAGGTTGTGTTTTTTGGCATAGCATTCGAGATATGGCTTGATCAACTCGTTGTTGCCCCACTTGATCTTGTCGAACGCCCCCGTATCGTAGGCTTCGTCGTCTTGGGCATTAGCCGCTTGAAGGCCAACCGCGAAAACTATTAAAAATAAAAGTTTTAAAGCTGAAGTGTGCTTCATGATCTTTGAATAAGCTAACAGGTTAAATGATCGACGGATCGTTCTCTCGAACGCACTTTGCACGTTTTCGGGCTGCATCACGGAGTAGGATCGGAATCGAGTGCTTGCTTGTTTTCCCCTTTGATATGCACCTCAATCTGGCTCATGACCCTGATATTTTCGAAGAAGTTTTCGGCTCCTTTAAAAAAGCCCAGATACTCTCTTGCTCCGGGAAAGGGTAGGTAGGATGCCAATTCACCAATGCCGCTGAAAAGCTTACCAAAAGCCTTTGCGGCCGCTTGTGGATTGTCGCTGATCTTACCCCTAAGATTAACAACGGCCTGAGAGATCTTCATCGCCGCCTGAAAGTTCTTTATGACCGACCCCGGCCTCGCGAGATGCCCCGCAAATTCGCCCACCTTTCCGGCGTAGACGCTGAGCTCTTTGCCTATTTTCTCGTCACCAAAGTAGCTGGCAAGAATCATGGCGGTTTCGACATCGCTCAGGTTCTCTGCAGCAGACTCCAGTGCCTCCAAGACCTTTGCCTTCGCAGCATCAGGCTTGTAGTGTTCGAGCATCTCGAAGTAGTTAAAACTTATCGGCTTAAAAATCGCATCTACAATTCCATCGTCGGACATATATTATCTCCCGGTTATTCGCTATCCTTTTTGACCGCTCAAACCCTCGCCTTTAATTTGTTCCTTTTAACAATTATCAGAATCAAACCGAGAACTGCCGGAACGAACGACAAAATCAAAACCACCGCGCCTGCAACGATGCCGATTGAGGCTTCGCTCATACTGACGTTGCTCGTCATCTGCGGCAAAAGCAGCGAGGTAAGTGCAACCGCTCCGCCGAGCAGAATGCACAAAATCCCCAAAATTAAAAATACTTTTCCCACAAATTTTCTCCCTTACTTTGTAATGACGACTCCGGTGTTGTTGAAATCGTAAAATTCCAGATTGAGCTTTTCGCCGCCTTTGGTCATATCGATGTAGTAGCGGTCGCCCGATTGATCAAATTTGCCTAACTGCCAACCCTGAGCTTTAAGAGCTTCAGTGTAATTTTTCGCAACCGTTTTCTTGTCGTCTTTGTGGACGGCACGAAACTCTTTCGGATCGCTCTTCCAAATGACAGCGTTTTCCTTAGCCGGAAGATTCATTGCCGCCCAAGGCTCAGTCAGGGGAACCGCGGTCACTTCGGGCTTCCATCCGCAACTGATCACCAACAACGCAAACAGAGCGATTACCACATTCGTCATTACTATTTTTTTCATATTGTTTCTCCAGAGTCACCGATCAGTATCCGCATCGCGTCGTTTCTATTTGGGGATAAAATTAAAATCCGTAACTTTTTGGCGTTGATAAGGTTCACCTGTAAATTGACGTCGGTTCGACTCGACGACCGTCATTTTCTACTGCTCCTTGCACATTTCGGCGAGTGTATTCGTTGAACAAAACAGCTTATTTAGCGTATTGACCTGCCGCCTGAGGGTCTCAATTTGTTTTTGTTGGGATTCGATCTGCTCCTGCTGTTCTTTTAATGCGTTGATGAGAACTACGCTGAGGCTTGTCTCCTTAACGTCCTCAGCCTTGCCCTTGTCATTACGCGTCACGAGTTCTGGTGCGACCAGCGCAACATCCTCGGCGTTTAGTCCGACATCGCTCACACCGTCTGCCTTCCATTTGAACGCGACCGGTTTTAAACGTTTAACGATGGTCAGCCCTGCTGTGAAGGGTTGAATATTCTGCTTAAGTGCTTCTTCCGAAAACGGCGAACTGCAGTTCGTAATTATGTTTCCCTGTATGCCGTCGGCAGCCGCTTTCCAGCAGAGATGAATTCCGGAAGCTCCCTGTGCAAAGGTGCGGATATAAAGATTGGGAACCAGCACGCCTCCTCCCGCAGCACTATTTACAACGTCGAGGGCGGAAACGCTCGCCAGGCCATTGAAAATGCCCGCCCTCATCGCTCCGAATATTTGTGTCGATTGAGCCGTTGTTCCGAGAACGATCGTATTGCTGGTCGAAACTGTGGCGTTCGACCCAATAGCTACGGAATTACTGACCTGCGTTGAAACGTTAGGATTCCCCGCGCCGGACCCGATAAATACGTTATTTTGGCCGATCGTATTATTGCCGCCTGCTACAGCGCCGACAAATGTATTTAGTATGCCGGAGGTGTTTTGGATTCCCGCTCCGGTTCCGAAAAATGAATTGCTGCCGCCTGTGGTATTTGCCTGACCGGCGTCTTTCCCAAAAAAGGAATTACTACTTCCGGTCGATGTTGCACTCCCTGCTCCGTCTCCAAAAATTGAATTTGAAAAACCGGTCGTATTACTCCAGCCGGCCCGGAAACCAAAAAACGCATTCGAATTGCCGGTGGTATTTGCCCCACCCGCCTCGGTCCCAAAGAAGGAATTCTGATATCCGGTTGTATTTGCCTTGCCGGAGCTGCCGCCGACAAAAGTATTTGCATCGCCGGAGGTATTGGCAAAGCCCGATTGCCATCCGAAAAACGAATTATTTGAGCCCGAGGCGTTATTAAATCCGGCGATGGAGCCAAAGATCGCATTTCTCTGTCCCGTCGTATTCTGCCAGCCGCTATTCCCCCCGAAAAACGAGTTGGACGAACCGGTTGTATTGTTCCGCCCGGAAAAGTTTCCAAAAAACGAATTCGAAGCACCGGTTTGATTAAACATTCCAGAATTATTTCCGAAAAAGGAATTGCTCGAACCCGTTGAATTATTAAGCCCGGAGCTAGTCCCGAAAAACGAATTGTCGGTGCCCGAGTTTGCCCATCCGGAACCCAGACCCACAAACAAATTGCCGACGCCGACACTGCTCAGAATTCGGGAGTTATTCAAATTAAACTGTGTCGTCGCGCTGAAAATATTCGCAATGCCCGTGCCCCCAATGTTGAAAGTTGCACCTGCCTGCTGCACGCCCGTATTCTGAACGTAATTGTTGGCGGACAAACGCGGATCGGTCGTTAGTACGTACTGATTTGCCGCGATCCCGCCGAGATTCAACGAGTTGGCTGCTCGGCTCGAATGGATCGAATAGGGCGTCGACACTATCTTTTCGCGCGGCAATAGGGTCGTATATACGGGGTCGGACGGCCGCTTTACCCTAACTTCCAGGAATAGATCCGCGCCGGAAAATTCGCCGGGAGCAAAATTGAGCTTGACCGCAAAAACACCACCCGTGACGAGCACGCCCAAACGCGAATTGCTATCGAGTACACTCTCACAATCGAGGGTATTGCAGAGGTTAAACTGAAAATCATAGGTTGCTGAGGGCGCCCCGGTGTCGCTCAGTTTTCCCTGATATGTAAACTCACTCGTCTGTGCGAACGTGCACACGACAGCAAGAAGTATTACGGGAAAGGTAGCGAATAGAGAACGACGAACTAACATTTTCATGCTTAACACTCCTGAGATTCTTTTTTAAGATCGTGAGAGGAAACCGTATCCGCGTTGTGCTCGTAGGTAATGAATAGATTTTTCCTTTCAGGCTTCTCTTAGCACTGAACATTGACTCCTTAGAAATTTGTATACCGACAATTGAATTCGTGATAAAATTGCGGAAATCGGCTTATTGTTTGTAAGGTTAGTTTTATTCTTTTTCCAAGTCCTTTGATTACGGCGAGATAGTTCTTAGAGAGTTATTAGAGATCCTATGTCGTTGAAAATACAGAGATTCCAGTTTGGCGATTTTGCCCTCGACCTTGAGGAAAAGGTGCTGCTTTGTCACGACAAGCCGGTGTCGATCACTCCAAAGGCCTTCCTGCTGCTACAAACTCTCATCGAAAAACGCGGACATCTGGTCGAAAAGCAGGAACTGATGGCGGCGGTCTGGGCGGATAGCTTTGTCGAGCAGGGCAATTTGTCATTTACGATCAATCTGCTTAGAAAGGTGCTCGGTGATAGCTCTAAGGAACCGCGATTCATCGAAACGGTACCGCGGCGAGGATATCGGTTCATCGCTGAAGTCAGCGAGGAATACAGGGACAAAGACACGAACAAGAAGTACAGCAACGCCCCGGTCCTTGCTCATAGCTCTCGGCCTCGGCGTTCACCTTTAGGTCAGTCGGCTTTTCTTCTCCTTGTTCTCGGCCTGCTCGTAGCGGCTTCGTGGTATACGGTCGGGACATACAGCCGCGCACGAACATCAGCACCGATACTTTCGGTCCCATTCGAATCTGAACCGTTTTCGACATCCGGAAACGTCGCTCACGCAGTGATCTCGCCGGATGGGAAACACTTTGTTTACTCAACCGAGACCGGCGGCAAACAGAATCTTTGGCTCAGGAGCCTGGAGACTGCGGAAAATGTCCAGCTTATTCCACCGTCAGATGTCCACTATCTCGGTTTCGCCTTTTCGAAGAGCGGCAATACTATCTTCTTTGTTCGCAAGAGTTCGGATGACAGTGCCCCGACTGCCGTATATCGAATCGCAACATTCGGTGGCATACCGGCTAAGATCATCGATAAAGCGGAAGGTTGGATCAGCATTTCGCCGGACGATCAACATATTTCCTTCGTTCGTTGTGAATATACCGATCAGGATTTCTGCTCGCTGTTAACGGCTGGTATAGACGGAAGCAATGAGCGCCTCCTCGTATCAAAGGCCCGTCCGATCCGAATCAGCGCTCAGGATTTTTCACCTGACGGCAAGTCGATCGGATACGCCGCAGGCCACTCGACCAACGGCGGCAGCGATTTTCAGATATTACGTATCAACATCGCTGACGGGACAGAAACCGAGATCACTCCAAAGAGATATTTCAATGTCAAAAGCCTGAAGTGGCTTCCGTCGGGTGACGAACTGCTGTTGACCGCAATGGAAATGCTCGATGGGAAGCTAAATATTTGGCGACTGGACGCCGTCACAAGAGAAGCTGTCTCGCTAACGAAAGATTCAGTAAATTACAACGCTATTAGTTTCGATGCGGCCGCCACGCAGATCATCTCAACTCAACTGCGTAACAGCTTTAAGCTGGTCCGGACGATCGACGGTAAGACCAATGTGCTTACCGCCGCCCGCTTTGCCACCATTAGCAGGGACGGACGAATAGTTTACGTCGCGGACGACAATAACATCTGGATGACCGACAGCGACGGAACAAACCAGCGGCAATTAACCAGCGATCAAGCTGCCGAAATATACCCTCAAGTCTCGCCGGACAACCGCTTTATATTCTTCACCTCCAACAAAAGCGGCTCTAATCAGGTTTGGCGAATGAATGCCGATGGCACTGCTCAAATGCAGCTCACAAGAAATGAAGGAGGCTATCCGTGTGCTGTCTCACCTGACGGAAATTGGGTCTTTTATCGCTCGGGTCTGCGATCCACGCTCTGGAAGGTCTCGTCCGAAGGCGGCCCTGAGGTTGAGGTCTCTGATAGAAATATGACCAGACCAGCCATCTCGCCGGACGGCACACATGTCGCGTATTTCAGCTATAAGAATAAGAAGTGGACCATCGCAGTCACCAATCTCGCAGAAGGAAAACAGACAGCGGCCTTTGATTACGCAGATGGAAAGTCGACCGCAGTCAAGATCGCTTGGTCACCCGATAGCCGCACGTTGCTCTACGTATCGAATGTCGATATGAAGAACACGCTCTGGCGGCTCGCACTCGATAGTGGAAAGACGGAGTTCGTTGCTGATCTCGGCGGCGACCTGATCGATGACTTTTCACTTGCCCCTGACGGCAACGGTTTTGCCTTCATTCGCGGCAAATGGCTCCACGACGTCGTCCTCATTAAGGGACTAAAATAACAGATCTGATTTTAAATTTTTCGAAGTCTCACGACCGTCTCAACGTGATGCGTCTGCGGGAATAGGTCGATGGCCGTCATGGCATCGATCTGGTAGCCGCGATCGATCAATATTCGCAGGTCGCGGGCGAGGATCGATGGTTCGCATGAGACGTACGAGATCTGTTTCGGTGCCATTTTGGCGATCAGTTCGATGGTGTGGTCTTCGGCTCCGGCACGCGGCGGGTCGATAAGGACGAGATCGGTCTTGCTTAGCTCGTGGCCTTTGATGAAGTCGCGGACTCGCATCCGTTTGAATTCGACGTTGGCCGCGGCGGCTCGGGCCTTGTTTTGTTTGGCGAAACGGATGGCTTCGCCGTTTTCTTCGACGCCGATGACGTTTGTGAACTGTTGTGCCATCGGCAGAGCGAACAGGCCAACACCGCAGTAAAGGTCGAGCGCCGTTTCGCCGCCCGCATCGCCGATCGCAAGCCGGACGAGGTCGCCGATCAGCGACTGATTGCCCTGGAAAAAGCTGCGGGCCGAGAAGGCGTATTCGATACCGTCGTGCGTGTAAGTGATCTCTGCGGTCGACTCGGCCATATCGGACGAGAAGAGCGAGACTGCACCGCGGTCACCGACCGCAGCCTCGATCTCGGCGGTGTCGGCCCACATTTGGGGCCAATCCATATTTTGGCGGAGCGATTTGAGCACGGCTTCGAGCTCCGGGCTGAGGATCGGGCAGACCTCGACATCTACAATGTCGTGCGAATCGCGTGCATAATATCCGATCTTTTGCTGGTCGCGATCGGCATGCCAGCGGGCACGCGAGCGGTAATTGAATTGGTTCGGGCTCGGAAATATGCCAAGATCGTCGAACTCGATCTTGCCGATGCGTTTCAGGCAATCGCGAATGATGTCGAGCTTGGCATGGAGCTGCGACTCGTAGTTCATCTGCTGAAAATCACATCCGCCGCAGACGCCGAAATGCGGGCACGGCGGTGCTATTCGATTCTTTGACGGCTCGATAATATCGACGATCGAGGCAAAGCCGATGCGCTTTTTGATGTGATCTATCTTGGCCCGCACCGTGTCACCGGCGACGGAGAGCGGTACAAAAACGGTCAGGCCATCAGCAAATGCGAGGCCGAGTCCGCGAGGTACTATTTTTTCAATTTTTAATTCGAGAATGTCGCCGACGGCGTATGTTGGTTTTTGGGTCACTTATTTTGCGCTTGTTAATGAGAAATTAGCTTCCTCAAGTATACGCCTAAACAACGCGAGATCTTCGCCGCTGTGATAAGTAAATGCCAAAATGATCGCGTAGCGGTCGCGAACGGTCGCGTACAACCGCTTTTTTTCCTTGCCGGTCGAGATATCGAGAAACGCGAACTGCTGAGCTCCAAGTTTTTCGGCCTGTGTGACCGAATATTCGTAACCCGGGGGCAATTTCATCGTACCGATCTGGGCACGCATTAGATCGAAGTAGTCGACTGCGTCCTTGACCGATGGATTTGTCGACAGGTCTTCGACCGAGATGAGCAGGATCGCATTTCCTGGCGTGCCGATCGCCGAGCGATAAGCTGTGAGCAGAAGCGTAACCTGTTTTTCGTAGCGGCGGATGTTCGCGGCCTGTTGAGGATCATTGCGGTTGATCTTTGGGCGAAGGTCATAGCCTTTTTCCTGCCAGTACTTCTCGGAATCAATGCCCGGGATCACCCACGACCCGGGAAACGCGATCTCAAACCCAAAGCCGCGGTTGGTGTAGGTCTTTTCGGTGAGAAAGCCGGGATCGAGTTCGGCCTTCGGAGTGATCGCTGTTGCCTTGCTGCCCGGTTTTACCGGAACGCCGGACGGGATGTTGGACGGCACCTGATTTGCGGTCTGTGCCTGGATTGAAGCAGCGGCGAGCAGCAATATCGCAGTCGCAAATAATTTCATCATTAAATACCCGGACAATTTAAGATATATAAATCTCTATAATCACTATGCAATTCCTCAGCGGACTCTGCGTCCCCTTCTTTGCGATCTCTGCGTGGAAAATCCTAAAAACATTCCACGCAGAGTACACAGAGCTATCGCAGAGGCCGGAGAGAATCCCGTCAGTTCAAACTAAACCTCTATCCATCATAAATAAAACAGGCCGAGTCGCGGAACGCCGGCTTCTTCGCGGAGACGTTTCAGCAGCATCAGGTGATGCGTATTTTTGTATGCATCGGGCTCCATTTCGGCCTTGTATGCCTTGAGCGACGCCGTCGTTTCTTTCTCCAGTAGTTTTAGATGCGCTTTCGGCCAATTTGATAGCATCGCGCGTTCAAGCAGTTTTTCGATGTCCGACAACGTGCCGTCGATCGATTCGAAATTATCGGTCAGGTTCGTCTTTAACTCTTCCAAACGAGCGACCGCACGCGAGATATCCTCGCGTAATTCGTCTTTCACGATCGTCGACAGCGACTCGATCGACTTTGTTATGTGAGCCGCGATCTGATCGGTCGAATACTGCGCAGTGTCGCTGCCGCTGCCGCTTTCGGATCTCCCTGTCTGCGAACGCGACCATTCGGCATACTGCACCTCGATCTCTTCGCGGCAATAGAACAGGCTCTTTATCGAACGCGTTCCGGCCGGCTGTTTATCATATATGTCGAATACCGACTCGATCGAGCGGATCACGATATGCATCGGGATCCCGCGGTCCTGCCACGATTCGATCAACGCCCAATCGATCGGGCTCAGAAACAAATTCTTGCCCCGCCGGCGGATAAATGTGTCTTCGATCTCGGTGAAATAGTTGAAGTAGTTCAAGCTATTTATGTTAGTTGAGGGTGTGGAATCAGTCAAAAAAGAGGTTTGCCAATAAATAATAAATATTGCATCTGATGCGATGATGCGGTATCATCAACCCATGAGAACGACAATCGACATTGACGATGACCTCTTGATCCGATATCGCGAAAAGGCAAGGAAAAAAGGTGTCTCGATCGGTCGATTGATCTCGCAAAGGCTACGGGCGCTAGAGAATGGCAGCGCTAATGGTTCGGAGACTCGGAAAGGCGATTTCATCATTGAGAACGGCTTTACAGTCCTTGCTCCGCGAGGTGAGGTAATTACCCACGAACACGTTATGAAACTGATCGAGGAAGATGAGAATGAAACGAGCACTTTTTGATACAAGTTTCCTAGTAGCCTTCTTTGACCACGATCACAACTTTCATGACATCGCTGTAGAATGGTATGGGCAGAACCAACGTCATGGTTGGGCGACTTGTCCTATTACTCAGAATGGATTTCTCAGAATTCTGAGTGGCTCTAAGTATAGCAGCAAAAAGCAATATAGACTGACGGATGTTCTCCGGGCTTTGCACGACAACTCGCAAAGGGATGATCATGAGTTTTGGGCCGACGACATCAGCTTGCTCGATGATGATCTTTTTCGATTAGACCAAGTACTTGGCCCAAAACAGTTAACGGACGTCTATTTACTAGGACTTGCCATCAAGAATGGCGGCAGGCTCGTGACATTTGATCGCAAAATTCCTATTTCTTCTGTAAAGAATGCAAAAATCGACGACCTGGTCGTCGTGTAGCGAGAATTCACGTGGTGATGCTCATTTGTGCTAATCTACTCTCCAAATGTCAGAAAGACGTGATAAATTTGAGACCTCATCAGGTATCGACCTGCCTAACGATTTCAATCCTAAAAATACAACGCCGATAAACTATGACGCGGATCTAGGGGAGCCGGGCGAGTTTCCGTACACTCGGGGCGTTCGGCGGAATGTTTATCGCGGGCGGTTTTGGACGATGCGGCAGTACGCCGGGTTTGCGACGGCGGAGGAATCGAACGAGCGGTACAAATATCTGTTGTCGCAGGGCACAACGGGATTGAGCGTGGCGTTCGATCTGCCGACGCAGATCGGGCTTGATTCGGACGATCCGCTGTCGGCGGGCGAGGTCGGAAAGGTCGGCGTGGCGATCGACAGCCTTGACGATATGCTGACGCTTTTTGACGGCATACCGCTCGATACGGTTTCGACATCGATGACGATAAACTCAACTGCGTCAACGCTTTTGTGTCTTTATCTCGCTGTCGCACGCAAGCAAAATGTCAGTTTTGACAAGGTCACAGGGACCGTTCAGAACGACATTCTCAAAGAATACATAGCCCGCGGAACATACATTTATCCGCCGAGGCCTTCGCTGCGGTTGATAACCGATATGTTCGCGTATTGTGCCGCCGAGGTGCCGAATTGGAACACGATCTCCATATCCGGATATCACATCCGCGAAGCCGGTTCGACCGCCGCACAGGAGATCGCGTTTACGTTGGCGGACGGTATTTGCTATGTTCAAGCGGCGATCGATGTCGGGCTCAGGGTCGATGATTTTACACCGAGACTATCGTTTTTCTTTAATTCGCACAACAATCTGCTCGAAGAGATCGCGAAATTCCGCGCCGCCCGCCGACTGTGGGCGCGGATAATGCTCGACCGTTTTGGCGCGAAAGATCCAAAGTCGCTGATGCTGCGATTTCACACGCAGACCGCCGGTTCGACGCTCACCGCACAGCAGCCTGAGGTCAACGTCGTTCGCACGACGATCCAGGCGTTGGCGGCCGTTTTGGGCGGGACGCAGAGTTTGCATACAAATTCGATGGACGAGGCACTGAGCCTTCCGACCGAATCAGCTGCACGGGTCGCTTTGCGGACGCAGCAAGTGATCGCTTATGAATCCGGCGTTGCGGACACGGTCGACCCGTTTGCCGGTAGTTACGCTATCGAGGAAATCACGACCAAACTCGAACAGATCGCCGTCGATTACATCGAAAAGATCGACGCCATGGGCGGCATGCTGCGGGCGATCGAAACCGGCTACGTGCAAAACGAGATCCAGGACGCCGCGTTCGACTATCAAAAAGCTGTGGAAACGCAGAATGCGATCGTCGTCGGTGTAAATAAGTTCAAATCTGACGAAGAAGTCCCAATTCCAATCCTCAGGGTCGACGAACGCATCGAACGCGAACAAGTCGAACGTTTGCAGGCAGTTAGGGCAAAGCGCAACCCTGCCGAAGCCGATGCCGCGATCAAACGGATCAATGAGGCCGCCAACGGCACCGAAAACCTCCTGCCCCACATCCTGACGGCGGTCGAATCGCTCGTTACGGTTGGCGAGATCAGCAACGCGTTGCGGGCTGTTTGGGGCGAATATCGCGAGTCAATAACGGTCTGACCAATTCCAAGAAAAATCGTGACAAGTCTGGTTTAACTGT
This sequence comes from uncultured Chloracidobacterium sp., assembly GCA_964625555.1. Classification (GTDB taxonomy): domain Bacteria; phylum Acidobacteriota; class Blastocatellia; order Pyrinomonadales; family Pyrinomonadaceae; genus OLB17. The sequence continues at coordinate 21,315 of CAZVDM010000007.1, forward strand.
GTTAATCTTTAACCTGAGCGAAAATCGCGCTCAAAAATACCACCTATTTCAACCCGCTTTTCACACAAATATCCCCCATCGGTATGGAAAAACTCAACGAATACTTACAGACCCTTCTGTCATCCTGCAGCGAAGAACTGCACCTCGAGCCTGAAAAGACCCCGTATCTGGTCTCCGAGAACCGCACCACCGAACTCGGAAGTGTGCCGATGCTCGGTACGCAGATCAGCATGATGGTCTTTCCGCTGATACCGATGGACGTCAAATCGGCGTTGCCGCACAGTACGGAGGTAGAATTCGTTCATCCTCATAATCTCGGAAATTTTAATTTCATCGTGCAAAAATCGCCCGCGGGCTTTAATGTCACGATCCGCCCGATGCTCGGCGATGCCGCAGAACCTGTCCGTACGGCACCCCCGCTGCCGGAGGAACCGCCGGTCGCTCGACCGGTCGAGGCAAGCCCGATAGCGGAACCCGCATTCGAGGCAGAACCTTTCGCCGCACCGCCGTTGATGACACCGGCGAGCGAGTACGTTTTTGAGAGCGCGTCGGCGGGCGTCGAGTACAACGCGTCTATTCCTGCGGCACCCACGCTCGGCGATATGTTGGCCGAGACGAACGAAATGGCCGCCGAATATACGCCGATGGATGTATCTCCGGTCGAGGTCGTTTCGTCAAACGATCCGTCGTTTCAGACTGTTTTTTCGGATACGTCGACATACGAACCGCCGGGACGACGTGATGATTTTGGCGACAGTCCATTTGTTCCACCGGTTGATGCGTTTGTTCCCGTCCCGCCGGCGGATACTGGACCGCCGTCGTACGAACCGCCTTCGCAGGAAATGTACAGTCCACCGCAAGAACCTTACGTTCCACATGTAAGCAATACGCCGCCGCCGGCTCCGATGGCCGAACCGCCACAAGCTGCGTTTGTTCCGGCCGCGGCCAATGCTCCGATGCGCGAAAGGATGGATGCTCTGTTCCGTCAAATGGCCGACATCGGTGCGTCCGATCTGCATCTCTCGGTCAGCATGCCGCCAATGATCCGCAAAGATGGCAAGATGAAGCAGCTACAGGAAGGCGAAACTGCAATGACCGCCGAAGCAATGCGAACGCTGCTCACCTCGATAATGCCGCCGAAGAATCAAGAGGAATTTTCGGTCCGCAACGACACCGATTTTGCTTACGAGATACCGGAACTGGCTCGCTTTCGCTGCAACATATTCATGGACCGAAAGGGCATGGGAGCTGTATTTCGTATCATCCCGACCAAGATATTGACGGCCGAGCAACTCGGGCTTTCAAAAGCGATAATGGACCTGTGTTCGTTGTCAAAAGGGCTCGTTGTCGTGACCGGGCCGACAGGTTCGGGCAAATCGACGACGTTGTGCGCGATGGTCGATTCGATCAACAAGAACCGCGAGGACCACATCATCACGATCGAAGATCCGATCGAGTTCACCCACGAAAATCAGAAATGCCTGGTCAATCAGCGCGAGGTTCATAATCATACCGATTCGTTCAAAGACGCATTGCGTGCGGCACTTCGCGAGGACCCCGACATCCTCCTCGTCGGCGAAATGCGCGACCTTGAGACCATCTCGATCGCCATCGAGACCGCCGAGACGGGCCACCTTGTATTTGGAACGCTGCATACGACGACGGCCGCATCGACGGTCGATCGTATCATCGACCAGTTCCCTGCCGACCGCCAGCAGCAGATCCGCGTAATGCTCTCTGAATCGCTCAAGGGCGTGATCGCTCAGACCTTGCTGCCGAAAAAGGGCGGAGGCCGTGTTGCTGCTCTCGAAGTACTTATCGTCACACCTGCGATCAGCAATCTGATACGCGAAGGCAAGACGTTCCAGATCCCATCCGCCATGCAGACCGGCAAAAATGTCGGAATGGTCATGCTTAACGACGCTCTCTACGAACACGTCGAAAGCGGAGTCGTCGAACCCCGAGATGCCTACGTCAAGTCCGTCGACAAAGCCGGTTTCGAAACGCTCCTGACCCGCGGCGGCTTTACTCTGTAGTCTGCTCGCGTACAATTTACTCACGGCGCCCGAACACTTTTGTTTCGGCGCCGTTTTTCGCTTTTTGATCGTGGAAATGGCGACGTATCGTTGTGACGATCAGCGCATTGCCACATAATCGTAAGGCTGAGAATGAGTTTAGCGGAACTTGCAAAACTATTGGTTGAAAGTGCGCCCAATGCTCGCGGAGCTCTATTGCGCGCAAATCAACCGTTCGACGCCGCGGAATTGGCGAGATCGCTCCAGGAGATGTGTTACGAGGTCTGGACCGACGATCCACCGCGTGTGTCGGTGATCGTTGACGTGATCAACGAGGTCGCGAACGACTCAGGAAGCGACGAAGTTCGAGCCTATGCCGATTGGATGGAGGCGATCAAGTCGCTGGTCGCGGGTGAACTTGAAGAATGCATCGGTTGGATCGAGTCGTCCGAATCAAAATTTAATGTACTCGGCAAACCGCATCTGTCGGCGAAAACTCAGACGAGTAAACTCTACGCACTCGCCCTACTCGGCCGTTATGACGAAGCGATCGAATGCGGGCAACGTGCTCTCAAGACCTTTGTCGCTCACGACGACCTGTATTCGGCCGGCAAGATCGAGCACAACATCGGGAATCTCTATTGGCGGCGCGATATGTATCGCGAATCAAGGCCGTACCTCGATTCAGCGCATGCGCGTTTTACGCAGATCGACGATCAGCGCCAGCTCGCGATGGTCGAAAATTGCCAGGCGTTCGTAATGACGCTGCAAAATCAATTTCGTGATGCCGAAAGGGTCTATAGATCGGCCTTGCTGCGCGCCAAGTCGAATGACTTGACGATAACCGAAGCGGAGATCGAAACAGGTTTGAGTAATCTCTATCTTTTCGAAGGCAGATACGATCTCGCGCTAGATTTCATGGAGCGCTCGCGGCAAAAATATGAGCAGCTCGAAATGCGGATCCAATCTGCGAATTGCGAACTTGAGATCGCCGATATCTATCTCGAGTTGAATTTGCTGCCCGAGGCGGCCTCATTTTACGAAACGGCCGGATCACGGTTTGCCGAGCTCGGCATGCAGGCCGAACTCGCCCGCTGTTCGCTCAACAATGCCCGAACATTGATACGCCTCGGCAATACGAGCGCGGCTGCGGACGAGCTCGATCGGGCCGAAAGGTTCTACGACAATGAAACAAATCTCGTCGCCGCCGGTTCCGTAAATCTGGTGAGATCCCAGATGCTGTTCGATTTGGGAGATCTCGCGTCGGCAGAAATTCAAAACGAAAAGGCGATCGCGGCATTTGAAAAGGGCGAAAATATTCGTTTGCTGGTTTTCGCCCGATGGCTGCGGACTGAGATTTGGGTCAAGCTTGGTCTTATCAAGAATGCCGCCGCTGAACTCAAGGAAACGTTGGAGATCGCCCGCGGAATTTCAACGCAGGCCGAGTATCTCTGCCGTGTTTCGCTCGGTAAATTGACGGGCGACGAAACGCATTTGCTCGGAGCGATCGACATCGTAGAGAATTCGCGCGGCTATTTGTCATCGACGGAACTCCGGACGTCGTTCTTTGAAGACAAGGTCGCGGCATACAACGAACTGATCAAACTCAAGCTAGGCGAAGGAAAATTCGAGGAGGCTTTCGTTTGGCACGAACGATCGCGGGCAAGAACGCTAAACGATGAGATCGGGAATCGTAAAGACGGCCCGGCGTCGAATGAGAATCTCGAAGCGATCCGCGAAGAATTGACCTGGTACCACAATCGCATAAACCGCAATTCGCTGACGAACGCGGATGAACGCAAAAAAGCTCAAGACCTGCGCAAAAAGGCAGCTGAACTCGAGGCGAAATACGCCGAAATGAGTCGACGGCTGACTGCCGGTATATCGACAGATCTAAGCGGCGGAGCGAGATTCGATCTTGACGAGTTTCGTTCTTTATTGGGCGACACAACGTACCTCGAGTTCGTCGCTATCGATGGCCGCATCACAGCGTTTGTTATCAGCTCTTCCAAGTTCGAGGTTTTTCCGGTCTACGCCGATCTTGCGGATGTCGAGAGCGAGATCACGCAGTTCATGTTTCAGATCAAGACAGGCCGGTTCATCGGGAAACTGTCAGAGGCGAACCGCGAGACGGCGTCGAAACGGTTGAAGCGGCACAGCCAGGTCCTATTCGACCTTTTGATCAGGCCATTGGGCGGCGCCGTTGATGGCGCTAGGCTAACCGTCTCGCCCACAGGAGCGATGAATTATCTACCGTTCCAGGCATTACACGACGGCTGCCAATATCTGATCGAGCGAACCGAGATCTCTTACTCGCCCGGAGCCTCGGTGTTGCAGTCGTGTCTGAATAGAAGTGCTCCGCAAATGCAAAAAGCCCTGCTTGTAGGCGTGACCGACAGCGTTACGCCTAATGTATCGGTAGAGATCGACGCGATCGGCCGAAATTTTGAAAATTCGATCTGTTTGGTCGATGAGGAGGCAACGGTCGAAAACCTGAAACGCGAATCACCGGGCAATGGTGTTATCCATCTGGCGTGTCACGGAAAATTTCGGCAGGACAACCCCGGATTCTCTTCCCTCGCCCTATACCGCGAAGAACTCACCGTAAATATTATCCGCGAACTATCGTTGGAAAATTGTATAATCGTCCTAAGTGCTTGTGAAAGCGGATTGAATAAGGTCGTAAGCGGCGAAGAATTGATCGGTCTCACAAGCGCGTTTTTCGCAGCAGGTGCGGGTTCGCTGGTGATGAGTTTGTGGCGTATCGATGACAGAGAAACGCTCGAACTGATGAAGAGTTTCTACGCCGATCTGTTCGGCGGCAAGTCATTATCGGCGTCACTCCGACGAGCCCAGATATTTTCGATCGAGCAGGGTCAGCACCCGTTTTTTTGGTCCCCATTCATCATCTCCGGCCGCTGGTAAATAAATTTTACACTCGTGTATTTTTCGGCCGGTTTCCATGACTTATATCTAAGGTTAGAGTGTATTCTGCTAAATAGGTCGTTTGACGGTGAGGTAAAACCTTCATGAAAAACACGGTACTTTTAACTATTTCGATCGTCATATTTTGTTGTTCAGCGAGCTCTGCGAACTTGTTCGGCCAGAGTGTTGCCGATACCTACGTCAACAACGAGATCATCGTCAAGCTTACTCAGCCCTCAGATCTGCCTGCGATCGCCCATCTATATGGACTGAATGCAATGCCGCTAGCCCAGATCGGTGATCGGCCAATATATCGACTCCGAGTTCCTAACGGAATTCCGCTCGACCAACTAGTCGCCTTATTGCGCAGCGATCCGCTGCAGAGAGTGTTGATGGCCGAGCCAAATTATACGTTGGGATCGCCTGCGGCTAGTTCGATGCCGTGGAGCCTCGGCGGTTCGTGGAGCATTGGCGGTTCGTGGAGCATTGGATCAAGCGTTAAAGGCACGACCATCCAATGGATGCGAAAGCAGATAAACCTTGACGCCGCCCACGCCCTCAACCGGGGCCAGGGCATTAAGATCGCGGTACTCGATACCGGCATCGATGCGCAGCATCCGATATTTGCCGGGAAACTAATACCCGGATTCGACTTTGTCGACCGTGACCGCGATCCTTCAGAGGTCGGATTTCCGCATGTCGGTGCTTTTGGACACGGGACCCACGTCGCGGGACTAGTCGCAATGGTTGCCCCTGACGCCAAGATAATGCCGATCCGCGTGTTGGATGAAAATGGTATCGGTGATGTTTGGCGATTGGCAAACGCCCTGATATACGCGGTAAATCCGGACGGTGACGTTACCACCGATGACGGCGTCGACATCATTAACTTAAGTCTCGGCACAACACAGCAAACCGATCTGATCAAAAAGATCATCAAGGCCGTCACAAATAGCGGTATTTTGCCCGACGACCCGGACTTTCCGCAGATCGGCCATCCCGGGGTGATCGTAGTTGCTTCGGCCGGAAACACAGGTGACAATACACCGATCTATCCTGCCGCTGTCGGCGAGATCAGTGGACTGATCGCCGTCGGTGCCAGCACACCGGCCGACACGATCGCAGGGTTCTCGACACGCGGCTCATGGGTCGAATTGATGGCTCCGGGCCAGCGTATTGTAAGTTCGGTTCCAGGCGGACGTTACGGCGTTTGGCAGGGAACGTCGATGTCTGCTCCGATCGTCTCAGGTATCGCAGCATTGGTCAGTTCACGGTTTCCGAATCTGGGTCCGAAACAGGTTTATGAGCACCTCGAAGCGACATCCGCGCAGTGCAGCGGTGCTATCAATAAGCGCGTTGACGCAGATCGAGCGGTGCGAACAAACCCCTAGACCCGGAAGCAATGGCGATACTATTCACGATCGTGAACTTATCGCTCCTATGAAGACATTCGTTCGATACAAATGCACAGAACCGATGAGCAACTCGTCAAGGCATGCCGCGAAGGCGATGAGACGGCGTGGGAAACCGTCACATATAAATACCAAAAACTGCTCTATTCGATTCCTTGGCGGGCCGGTCTTGGAAAAGACCTGGCCGCCGATGTTCTACAAGACGTTTTCACGACACTCTACTTAAAGCTCGATATGCTGGAAAAGCCGGAGTTCCTCCGCGCCTGGCTGATCACCACGACAAAGCACAAAACAATGCACCTGATCTCGCGAGAGACACGCGGGCGTCCGCGCTCGTTGGATGACGATGACAATGACCCGGCATTCGAAATAGCGGACAAAGCACCGCTTGCGGATGAGATGTTGGTCCGCCTCGAACGGCAATGCCAGATCGAAAATGCTTTCACCAAGATCGATGACCGCTGCGGCCGCTTGCTGACCATGCTGTACCTGGATCACGATATCCGTCCGTATTCAGAGATCGCCCAGGAACTCGACATACCGGTTGGCAGTATTGGTCCAACGCGGGCAAGGTGTCTCCAGAAATTACTAAAGTTAATACCGGAATAACGTCCAATATGTATTTATCTGTCGGTCAAAATGACTTATCCAAGGAGAGCGGAATTTTGTTCCGGAGTAAATGATGAAACACTTAACTTTTGCAATTCTTGTCGATCGATTTGAGGGGCGTCTCGCTGATTCGGATGTTGAGTCGATCTCGAGCCACGTGGCCGAGTGCCGGGCGTGCGAGGCAGACTATCGAAAATTGAGCGAATTTTTCGGATATGTTAACCAGAAGCGTACCGAGGAAGTTCCCCAGGCCGCGACCGCCAAAATCCTAAATATCTTTCAGCGCCGTCCGGCTGTCGAAAAACCGAGAACGAGCGTGCTGTCAAAGATCGGTGTTCTCGTATTTGATGATTGGACGACAGCACTCAATGAGAGATATGCCGGGATGGACAGCCGCCAATTGCTGTATCGGGCCGACGGTTTCGACATCGACCTGCGTATCGAGTTCGTTGGCGAACAATGCATTGTCACCGGGCAGGTATTCCCGGAATGCCGCGACGCTGAGCTGACACTCTGTTCCGAACGAACTTCTGTAAAAGCATCGTTGAATGAAATGGGCGAGTTCACTTTCGTTCCGGTTGAAACCGGAGACTATTCGCTACGGATCAAAAACAATGAGGTTTATCTAGAAATAGAAAACATACCACTGCACATTTGACCTGTTCGGCCCGGAATGGCCGCATGCACCGGACCGCTCACCTGCCGAACCGTAAAATACTCTTAGAAGATCTGCTGAATCAAGCCTACCGCACGGCCGGCGGCCGTGCGCCTGCCGCCTCGTTTTACTAACGACAACATTTTTTTGCATCGTTGTATTTTTTCCGTGCGAATTTGGACTTAACCATTACAAGGCCCTGCACCTTCCCACATTGAGAACAAAAATGAGCAAGAAAGATAAAGAGATCATTAAGAAAGACCGGAGGACGTTTTTGTCGGTACTGCCGATCGGCGTACTCGGAGTGGTCGGAGCTACCCTGACGGTCGCCGCAAAACGCTCACTTGATCCGCAAGCGTCAGCGATCGACGAAAGCTGGAAAACGATCGGGGATGCCGCTGAACTGTCGGGCGTCGAGCCGGTCGAACGAACCATCGCGGTCACTTGCCGTTCCGGTTGGAGCCAGACGGTCGAAGATGTTTCGGTGTTTGTCCTGCCGAATCATGACAACAAGGTCCTTTCATCCGTTTGCCCGCACGAAGGCTGCCCGATCGTTTGGGAAGAGACCGAAAAGAAATTCCTCTGCCCGTGTCACGACAGCTTTTTTAGTGAAGAAGGACAGCGATTGACAGGTCCGGCGACAAAAGACCTGACAGAATACGAATCCCGTGTTGAGAACGGAAAACTCCAGATCAAGATCTAGTAAAAACGATGGCTGCAGAACTCACAACAAATAGATTTGGCGTAGCCAGCTGGATCTCGAGGGAAACTGAGTTTCACTCGATCGTCTCGCGGCTGATCGATACACCGTCGAGCGGCATCGCCGCGTGGGCCAGGACGACAAGCGGCGTTGTTGCGCTGCTCTTGTTCGTCCAGATCGCGACCGGTATTTTGCTCGCGTTTCACTATGTCCCGATCGTCACGAGTGCCTATACCACCGTTTCGTATATCGAGCTCGCGGTAGGCAGCGGATCATGGCTGCGGTCGATGCATTATCATTCGTCGGTTCTGCTGCCGGTCGTGCTTGCTCTGCATCTTTTGCAGATGATCGTCCGTCAGGCGTACCGATCGCACTGGGCCGCGTGGGTGTTTGCACTGATCGCCTTGGGACTCGTGCTTGCGGCCGGAGCGACCGGATATGCACTTCCGTGGGACGCTCGATCGATAAACGGCGTCAACATCGCCGCTAGTCTCGCGGGCAACGCACCTGTGATCGGCAGTTGGGCGAAAACGTGGCTGCTCGGCGGAACGACGATCTCGACATTGACGCTGTCGCGATTTTACGCCCTGCACGTTTGGATCGTACCGCTATCGATATTGATCTTATCGGCCGCCCGGATCTTCATTTTCGGCAGGCAAAACGGCGAGATCGCCGACCATGACCGCGCCAATTGGTTCCGGACCCAGTTGATGCGAAACGCAGTGGTCGTTGCCCTGATCTTCGTCGGATTAGCGGTATTTTCGGACGCATTTCCGGCCCCGTTCGGACCGCAAGTGGCGGATGCGTCGACCTATCTGCCGCGTCCGGGGCCGCAGTTTCTATGGCTCTTCGAAATGCAAAAATATACGGATGGTCCGCTAGCGGCTATGTTGGCAATGGGAGTGCCGGCATTTGTTATCGGCGGCCTGATCGTGCTGCCGCTGTTTATCAGGGGTAAAGTCGGATTGCTTCAAACAGCGGTCAGCACGGTATTTGTTATCGGATTCGGCCTCGTTGTTGCTCTTACCGCGGTCGCCATATATCAGGACAGTTCAGATGAGCGGATCTCGCAGCAACTGGCAAAACAGGAAGCCGACGAGTCCCAATTTCGTGCGTCCAAGTTCGAGCCCGTACTTCAGCGGATCGAACGCCCCCAAAAGGCGTCCGAACCGGCATCTGAGACACAACTAGCTGCCGATGATCCGGCGGAACCTGTGTCCGGACTTGTGGTCCCCGTTGTATACACCGCCAATTGTGCGAAATGCCACGGAGCAAATGGCGAAGGAACAAAGAAATTTCCGGAGGTCGCCGGTGTTACTTCACGCGAAGAAGATCAGCTCACACCGGAAATGGTCCTTGCGATAATAAACGACCCAAAATCGGAGGGCCGCGGTTCAAAAATGCCCGCCTACAAGAACAACCTCAGCGAAACAGAAAAACAAGAAATTGTTACCTGGATCAGATCGCTGCACCCGATATCCGACAACACACAACAATGAACATGGAGGAAAACACTATGAAACTATTCAAAAAGCCCTTGGCCAAGCTGATCGGAGCGTCGATCCCGCTCGTATTGGTCGGATTGGTCGCCTTTGCCGGCACGCAGAAAGCGGGAATGACGCCGATCAATTTGGATTCGCCCGAGAACGCCATGTATGACGGAGGTTCGGACTACTCGACACACTGTGCCCGCTGTCACGGCAGTGACGGCCGCAGCCAAACGGCCAAAGGCAGGAAGACAAACGCGACCGACCTGACAAAGAGCCGTGTCGGCGATGCCAAAGGTATTCGCATTATCACGCATGGCGCCGGCGAAATGCCGGACTTCAAAACGAGCATGACCGCCGATCAGATCCGGAATGTCATGAGTTACGTCAAGGGATTTAGGCAATAGCAGAAACAGCCGACGCTGGATCAAGGCAGTTGGAACATACGGGAGAAACAAGGTAATGAAAATAGATGTATACAGAATAAAAGTAGGGATCTTGTTGGTTTTCGCCGGATTTTCGATCCTGGTGTTTACATTCGGCGGCGGCATTACAGGCACTGCCGAAGCATCTATCTCCGGCCCTCCGTCCGCTCACACAGGAGCTCCGGGTGAGCAAAACTGCACCGATTGTCACAATGCGGCCACCGGCGTCGGCCAATTTACCATCGTCGCACCGGCAAATTACACTCCGGGACAAACATATTCGATACAAGTCAGACACCAGACGACCGACACGACGCGAAGACGTTGGGGATTTGAGATGACATCGCTCGCGAGCAATGTCAACGCAGGCACATTCGCAAATGCGAACGCCAATACACGGATCATAACCGGTAACGGACGCAATTATATCGAACACACCACTGCCGGAACGTTTCAAAACCAGACCGGCGGAGCGACATGGACATTTAACTGGACAGCACCGACAGCAAACGTCGGAAATGTCATATTTTACGCCGCCGGCGTGCAGGCAAATAACAACGGCAGCGAGAGCGGCGATCAGGAGTACGTGACCAACATTGTGATCCCTCCGGCTCCGGTCGTAGTGGTCAGAAATCATGTATTCTCCGATTTTGACGGCGACGGCAAAACGGACGCCGGTGTTTTCCGGCCCTCGGAAGGCGTTTGGTATGTCAACGGCAGTGCTAATTCACAATTCATGGCGGTACAGTTTGGGGTTGCGGGCGATCGATTGACACCGGCCGACTTTGACGGAGATAACAAGACCGATGTCGCGGTTTGGCGGCCCGCCGTTTCACCGCTTGCGGGCTTCTACATACTGCAAACCACGACCAATACGGTCCGCTACGAACAATTCGGTACGACGGGCGACGACCCGACGATGGTCGGCGATTGGGATGGCGACGGCAAAGCGGATGTCGCGGTATACCGAGACGCTCCGGCCGGCGGACAGAGTTATTTCTACTATCGCGGCTCGCTAAACAATCCTGCAGGCAACACGACATACGTTCCGTGGGGAACTAACGGCGACAAACCGATGCGCGGTGATTTTGACGGCGACGGTAAAGCAGATGCGGCGATCTTCCGTCCATCGGTCCAAACCTGGATGATCAGCCAGAGCTCGAACGGTGCCGTTCGATACGACAAATGGGGACTCGCTACCGACAAGTTCATTCCCGGCGATTTCGACGGTGACGGTAAGAACGACCTTGCGGTATTCCGCAACGGCGTCTGGTACATCCGCCGCAGCTCGGATTCAACGGCTAGCTATATAAATTGGGGAACAAGTACCGACACGCCGGTCACCGGTGATTTTGACAGCGACGGAAAGTCCGATGTCGCAGTTTACCGCGGCGGCGTCTGGTACATCCTGAATAGCGCGACAAACTCGCTTACGGCGCGTCAGTTCGGCACGACGAACGACACCGCACTCGCGGGGGCATTCAATCAATAAGACGTCCAACGTGCTCAAACGGAGATAATTATGCAAAACCGACACTACTTCCAAATTGCTGCAATGTTGATGGTGCTCACGGGGCTCGGCCCCGTCAGCACCACGGCACAGAACACTTATGCTCCAACGGTCCCGGCGGCGGCAGCGGTCAAAAAAGCAGACGATATCAAAGTCACTTTCGACGACAAAGATCCGTCGATAATGTATATCGAGTCGAACGGCGAAAAGGTCCGCGTTAATACGGTCACAAAAGCGGTCGAACATTTGACGCCGTCAACCGCTGCCGGCGAATCGGCCAATGTTCCGGCCGCTGCTGCCAATGCCGCGGTGCAGGATGAAGAAAAAGAGGACATGTATGCCTACGACGCCGGCGACGAACCGTTTGATTACAAGTTGATCAACGTACCGACTCCCAGAAAAGTGCCGAAAGGCACATGGAACCTCAATTTCAGCCACCGATTTTCGCAGCCGATACATCCGCTTAGCGAGAGCGGTAAGGGCTTGCTTGGCTTTGATAGCTTTTCGTCATCGTCGTTTGGCGTGATGTATGGCATCACCGACAAACTCTATGTCAGTGCGGGCCGTTCGCCGCTTTGTCAGAAAGGTTTGTGCCGCACGATCGAGGTAGGGTTTGGCTATCATTTCACCGACCAAACAAAAAAGATGCCGCTGGCATTCTCCGGGTACGCGAGTGTAGAGGGCAACGAGAATTTTACGCAGGAATACACTTATAATCTGCAGGCGATGCTTTCGCGGCGATTCGGAAAACGTGTTTTCCTATTCTTTTCTCCGGCGATCCATCTTAATACCAACGGCCAACGCCGATTCAATCCTCGTGCCGAGGATTATTTCCCCGAGGCGACGGTCGCGAACACGTTCAAATTGCCGGCTCACGGAGCGTCGTTCGGATTTGGGGCACAAGTAAGGATAACGCCGAACGTTTCGGCAATGTTTGAGTTCACACCGCGTATCGGCTTCAAACTCGGTCGCGTCGATCCGATATTCGACCCGAATTTCGAAGTCATTGGTTTCCAAAACGTCTCAAAACCCGAAATGGGGATCGGAGCCATGTACACCGTGGGTAAACATTCGTTCACATTGACCCTTTCAAACACACAAACGACCACGACCAGCAAATACAACTCGAGCAACCTCGTACTCGCTCCGCGGCGTTTGATCATTGGCTTTAACCTCTTCCGGCGTTGGTAAATTGTGACTCCGTTTATCCCAACGCATAGAGCACCGGAGGTCCATTTCCGGTGCTCTTTTATGTACACGGCTTAGACGTTCCCTTTACAAATCAATGTTCCGGAATTACGCTGTACAGATCATGACACCCGATGAATTTCGCGAGATCGCACTTGGTTTTCCTGAGGCTGAGGAGAGTTCGCATATGAACCATCCGGATTTTCGCGTTGGCGGAAAGATCTTTGCGACCTTGAATCCTGATCTGACACAGGGAATGGCAAAGCTGACGCCTACGGATCAGCAGGAATTTCTTCGCATCGACCCTGATTCATTCAAACCGGCGAGCGGTGCATGGGGAACCGGCGGGGCAACGATGATCTCACTTATCAATGCCGACGAAGCGGACGTGCGTAGAGCGCTTGCAGCCGCCTGGCGCAATGTTGCCCCGAAAAACATTGCCGATGCACATTAATTTCGGCATCACCGTCCGGGCAAAAATCTTGACATAAACACATATATCGGAGTTTAATACTTGCGCTACGACAAAAATCTAAAAGTGAGGGCTGTTCGATGGATTCACGGCGTCATTCGACTTTTTTGCTGCTTGGTTTGCTGATCTTTTTGGGCTCGTCGGTTAGGAGTTTTGGCTGGGATGGAATTGGTGTGTTCGAAAACAACCTTGGCACCACTCCTATTTCGATCGTCAAAAAGCCTAGCGACGGAGGCATTAGGGAAGACGTTCCGCAAAAATTCCGCGCCCGTTTTGAAAGATGGAAGGCCGAGCTGCTATCGACCGAATTCGGCCGCCGTCAATGGGAAGCATACGCCACTAACAAGAATTTTGTCCTGACGATCAAGGTCGCCGGCAGCCGCGGAAGCGATGCGGGAACCGATAGATTCCAATGGGATGAGGACGGCAATTTTGTCGGAGCGACGATAACGATCGGTTCGGAGATCGATGACGGTTATCCGCCCCCGATCTATTACCCGGTACTTAATTCCCTGTCGACTGAAGCCGCGGTATATGCGGTAAACGGCAATATTCTCGCCGCCACCAAGCTCTCGCACGAGATCGGACACGTCGATCAAACCGCCGAGGCGAATGTGAAATTTCTGCAGCTGCAGAACAAGCTCGTGCCGGCATATATCTCGATCTTTCTTAAAAACGGCCTCAACACCCGCGACAAAAAGCTCGTCGAGCTAGCCGACCAGATGGGCGGGACCCCGACCGAAATATGGGAAAGCCGCGAATACTGGAGCGAGGTCACAGCCATGCAATTCCTGCACGACCGACTCGGCAAGGAAGATATATACTGCCGCGTTTTCGACAAGATAAAACGAAACGTCCGCGAATTTGCAAAGGACTATGAAGGACGTTTCGACAAGTTCCCTGAATTCGCAAACACCCGATGCGGGAAATAATTACTATTTAGTTACGGTCACATTATTCACTCTAAGTGTAGAACCGATCGCTCGCTGGAACGCGGAGATGGCTATATTGAGGTCTGTCTGCGCCTGGAGTTCGCGGCCGCGGGCCGTTAGGAGTTCGGTTTGGCGTTGGGCGACAAGATAGAAGGTAGTCGTTCCTGCACGAAACTGCCGCTGTTCGCTCGCAAACAGTTCTTCTGCCGCTGTCCGGGCCGCTGTCGCCGAGGTCAGACGGGATTCGGCTGAGCGGAGTGCCTGCAATGCGTTACGTACCTCGGCTTCGATCAACTGCTCGGTCTGCGCACGATTATTGGCGAGTTTGTCGGCCTCGACCAGTGACCGGCCGAGATTTGCCTTTGCAACGCGGTTGCCCCACGGAAGTGATATTTGAACACCGACCCGATATGTCGGATAGTCCTGCTGCAAGAGATTGGCGAGCGAACCAATATAGCCGCCGACAAGATTAGGCGGCACCGTCGCGGCACCGGCAGAAAGCGGATTAGGTGCACCCGCGAGACCGGCCGACGTGTACGTACCGACGAGATCGATCTGCGGCTTGGTCTGATTCTTGTAAAATCCCTGATCGATCTTGTTGATATCTTCGCTTATTTGCAGCTGATCGATCTCAGGGCGATTAGCCAATGCTTCGGTAACGGCGATCTCGAGGCCGATCTTCGGAATGACGAGCGAGACCGGCGAGACCGGCGTCAGCGAACGTGACCATTCGGCTGCAGCCCGGTCTGGCAGCAGAAGTGTCTTTAGAGTATTCTCGGCCCGCGTGACCGTTTCCTGAGCGAGATAGACAGACTGCTCAAAATTGGCGATCTGAGCGTCGGCAGCGACGATCTCGATCGGAGCCAGAACGCCTTTGTCCACCAGCCGCCGGTTGCTCTCCATTTGATCGCGAGCCTGTTTGAGCGTATCGACCTGTACCTGAAGATTTCGCAAGGCGAAGGCGAGGTTCCAGTATGCTTGTTCGACGCCCGAAACGACATCGATCGCTTTCAGCTTCAATGAGGTATCGGAAAGAGCCTGGTTCTTTTTTGCGATCGCGATCTGGCGGCGGTTGTTGTCGACCGCACGGTTTCTCCACAGGGGCTGAATATATGTTGCCACAAGCGAAGTAGGATATTGCGGATTGAGCGTTGCGTTGCGGTTGGTCGTGGTCGTGCGCGAATTGTTAAATATCACGTCATAGGAACCGCCGAATTTCGGCGTAAATCCGGACAGTCCGATATTCGACAAGAACTGACGCTGCGTCACAGCTCCGTTAACGGCTCCGCCGATGGTCGATGCGGTCGGTGTCGTGCGGCTCTCGTAATATGATTCGGAATTTATCAGCGGATCGTAAACGCCTCGGGCTCCCATCACGCCAAATTCTGATATCTTGACGTCATTGCGCGAGATATCGATGTCGTTGTTATTTTTGAGCGCCATCTCCACTGCCTGATCGAGTGTCAGCGAAAGCTGATCACCGGTCTGGACTCCGATCCTGGATTGATCCGGCATCGGCCGCGACGCGGTCTTCATCTCCGGACTGGCCGGCGGCATTTCGTCCGGCTGGATAATTTGGACGGTCTGTGCAAACGATACCGCCGCAAAGCCAAGCACGACCATCCCACCAAAAACAAGGCGTTGGGCGGACGAAGAATATGTGATCTTGTTTGGTAAAAGCATCAAAAGATCAGGCGGCCTTTTCCGGATCATTCGGGAGATCCGACGAGCCCCTTCCACGCAGTTTTCCAAAAACGCTGCGAAATCCGCCTGCAATAGTTTGAAAGACCGATGTTTGCTGAGCATCATCAAAGATCGAATAGAAAACCGGAACCGCAACCAAGGTCAACAGCAAGCACATCGTCTGGCCGCCAACAACGAGTATTCCGATCGAGCGGTTGGTTGCCGCACCGGCGCCGGTTCCCAACGTCAGCGGGATCATTCCTGCTACCAACGCGAGAGTCGTCATCAGGATCGGCCGCAGTCGATCGCGGTTCGCCTGTATGATCGCGTCATAACGGTTCATTCCGTGAGAGCGCAGCGTGTTCGTATGGTCGATCTGCAGAATTGCGTTCTTCTTAACGATGCCGAAAAGCAGCAAGATACCGAGTGCCGAGAATATATTAAGCGTTTGGCCCGCGATCGCCGTCGATAGCAATGCGAACGGCACCGAAAGCGGCAGCGTGATCAGAATTGTTACCGGATGGATGAACGATTCGAACTGAGCCGCTAGGATCAAATACATGAAAACGAACGACAAAAGAAACGCATACAAAAATGCCTCGTAGGCCTTTTGCAGCTCCTTTGATTGCCCCGTAACGCCGACAACATATTCGGCCGGCATCTTGAGTTCAGCAGCGATCTTTTCCATCTTCGCGACCGCATCCGATTCGGCGGCATTCGGCGGCAAACCGGCCGAAACAGTTACCTGGCGCTGACGATTCAAGCGGTTGATCGAAGATGGCGAGGTGGCCTCATTGATCTTGATCACTCGTTCGAGGTCGACCGTGCCGCCGTTTGACGAAGCGACCGTAAAGTACTTGAAATTACTGCGGTCGCGGCGGTAAGCTTCTTCGGCACGAACTACGACGTCGTATTGTTTTGAATTTTCGCTGTATGTCGATGTGATCTGACCGGCCGAGAGAATATTCAGAGCCTGGGCAACATCACCGGCACGGACGCCCAGATCGGCGGCCTTTGTCCGGTCGATCGTCACGCGGACCTCTGGATTGCCAACTTCGATCGAAGTGTCAGGGTCGCGATAGATCGGGTCCTGCTTCATCTTTTCGACCATGGCGTTGGCATATTCGGTCAGCTTTGCCATGTCGGGCCCGGCGATGTACATACCGACGGACGAACCGCCGCGGCCGAGGCCGATGCTGCCGGCGATCGATGACGAAGCGGAAACCGTCACCTGATAGTCCTTGGACGAATATTTCTTAGCTATCGCCCGCGTTTGATTGATCAGGTCGGCCTGCGATTTCTTGCGTTCGCCCACAGGCATCAACGCGACATTGATAAAACCATTGTTCGAACCCGAACCTCGGCCAAATCCGGCCAGGATCAGCGTATTTTTAACGCCGGGCACTTCGGCACGTATATCTCGTGCTATGCGATCAAGGATCGATTGCGTCGCCGAAAGTGACGTTCCCTGCGGGCCGCGGACATTCACTTGATATAGCGATTCGTCCTCGTCCGGCAAAAACGCCATGCCAACGAACTTGTAAAGCGGAACGATCGATGCGACGGTAACAACACAGATCAGCACGACCGCCCATCGAAATCTCATCGCGAGCCGCAACAGCCAGGTATAGCCTCCGTCGATATGACGATAGAACCAGCCGGCCTTAGAATCGTGACCGTGACCTTCGTTCGAACCAATTCCTCCGGCGACGTTATCGGAACTCTCGCCGGCCGGACCTGAGTCTTCAAGAGACTGCGAACTGGACCCGGAACTCTTTTTCCTCTTGATCCAGCGGGCCGCGAGCATCGGTGTGAGCGTGAACGAGACGATCAGCGAAACCGCGATCGCGGCAGCCGCAGTTAGTCCGAACGACGACATGAACCGGCCTACGATGCCGGTCATAAAACCGACCGGGATGAACACGGCAAGCAGCGACAGCGTCGTCGCCAAAACCGCCAGCCCGATCTCACGCGTACCCTCGATAGCCGCCTGAAACGGGTCCATGCCCTTTTCCTCGACAAAACGATAGATGTTCTCAAGCACAACGATCGCATCGTCAATAACGACGCCGACCATTAGCGTAAGAGCCAGCATGGTCATCTGATTGAGCGAAAATCCAAACGCGGCGATCGCTGCAAACGCTGCGATTATCGAAACCGGTATTGCCAATGCGGCAATGATCGTCGAACGGAAATTCCAGAGAAAAAGGAAAACGACGATCGCGGCAAAAAGGCCGCCGAGGACAAGATGCTCCTCGATCGCGGTGAGCGAATTTTGAATGAATTCCGATTGATCGCGGATCATTGCGATCTTCATGTCGGAGGGCAAATTCGGAATGATGCCCGCCATCCTCGTTTTCACATTGTTGATGACGGCGATGGTATTTGCCCCGGCCTGCTTGCGGATACCGACCGAAACGGCAGGAACGCCATCGAGCGATGCTGCGCTGCTCGGCTCGCCGCCGGTCTTTTCGACGGTGCCTATATCTTTGATCTTTATCGGAAAGCCGTTGCGTGTCGTGATGACGACATCGTTGAACTGAGCCACCTCGGTCAGCTTGCTCATCGTCCGTACACCGAGCGTACGCTGGCCCTCGACGATATTGCCGCCGGGCATTTCCTGATTCTGCGAACGGATCGCCGCCGTCACATCGGTCACCGGAATATTGAATGCGCGCAGCCGGTCGGGATTGACGTTTACACGGATCTGCGGCGAACGTGAGCCCCACATAAACACCTCACCGACGCCGTCAGCACTTTCAATTCGCTTCTGGATGAGTTGTTCGACCTGCTCGGTCAACTCCATGATGTCACGCGGAGCACTGATCGTGTACATCAGGATCGGCTGCGAATCGGGGTCGCTCTTTTGGGCCGAAGGCGGATCGGCGCTCTCAGGCAGCCGATTGATCACATTACTGAGCTTTTGCTGTATTTCCTGAAAGGCGACGTCAGGATCTTTCTCGAGGTTGAACGTCAGCGTCACATTCGAGCTGCCGCGCGAAGAACTCGAACGCATTTCCTCGACGCCCGGAACCGTGTTCAGGGCACCTTCGACAACATCGGTGATCTCGGTCTCGATCTCCTCCGGGGCCGCTCCCGGATTGCTGGTCCGCACTGAGATCGTGGGGAGGTCGATCTTTGGAAAGCGGTCAACACCGAGCGTAAAGAAGCTAAATCCGCCCACGACCGTCAAAAACATGACGATAACGGTCGCGAATACCGGACGATGAACACAAATTTCAGCCAGCCACTGCATAAAAACTCCTAGCTAAAACGAAACTTTCGCTCCTTCGTAAAGTGTTTCAAGATTGCTGGTCGCGACAGTCTCATCAGGTTCTATGCCCGTGACGATCTGGGCGAATCCGTTTTCTTCGGTGCCCAGCTGTACTACGCGAAGCTTGACGATTCCCTCTTGGATCACAAAAACGCGATATGATTGGGTCGCCTGGTCGTTATAAACTGCGGTCTTGGGAACAAAAACCGCCTTTCCGCCGCCCTCGCGATTGATCCTTACGGTCGCAAACATTCCCTGTCGCAGCGTGTTATCGCCATTTTCGACCGAGGCCTCGACGACGGCCGAACGCGATACCGGATCGACGGCCGGGTTGACCGCGATCACGGTCCCCGCAAACTTTCGGTCTTTATACGCATCGACCTGGACCGAAACACCGCGACCGATACCGACGTACGGGATGTCGGCCTCGGCGACCTGGATCAAAACCTTTATCGGATTCGTTCGCAGGATTGTCGCAACAACGGACGATGAAGAAACGAATTCGCCGACAGCGACCGCGCGGTTGCTGATAAATCCCGAAAAAGGTGCCTTAATAACTGTGTCGGTGATCGCCTGTCGCGCGTCGGCAACCTGCGTTTGAGCCGCTTCGACATCAGCCTTTGCGCTCGCGATCGCCTGATTGCTTTGGCGAGCTGTGTTTATAGCGGCGTCGAGCTGCTGTTTCGCAGCGTTCGAACGGGCCTTTGCGGTATCGCGGGCCGTTCGATATTGCTCATAGGTAATAAGCGCGACATCGCCGGTTTCGGTAAGTTCGCGGTAACGCTTTTCGTTTGCTTCGGCCTGTTTCAGCTCGGCGAGCGTCTGCTCGTAGTTTGCGTTAGCGGCCCGAACTTCGGGGATAGTCGACGCATTGAACGAACCACCGCGGCCAAGTCCCAATCTCGCCTCTGCCTGCAGGACGGATGCCTGCGCACGTTTCACGCCTGCGGTGGCCGTCGCGAGTTGCAGTCGAGCATCCCGATCATCGATTCGTGCGATGACCGCTCCCGACGAGACAAACTGGCCGACGTTGACCGATATATCAGCGATCTTGCCGGCGACCTTTGGTGCAATATCTGACGATTCTTCGGCCGTCAGGCTGCCTGTTGCCTGAATGACAGACGCCACGTCACGCGATTCGCTCTTGGCGACGGTGATCGCCAACGCAGGTTCCGAAGCGTTCGCGTCGGTGTTTGAATTACTGCGCCGTTCGCCCGCAGCTCCGGAACCGCAGCTGATCGCGGCGGCCGCGGCAAAAGCGCAAAATATTGGCCCGACAAGGTATTTCCTCATAACAGATTCGTCTAAGTATTGTATTTTATAACAATTTGGCGGCACGCCGAACAGCGTGTTTGTAAACTTTTGTCAACATCCGTAAGCAAAGCGCGCTTCGACGTTTCGCTCACTCAGTGATAAAATGGGGATAATTTGAAAGATAAGGCGGATAATATTATGCAGGAAATTACAGCGTTGGAGCTTAAGTCAAAGATGGATTCCGGTGCGGACATTCAATTGATCGACGTACGTCAACCCGATGAATACGCATTTGCGAAGATCAACGGCGCCAAGCTCATTCCGCTCGGCGAGATCATCGGCCGAATGAACGAACTCGACCAAACCCGCGAAACGGTCGTCCACTGCAAAATGGGCGGCCGCTCCGCCCGTGCCATCGAAGCCATGCAGCGCTCAGGCTACACCGGCACCCTGAAAAACCTGGTCGGCGGCATCACCGCCTGGTCAAACGACGTGGATCAGAGCGTGCCGAAGTACTAAAAACGTTATTTTGGTCGCACTCGAAATGTGAGATTATCAGAATATGACGGATCAAGTCTTACTCGAACGAATCACGCTAAACCCAAATGTAATGACGGGAAAGCCCGTCATAAAGGTACTCGCCTGACCGTCGACTTTATCTTGAAGCGACTGGCTCTCGGAACCACGACGGGCGAGATTTTAGATGAATATGTCGGCCTTAAACCGGAAGATATTCAAGCGTGTTTGCTGTTTGTCGAAGAATCGAATTGAGTCAGCGGAGAGGCTACGGTTTGCCGGGTATGGTCGTTTCAGTGGCGGGGCTAAACATTATGCCATTTAGCGTGTTCGTAATCTCCCTGTTTAGGAAATGATCTTTTATTCGGGCCTTCAATCGCTTCAAAAGAGCTATTGCAACTTTCGGATGCCGATCGCTTTCCAGGTCGATCGCGCTGCGGTAAGCGAAGGAATCCTGTATCACTGGAAGAAATGTTCTTATATTGTCAGCGTTGTAGAGTTTCTTGCCTTTGTAGATCCTCGGGATAGCAACCCCGATCTTATCACCCCGTCCGTAGTTGGACTTTTCAAGCCAGCTCAATGAAATACCGATATAGCTCATTTTGAGTAGGTCTCGAACTGTCCGCATGCACTCACTATCACAACTCGGACGCTGGCCATAGCTGTTGAGTGAGCACGAAAACAGAATCAATGGAACGATAACGACGAATACCCGTTTGGGAAAGTTCACAAGTATTACCTAAAGGCTAGATGCGTGATTACTGATTAGCGTTGGCGGTGTCGCAAATTGGTGGCTCTTTCCTTATACGGTTCGCTTGGTTTCCTAAAGATGTCAAGTAATCCCATGTCGGCTTTCAAACCAAATACTGCATCAATATCCCGCGAACTATGTAACAAGCGAATTAGGTCGATCGTCGTTTCTTTGATCTCGTAGAACATCAAATAATGCGTGTATCCGCGGACGTGCCAGACTCGCATATTTTGATTGTTCGGCACCGAAGTCTCAAATTGTTTACCGAGATAAGGAAATCTTGAGAGATTTTCGAGACTTGCTTCAACCGAAACTAAAAAGGAGATTGCAGCATCGACATTGCCGGAGCCGATATAAACAAAACAAGATTCGATGTCGCGTTCGGCTTGCGGGCGCTTGTTAACGGAAAAGGCCATTACTTTTTGAGATTCGCAATTCTCTCTAGCCCTCGACGCCTTATGTCCTCAAAGTCTTGCTTGGTCAGCGGTGTTGCAGGCCCGCTATTCAGCCCCTCCAATATCAATTCATCAAGCCTTCTTTGAGTTCGCTCATTCAAACGGCCGCGAACCAGATCGCGAAAAAACTCACTGGTGTTGCCATAACCTTCGGCTTCTACGATTTCGTCGACATCGTTTTTCATCGACTTTGGCATTGAAATGTTAACGGTTGTATTTTCCATAGCTGTTTCCTCACAGTTAACATAGTCTATTTTGGCAATAGTTGTCAATAGTTTTCATTTCTCACTCAGGTCGATCCCCTCAGCCATTCTCACGATCTTCATATTTTCCATGACGGTGGTGCGGCAGGACATTACGGCTTTTTCTTTGTCGCCGTTTTGGAGCCAGACCTGGCAGTTGATGCATTCGCCGTTCCAGCAGAATTCGCCGTAGGAGATATTTTCCATCGATAGAAACTGAAAACACCTGAGCAGCGAATTATTCTCCGGGACCAAGCGCTTTTCGCCGAGAATGTCGATCTCGATGAGCTTTTCGTAGGGTGCAAAAATATCGAG
>CAZVDM010000008.1:0-44023 GCA_964625555.1 uncultured Chloracidobacterium sp.
AAAAACGCCTTTCGATTTTGTGACAAAACGAAAGGCGGCACGCTCGGTAGCAACGTACTCGCCATTCAATTATTGTCGTCAAATCGAACTGCGTTCATAACAAACCTGAATGATACTAGACTCGGCGGCCAAAACGCAAATTTTGTCGGCTTACGAGCATCGTCAGAATGTCCATTTAAGCGTCAGAATGTAGACAAACGGCACGACCAGCAGTACGCCGCCGGCGATCAGGACCTTCCACTTGATATCGGTCTTGAATACAAGAGCGATACCCATAAAGAACATACTCACAGCGAACAGAACATTGGCAAGTTCGAATTTGTCTCCGATATCATTTGCCTCCTGGCCGTCTTTGAACGTCTTTTCTGATTGTTCAAAGAGAGCCGTGGCCGGAGCCATCATTTCCTTCCGATACTCTTCGCTGTCTGCCAGTTCCGATTCGAGAGCTTTTTCGAGGATATCTTCTTTCAGGGCTTCCTGCTTCTCTTCGGCCGGTGTGTTAGGGTCATCGACGACTTCCTTTCTGGCTTCGGGCGGCAGGCCGAGAGCTTTATAGCCCGCCTCGCTCATTTGCTTGGTGTAGAGATAGGTGGCGATCTCGAACGAACGCTCCTTATCGACCGGATTTGTCGCGTCATTGCCCTCGTAGATCAAACGCCACGCGGTTATGTCGACCTGAGCGTCCTTTGACATCAACACCACGGCACGCGCCTGTTCACTCGCAGCCTTCGTTGCCTCGGTGTTTGCCTTGCCGTAATTGTCAGCCTGAATGCCATCCCAGAGGCCAGCCTGAAAGCTCGACAATGCGGTGCAAATGGCCGCGAGGCCCAGCAAAATTGCGGCGAAAAACTCAAAACGATCTACCATCGCTTGTCTTTCCGATTCTTCACTCATTCGTTCGTTTCTCCTTTGTCGTATCTAAATTGAAATCGTTTGGAGCTAATAATAAAAGCGTGCGAAATAATAGAGTATCGGTGCGCCGAAAAGCAAGCTATCGAGCCTGTCGAGCAGCCCGCCATGGCCGGGAAGAATGCTGGCGGCGTCTTTTGTCTTCGAGCCGCGTTTCATCGCGCTTTCGCAGAGGTCGCCGAGAACACCTACGACGGCCAAGACGATCGCCAGCGGAATGGACCATTTATATGGCAGCTCAGGAAAGAACCACCAGGTCGCGAGTGCCGCAAACGCAGCCGCGGCGACGATGCCCCCGATGAGGCCCTCGACCGTCTTGCCGGGCGAAATGGCCGGAGCGAGTTTGTGTTTGCCGAGAGCGCGACCGGCGAAGTACGCTCCTGCGTCCGAGCCGAATATCACCAGAAAAAAGAATGCCAGGAGATGTGTCGAAAGGTTCGCAGAAGTCTCAAATCCTATACGGGTTGAGACCAAAAACCCGCCCAGGAAGGCCACATAAAACACTCCAACGAGGGTAACGCCGATGCCGGTCAGCATCTTGGTGAAATCCTTCTGAAAACGAAATGTCTGTGAAATGAGAACGGCAATTACTGTCGCCGCTGCCGTCATGATCAGCAGATCCGGAGCTTTTGCCGGAGCGTCGAAAACAAAACCGATAAACAACGCGGCCGCTCCGAGATAACCGATCGCGGCGTCCGCCTTTAACTCGAGCTTCTTGGTCAGCGAATAAAACTCAAACAATCCGGCGGCCAACGCAAAACCCGCGATGGCGACGAACAGCCAAACGGTTTCCGGAAAATATGCCGGCAGCACGATCGATGCAATGATGATCGGAAGGGCAATTGCGGCTGTGAGTAGTCGGGTCTTCATCGATTATTTCACCCCGCCGAAGCGCCGGTCGCGCTTTTGATAATCGATGATCGCCTCAAATATCTGCGGTCTTCGAAAATCCGGAAACAGAGTCGGTGTTACGTATATCTCGCTGTATGCGAGCTGCCAGAGCAAGAAATTCGAGATGCGAAATTCGCCGCTCGTGCGGATCATCAGATCGACTTCGGGCAAGCCGTGGGTATAGAGATTGCGTTCGATATCGGCTTCGGACAGGTGATCGATCACATCGTTGCGGCTTTCGATATCTTGAAAGGCGAGACGAGCGGCCCGGACGATCTCGGCACGTCCGCCGTAGTTAAGAGCGACGCTCAGCACCATTCCGGTGTTGTTTCTCGTCTTTTCAGTCGCGGCCGCCAGCTCTTTTTGTACGTCTGCCGAGAGGCCGAGAAGATCGCCGATCGCCTGAAAACGGATATTGTTGCCGTGGACCTCGTCGAGTTCACGTTTGAGAACGCGTTTCAGCATCGACATCAGGCCCGAGACCTCAGCCTTTGGGCGTTTCCAGTTCTCAGTCGAAAATGCGTAGAGTGTGACAGCCTCGATCTGCATCCGGGCACAGGTGTCGATGATCGCCTTGACCGAATCGGAACCGGCACGGTGGCCGAAGATGCGCGGTTTGCCTTGCCGTTTTGCCCAACGGCCGTTACCGTCCATGATCACCGCGATGTGCCGCGGTAAACGCGCGCCGTCAATAGACGCCAACAGTTTGGCCTCGGCGGTGTTAGGTTTAACGATTCCGGCAAAATTCTCGTGCATATTTGAGAATGGAACGCTGAGATCGCGGATCAAACGGATTTCCACAGGTTAATACATATTTTGACTGCGAAAATCCGTCCGATCCGTTTTATCCGCGTTCTATCGTACGTTCAGTTTCACCGACGATCGCTTCGCGGTTGATCGGGCCGTAGATGTGCGGGTATATCTCGCCGCCGGTCGATGGTTCGTTGACGAGTTCACTCGTCAACTTTTCGCTGTCGATCTCAAGCAAAATTACTTTGTCCGCGCCACTGTAATATCGCTCGATCACACCGTCGAGTTGGTGTTCGAAACTGCAATGAATAAACCCCTCGTCCGCGAGGCTCGCGTGCTCATAAAGGTCACCGTCAAAGGCTGCCCATGCTTCGGGTAAAACTATGTGGTAGATATGCATTCTGAATTCTTAATTTTGTGCTTTTTGCGCCTTTTCGCGGCAGATCAATCATACTCGACCTTCAACAAAGTCAGGCCCTGGGCTGAGGCTGTTTTGCCGGCGAGGTCGCGATCTCCTGTGATAATTGCCGTTTGAATTGTATCAGAATCCTTTTCCCCGCGCCCGACCTCGAGCATCGTACCGACGATCGAACGAACCATATAACGCAGGAACCCCTTCGCGCTGATCCGAAACTCGATCATCACTCCTTGAGCACGGTCGTCCCAGCGTGATTCTATGGTGAAATCCGTGACGTTTCGCACGCGGTTCTCGCCGTCTGCCTGGGCCGACGAAAATGCCGTCCAATCGTGTTTCCCCAAAAAAAAGCGGGCAGCATCGTTCATTTTACCGACATCCAGCGGTCGGGCTTCGTGATGGGCAAAACGCCGCCAGAACGGTGACATGACCGGTGCATTTACGACACGGTAAACGTACGTCTTCGACCTCGCGTTAAACCGTGCGTGAAACTCGTCCGGAGCCTGTTCGCATTTCAATATACGAATGTCGCGCCACATGTTGCCGTTGATCGCGTTCTTGAGTTTTTCGGGCGTGAACGGGCGGTTCAAAAACACATTCGCGACCTGTCCGTCGGCATGTACACCGGCATCCGTACGTCCGGAACCGACGACCTTCACATCCGCATCCTCGATCATCCCGATGACACGTTCGAGTTCGCCCTGTATGGTTCGTGAGTTTTCCTGCACCTGCCAGCCGTGAAAATCGGTGCCGTCGTATTGTATTAACAGTCGGTAATTCATTGTGGAAACAAAAGTCTAAAACGCTCACAGCATACGACCGATCGATCGGTGAATTCGATGCCTAGTCCGGCAGCTTCGCGTGCGAAATATGTGCGATGCACATCTTGCCAATATTTGAGCGACCGATCGCCTTCGCCCTCATCAAAAGCAAATTTGGCATCGACCTCGGCGAACGGCAGATGCCGAATCTCGGTAGTGCGGATCACGCAGATCGGCTCTCCAAAAAAATCCGTGACGACACTGTGACCATTCGCATACGGTGCCTCGTCGGGTCTGATCTTGTTGACAGCCTCAAGGCTTGCGGTCGCGGTCTTTTTACCGCCCAAAACTAAGCCGGCTAGTTCCAAGGCCATCTCCGGCGTACTTCCGAAATACCAGACCTGATACGGTTCGTTCGCATCGACCTGCGGAAATGCGGCACAAAACTTGGCCCAAAACTCGGCTGCTCTTTCCGACATATTCGTTAAGACATCAGAACATCTATTGCTCTCGCAAATCGTGCCGGTGCCTCAGGATCCATCCGCAAATAGAGCGCCGGTTCGATCAGTTCGAGTTCGATCAATGCAAACTCGCTTTCGTCATCACGAACAAGATCAACACGTGCGTAAAGCGGAGAAGGCTTGATCATTTCGAATGCTCGCCTGCCCGCATCTCGCAATTTCTGATCAGGCTCAAACGCGGTGATCAGGCCGCCGTGTTCTTCCTGCACGCGAAAATCTTCGGCTTTTGGCGATTTCAGGATCGTGTGGCTATATTCGCCGTTGAAATAAAAGAGCGAATATTCGCCTTCGGTAACAATACTTTCCAAAAACGGCTGCACCATGAACGAACGGTCGGCAAAAACGTCAACCAGCGACGCATCAAATTCCATCAGCCGATAGGTGTGTTCGGCGGTCGCACTTACGGTTGGTTTTATTATCAGCTCGTCGCAACCGAGATCAGCCATCCAGCGGTAAAAGACGCGCTGATCATAAACTCCGTCCCAGATCGTCGGCACAATTTGCAAGCCGCGAGACTCGAGATCGATCAGGTATCGCTTGTCAAGATTCCATTTTACGACATCGAGCGGATTTTCGAGGCGTGCGTTTGAAGAATCGATCCTTTCCAGAACCGTGAGAAATTCGTTTGGCGAACGCTGATAATCCCAAGGCGTTCGAATGACAACTATTGCAAATTCATTCCAGTCGACGTCAGTATCCCGCCACGAGATGGTAGATACCTCCCAGCCGAGATCGTCCAGCGGCGCGATCGCCAGATCGTCATCGGCGACGTAATGGCCCATGTCGTCCATTGACAGAAAGCAGCAGCGCCGGTTCATTTCGCAGTGACCGTCCTGCTTCCGGGCTTCACGGCCTCAACGCCGGCCGCGCACATTGGACAAACATCCGGAGTGTAGCTTGGCACGTCGAGACTGACAAGCGAGATCCGCGGAACGCCGACATCCGCCGCACCGTCCGAACGGTCGATGATCGACGCTGCGGCAACTACATTTCCGCCGTTTGCTGTAAGTGCGCCAATGCATTCGCGGGTCGAACCGCCGGTTGTGATCACGTCCTCGACTACTAAGATCCTCTCGCCGCTTTTGAGGTTGAATCCACGCCGCAGTGTCATCTCGCCATTTTGCCTTTCGGTCCAGATGAACCTCACATTCATTGCCGCTGCCGTCGCATATCCAATGACAAGTCCGCCGATGGCCGGCGACGCGACAGTATCGATCCCCGTGTCGAGAAAGTGCTCGGCGATCTCGCGTCCATATTTTGCCGCGTCTCCGGGAAATTGTAATGCTAACGCGCATTGCAAATACTTTGGGCTGTGCAGCCCGCTCGACAGTATAAAGTGCCCCTCGAGCAGGGCGCCGCTTTCGGAAAAAAAGTTTATTGAGTTTCTTGAGTTCATTGAGTTTTTTGAGAATTCCGGAGGTGTTGAGCGAGAGCCATTGTCATACGAGAGATCTCGTCGAAGAGAGCATAGATCTCATCGAAGTCCAGTTGGCTAACATAGCCAAGATCTAAAGCAACGTAAAGATGAGATTGAACCTCGGAGGCAGAGCCATGTGATTGAACTAGAAAGCTTGCAAAGTCAGCGTTTGTTCGTCGCCCATTTCCCTCGGCAATATTTGCCATAACCGAAACGGAGGCCCGTCTTATCTGGTTGCAAAGTCCAAAATCCTTGGCGAATTCACCTATTTTTGATATTTGATAAACTCGCATGGTTGCGAGTCGCGCTTTTTGCCAGGCTTGAATTTCTTCAAATCTCTTAAAGGTAGCCATAGCAGCCTTACATACTTAATGATCTTAAATTAACTCTCTCAAGGAACTCAATAAACTCAATAAACTTTGCTAAACTCTTCCTGATGACACCGTATCCTAACTTAATTTCCGAGTCATTGCTAATAAACGAGACGATCGCCCTGCTGCGGTCGTTCGACGGCAAGGCTTCGGCCGTCAGTGTCGTGGATTTTGTGATGAAGATCAGAAAGCCCGACCGAAAGCTGGCCAAATTGCTTGTTGCCGATCTGATCGCGCGCGATCCGCGGCTGGCATTAGACGACGACACCGTGGTGCTTGCTGATGACGGATTTGAACATCTTGAGCTTGCCGACACTGAGTTTGTCGTATTCGACCTGGAGACAACGGGTGCAAAAGCCCCGCCGTGCCGGATCACCGAGATCGGAGCGTATCGTGTAAAAGGCGGCGAGGTGCTGGACAAATTTCACACGCTGGTCAATCCGGAAACGCCGATACCGTCATTTATCGTCGGCCTGACGGGCATCAATGACGCTATGGTCGCGGACGCTCCGACGTTTGCGGATGTGGCTCACGATTTTCTTGGCTTCATTGGCGATTCAGTACTCGTCGCACACAATTCGGGATTTGATATGCGGTTTCTTAATCACGAGATCGGCCGCGTTTTCCCGGATTATAAGCTGGCAAACCCCTGTCTTTGCACAGTGCAGTTGTCGCGAAAATTACTGCCCGATATTCGCAATCACAAGCTCGTAACGGTCGCCGAGCATTACTCGATCGACCTCGTCAACCACCACCGCGCAAGTGCCGACGCGTTAGCAACCGCCCATATTTTTGTAAATTTATTGACGCAAATGCGAAGCGACGGTGTGAGCGACCTGACGACCGTTCGCGGATTCAGCTCACGAAAGAATAATTATGCCAGACACAAACACCGCGCCTGAGGGTGTGAATAACCAAGGCCTCAACATCACGCCGACACCACGCGGCGAAATGGGCCTTTATCCGCTCGATGCGTTTCCGTATGAATTTGTCGGCAAAGAGATCTGGGTAGATTTTGAAATGCCCGAATTTACGGCCATTTGCCCGTTCTCGGATTTTCCCGATTTCGGTGTGATCCGGCTCAAATACGTGCCGAACCAATTGTGTGTTGAGCTGAAAAGCCTAAAACTCTACATCAACTCATTTCGCGATGTAAAGATCTTTCACGAGCACGTCGTAAATGTAATTCTCGAGGATTTTGTCGCAGCGTGCGATCCCATCAAGGTCGAGATCGAAGGCGATTATCACGTTCGCGGAAACATCAAGACAGTCGTCCGTGCTAGTTACTCGAGACCGGAATAGTGGGCACACCGCCGGAGGGCAGACCATAGCAGCTGCAAGCGATAGCCTTGAGACCATCGCGATCGTTGATCGTCATGCTTCCGCGTACGTAGGTGATCAGTTCGCGACGCTGAAAGCCGGTAGCGGCCTTGTTGACGGCTTCGCGGCGTACGCCGACCATGTAGGACAGGAATTCCTGTGTGATCTGAAAATGATTCGAACTCATTCGGTCCTGCGTCATCAATAGCCAGCGTGCGAGTCGGGAATCGGTCGAATGAAACCGGTTGCAAACGGCCGAGCGGGCGACCTGCATCAATATCGAATAGGTAAACAGCCGCATGATCCTCGAAAGATCGGCGCCCGCCAGACATTCGCTTTCAAACTCAGATGCCTTCATCCGCAGTGCACGGCCCGTGCCTTGCACCACCGCTCGATTTCTCGATACTTGTACTCCCAAAAATACCGGCAGGGCGACCATGCCTTCGCTCCCGACCATTCCAACCTCGATCGTCGAATGTTCGTCCGCCGCCACGAGCAGCGATACAATGCCGCTCTCGATAAAGTAGACGTGAGTAAAGGTCTCGCCGCGGTCGTAGACGATCTCTGAAAACTCGAGATCAAACCGTTCAAATTTTGGTATTAGTTTAGCGTATACGGCGGCCGGCAGGGCGGCAAGCAAGCTGTTTGGTGAGATCGCTGATCTTGGCATCGTGATACAACTCCTGTTGAGGCCGTGTCGCAAAAACAACAGACGGCACAAGAAGGGAAGGGTTAGTTCGTTCCGATGTCGAATAATTGCAATGTCAATGAGATCTTCGCGTGATGATGAAGAAAGCTAACGGTAACAGGTGCAAGCGGCAATAGCTAAACGGACTATGCGAATGTTTGCAACATGCCGCGGCCGAGAAGTCGGTGGTATTCGTCGTTAACCACCTTGTAGCACTCGCAGACTGCTCGTTCGAGGCCGGGACGGTCCAGTATTGTCATTGTGCCGCGAACGTTCTTGATCAATCCCTGATCCGAAAGCCTTCGGGCAGCGAGTGTTACACCTTCGCGGCGGACACCGAGCATGTTTGAGATGAGGTCGTGGGTCATGACGAGTTTGTTCGAATTCAGCCGATCGTGGCTCAACAGCAGCCAACGGCAGAGCTGCTGCTCAACGCTGTGCAGGCGATTGCAGACCGCAGTCTGCGAGATCTGCGTGATCAATGCCTGCGTGTATCTGAGCAGCAAATTGTGAAATTTGCCGCCCAGCGAAAATTCATTCGTCAGATCCTTGGCCCGCATCTTATAAGCGTCACCGGCACTTTGGATGACTGCGCGGTTTGGTGTCGTATCTCCGCCCATGAACAGGGCTATGCCCAAAATTCCGTCATTACCGACTACACCTATTTCAGCAGTCGAGCCGTTTTCCATTATGTAAAGGAGTGAAACGATGGCAGTGGTCGGAAAATAGACGTAGTCGAGACGGTCGCCCGATTCATATAATACTTTGCCGAGTTTCAATGAAACGTGTTCGAGGTGCGGCGTAATACGCGCAATTTCTTCGTCGGGCAACCCGGCGAGCAGGTGATTTCGAAGAGCTCCATTTGTGGCCGGGTCTTCTTGCATAGTCCATCTTACAAATCTATCGAGGGAAAGATGTGGGCAAGGTAGATTTCAAGCCGAATTATATCAGAAAAACGGCTATATGTGCGCTTCAGCACATAGGGAGGATGATTTAAGCGGAGGTGCTTTCTTGACGCCTCGGAGTTCGGCCGAAGATCTCTTCGTCCGGGATCTGATCGGCACGCATTTTCTTAAAGCATTTGATACAAACGTGCTGCTGTACGTGGTGTGCCAATCCGATCTTTTTCCCGCACCATATGCATTCGACGATCTCGCCGATGCGATCGACATTAATGTACGAAGCCATTACTTTATTTTTTTCCTTCAGAACCATTTGGAGACGGTAACGTAAAAAATGAGCTGCGTAAGTGCGACGTCGCACAGAGCGAAAAGTTTCTTCGTGCGAAAACGCACATACATCCATAACGAACGAGTGTAGATTTGGTCTTTACTCACACACTTATTTAATGATCGTCGATGATAGATCGGGAGGAATCAGCTCAATGTCGACTGCAGACCCGACGGTGGGAAAAGAAGTAGGCCGGTCAGCTTAGGTCCGAGAATCTCAATTTTCAGCGATCACTACGACCGATATCATCGAACGATTGCGCCGGGGCGACCCGACGGCAGCAGAAGATTGTGTGCATACGTACGGCGAGTATGTTAGTGAGTTGGCAAAATACAACATGCCGTCGGAAGAAGAGGCTAGTGTCGCGGCAGCCAAAATATTTGATGATATACGAGCGTTTGCCCGAAGCGGGCATGCTGCCGGCGATCGCAAACCGGAGATCGAGATAATTTGTCAGATCGCCGTTCGCCGTATTGTAAAACAACAATGGGTCGACCGAAGGACCGTTTAGTGATCGTTTGCTTCGCGAATAAGCAAAGAAAAGCGGCTCGTCACGAGCCGCTTTTCAATTGATCGTAGGTCCGATTCGTCTTCCGTCTGACGCCGCGATCGGCATTTTGTAAACGTTCTCCCGCGTTTTCGACCTCCGCTAATGTGCCTGCTGCAACCTCTTGTCTGATCTTAAGAATTCTATTGGGGAACATCATTCGACCTAGCGGCCGCGCGCTGCAGCGACACGCGGGAAAATTCGTCCTGCGAAAATAATAAGACCTCTAAGTGCGTTATCGCACAGACAAGCACACGGAACCGCGGTAATTTCGATGTAAGCTTTAGCTAGATGGATCGTTAAATGGGTGCCATACCAAGATCGCACCTTTGACAAATCTCCTTTGTCGTTTTCGTTAGTCTGGCTTCAGCTCGTTTGATAACCTTCAAACGTTGATCGCGGCTTTTGCCGCTTAGCGGAGCGGTTGTTTAGGGTTCGACCGCTCCTCTTCAATTTATAAGTTTGGTGCTCGATGAACTTAGTGTCATTTATTCATAGCTACTCGAGATTGTTATTTGACGTGTTTCGCGGCAAACGCGATACGTCATATCCGCTAGGGCCAATTTGGCGCTGGAACCACAAGCGATATAGGGACCTTTGATCAGAGGAAAGCGTATGCCGGCATTAGCAACTCAGACATATTACGTCGATCGGTGCCGTAGCATTTCACCCAACGCCCGGCACACAAAGCTTCGTACGGCCGACTCAGCTGCGACCTACACGCAGATCATCCAGGCTCTTGCCTTGAAATTCACAAACTCGACCGAAGAAGCCGAAGCGGCCGCACGCGAGATGTTCGACGACATATATCGATACTCCGAACGCGGGATCGCGGTCAGGCTCGACGAGCAGCAGCTCGTTTCACGGATCGCACTTCGTCGATTGATAAAATATTTAAACTGAAAGTCAATGAACCGCAGCCATCGCTTCAGGGTGGGTTTCCTGGTGCTTGGCACATGCTGAGGCGACGAGACGGGCAACCTCTGAGTCTACGTGGTTTTGATGTTTGGCATCGGCATTAGAGAGCTCGGAAACGATAAGGAAGCGGGCCTTTTCCATCAGGGTCTGTTCGCGGAACGACAGCTTCTTTTCATGGCTCAAATAGGTGAGTTTTTTGAGAACGTCGGCCACTTCAAAAAGATCGCCGGAACGAAGTTTCTCGATAAATTCCTTCGAACGCGTTTTCCAGTCGAGCGATACGTCGTCAAAATCTTCGCCGAGCAGCTCGATCAGGCATTTGCATTGTTTCGTACTGATCAACGGACGAAGCCCGATGCAATCCGCGCTCGCCTCAGGAACGAAGATGGTCGAATTATCGTTTAGAACGCGGAGCGAATACCCGCTCATGCTGCCGCCGGCAACCTTAAAACTCTTAAATTCCTCGACCAGGCAGACGCCTTGATTCGGATATGCTACTTTTTGACCGACACTGAGTTCCATAAAAATGTCCCTCAAGACACGTAAAAACGGTAGGGCTAACACGTTAACGCCTATCAACGCCGCGTGACCGCCATGCAAATCCTGCTGTCAAGATAGTACTAGTTTACCACACCTTCGGGTTGGAATGAAAGCTATTTTAATTTGCTGTTGCAGGCCATTTTGAGGGTGCATTGGTGTGAAGAGCTTCTCAGCGAACTCCGCGTCTTTCTTGGCGTTCTCTGCGTGGAAAAAAGCTATACGTAATTCCACGCAGAGAACACAGAGAAAGACGCAAAGCTCGCTGAATGGGAAAACCTAATTGGCCGGGAGCTCGATCTGGAATGTGGTGCCTTCGCTGAGGACCGATCTGACGCTTACTTCGCCGCCGTGGAGACGGGCGATGTGCTTGACGATGGCGAGGCCGAGGCCGGTGCCGCCGATCTCACGTGAGCGGGCACGGTCGACGCGGTAAAAGCGTTCGAATATACGGCCGAGATGCTCGGGCATGATGCCTTCGCCGGCGTCGATGACAGAGATGACGTCCATTTCCTCGTGGCGTCGATGTGTAACGGTGACGCTGCCGCCGACGCGATTGAATTTGATGGCGTTGTCGATCAGATTGACGAGCATCTGTTCGAGCCGGACGTTGTCGGCGAGAATAGTTGTGCTTTTGTCGATGTCGTTGAAGAGCTTGACCTCGCGTTCGTCGGCTTTTGCCGTCAGGCTCGCAAATATCTCATCTGTCAATACGCCGACGTGAACGGGCCGCGTTTCGACAGAGACCTTGCCTGATTCGATCAGCGAGAGTTCGAGAATGTCCGCGATCAGGCTGTGCATCCGTTCCGCATTGCGGCGGATGACACCAAGGAAGCGGCGGTTATTCTCGCTATCGTCGAGTGCTCCGTCCTCGAGCGTTTCGACAAAGGCGAGGATCGAAGTCAGCGGCGTGCGGAGTTCGTGCGAGATATTTGAGAGGAATTCCTGGCGTATCGACTCAAGCCGTTCGATCTTGGTGGTCTCGTAGAAAAATCCGATGCCGCGCATTTCGCCGTCAAGTTCGAGCGGGGCGACATGTACGTCGAATCGGCGATCCACACTGTTGAGTTCGAGCCGGATCTCGCTCGATGCGTTTGAGAATATCGCACGACGAAATGCCTCGTGCAGATCGAGATCACGCACAACCTCGCTCAGGCGTTTCCCTTCGAGTTCGAAACCGCGCCCAAAAATCTCGACGGCCGGCGCATTCGATCCGACGATCCGCATATCTGCATCAACCACCAGCACGCTCTCACGCGTCGTGTCGAGGATCTTTTGTAGTATCTGATTCGAGGTCGGAGTAACGGCAACCTCAACGCCGGTAGAATTCATTACTTACACCCAATAAAACGATAGCCGATGCCGACAACGGTTTCAACGCAAGTACCGCAGTTGCCGAGCTTTTGCCGAAGGCGGCGGATGTGGACGTCGAGTGTTCGTGTATCGCCAAAATAGCTGTAGCCCCAGACGTTGTCGAGCAGTTGCTGGCGGGCGGCGACGCGGCCGGAGTTTTGGATCAGATGCGTGAGCAGGGCAAATTCTTTGCGGGTCAGCCGAACGTCCGAGCCCTCGCAGATGACTCGCATATCGGCGAAATCGACTGTCAACTTGTCGTCCGCGTATTTAGGTTCACTTTCTTTCTCGCTTCGCCTAAGCACGGCACGAACGCGGGCGATGACCTCTTTGATCGAAAAAGGTTTGACGATATAGTCGTCCGCGCCGACCTCGAGCCCTGCTATCTTATCGCCTTCGGCGGCCTTGGCGGTGAGCATGATGATAGGTGTCAGCTTGGTCTGCGATTCGCGGCGGAGCCTTCGGCACAACTCCATTCCGGTCATGCCGGGCAGCATTAGGTCGAGAATTATCATCGAAGGAGCGTTCTTTTCGTCGAGAGCGAGCCTCAATCCTTTTTCTCCAGATTCGGCGATCACGGGACGATAGCCTTCGCGGCGGAGATTGTACTGCAAACTCTCGGCGATGTCTGCATCATCTTCGACGATGAGAATATTTTGCTGCATAGCTTGTCACTAAATTCTATTCGATTAAACGACGATTTGCGACAAGTCTATGTAACGCGAGTGAATTGGATATTAAATATATGTTACGAAGATGTTAAATATTTTCGGTTATGAACCGTTCATTTAGCGAGCATCTCATCTTTCGGCCGGATCACTTGCTTGAGCGTGCCACGGCCGCCGTCGATCTCGGCCCAGGAACCGATTTCGAGTTCGATGATCGCAAGTGCCGCGGTCGGCATCGGGGCGATCTCGCCGGTGAGGTAATAGATCAGGCCTTCGGCACCTGGATTATGTCCGACGAGCAGGACTCGATCGGCCTCGTTGTCGAGTTCCGTGATGACGGCTATGAGCGTGCTGACACTCGCCTCGTAAATTCTCTCGTTGAATGTGATCTCCGGCTCAAATCCGGCGGCTTCGCGGACAAGTTCGGCGGTCTGTTTTGCTCGCACTGCCGGTGAACTGACGATCGCATCCGGAACCACGCCTCGCTCCTTCATTAGCCCACCGATGAACGGCGCGGTTCGGAGTCCGCGCTCGTTGAGCGGCCTTTCATGATCTGTCAGCGAGTGGTCGTCCCATCTCGATTTTGCATGGCGGAGTATGTAGAGCGTCTTCATCTTTGCAGGCGATTTTACGCTTGCCTGCGGGAAACGGCAAACCTGCCGCGGCGCGCGGCCATCGAACCAAGCTCTCGATCATTCAAAACCTTTTGCATGCCGCTGCCGTATTAGTGCCTTGAACGACGTAGGAAAAACACCTACACTAGAAGTTTAGTATGTGGTTGCTGACCTCGACATTAGGAAAGAAACAAACACGGCGGAGCCTTTTGGCGGCGTTGTTTCTTATCGTCTTTCTTGCCGAGGCCGGTTCACATGCGATGATCTGTTCGAACCACTCTTCGAGCAGTGAGACGTTCGTTTCATCGTCCGACAGCGGACATGACGATCCGTGTAAGTCGCTTGTGCTCTGCAGCGACAACAAGAGAAACGAGCGTCAGCTGCCCGGCTTTAGCCATGATTCGATGCAGCATAACGCGATGTTCGATCGCGGAGCAGACCTTGACGATCACTTCGATCTCCTCGGCGAAACGCGTATCCCATTTGCGACCGGGTACACGCTTTTCAGGCCTCCGACTCCACCCTTTCATCCTCCGGAACTCTCATAACTGAGCAAGACAGGTTATCGAAGCGACGTTTTGCAGAAAACGTTGAGTTCGATATTTCCGACTCACATTTGTGCGTACTTTTTCAGGCTCGGGCAAGCAACGCCCGATGATCAGGGAGGTTGATATCATGAAAAGAATTTTTGTTTTCTTAATATTGCTGCTATCGGCAGGCATCGCCGCTTTCGCTCAAAACACGAGCAAGATCAGCGGAACCGTAAACTACGGCGACGACCAGACGGTGCTGCATGACGTTGCCGTCGAGATCGTAGAGTTAAAATTAAGGACGTCGACAAATAACGACGGCTATTTTGAATTTGTAAACATACCGCCGGGCCGATACACGGTCACGGCCCATCAGGAAGGATTCGGCGACGCCACGCTGAAGGTAACGGTCACGGCCGGAGCGTCAGCAGCGGCCAATTTTCGGCTCCAGCTCGCCGGATTGAAAGAAAACGTAACAATAACGGCGACTGGGACCGAACAGTCAACATTCGAAGCTATCGCAACGGTCAATACACTTGATTCGACGCAGATCCTGAGCCGTGCGGCGGTCGGGCTTGGCGATGTACTCAACAATGAATCGGGCGTGTCCAAACGTTCATCTGGGCCGGGCAATTCGCGTCCCGTCATTCGCGGTTTTGACGGCGATCGTGTAATGGTTTCGACCGACGGCGTATCGGTCGGTTCGCTCGCATCGCAATCGGGCGACCATTCCGAGCCGGTCGATACGCTCTCGGTCGAACGGATCGAGGTCGTCAAAGGGCCTGCCACTTTGCTCTACGGCAGCAACGCCATCGGCGGCGTCGTCAACGCGATCAGCGGACACGACGAAGGAGCTCATCCGGGATTCCGAGGATATTTTTCAACGATCGGCGGCACTAACAGCAGTCAGGCGGCCGTCAGTGCGGGCGTCGAATACGGCATAAAAAGCTGGATGTTCTGGGCCAACGGCGGCGGCCAGCGTACCGGCGATTACCGTGCCGGCGGCGATTTTGGCACGGTACGGAACACCTTTACGCGAAACGCCACGGCCAATATCGGCGGCGGCCATTACGCCAAGCACTGGTATGCAAACACCAACTACAGCTATTACCAAAACCGTTTCGGCATACCGCTAGATTTTCGGGAAACGGATCCGGCGGAACGTTCGATCCCGACGCATCGCCGTAATATCAAGTTCAACATCGGATTGACGGACCTCGACGCCTTTATCACCGCCGCCAAGGTGACGGTCGATATCAGCCGCTATAAACATCAGGAGATCGAAGACGGCGTGGTCGGTACGACATTTCGAAACGATGTAAATTCGTACCGTGCCGTATTTGATCAAAAGAAATTCGGCAATCTCACCGGCCGATTTGGGTTTGACGGTTACGGGCGCGATTATTCGACGGTCGGCCTCGAAACGTTGATCGACGGGCCGGTTAGCCAGTCGGCGTTTTCCGTTTTCACGCTGCAGGAGCTGAAGTGGGAACGCGTAAGTCTGCAATTCGGTGGCCGTATCGAGAACAACCGTTACCGCCCTACAAATCCGAACCTCGAGCAGCGTGATTTTACCGGATTTTCCGGTGCGGTCGGGGCGAGGTTCGATCTATGGAAAGGCGGGGCGTTCGTCGCAAATTATTCGCACTCGTACCGGGCACCGGCGATCGAAGAGCTTTACAACAACGGTGCGCACGACGGCACGCTGACTTTTGAGATCGGTAACCCGACATTAAAGCCCGAGACCAACGACGGTATCGACATCGCTCTCAGGCAGCAGAGCAAGCGGATCAAGGCGGACGCGAATTTCTACTATTACGATCTAAAGGACTACGTCTTTCTCGCTCCGACCGGCGTTGTCGATCCGGACAGCGGTTTTCCGGTCGCCCGATATCTGCAGGGACACACGCGATTTGTCGGTGCCGAGTTCAATCTCGACTATACGGCGGCGAATTTCCTAAACATTCTCGCCGGATTTGATTACGTAAATGCGAAACTCGTCGACGGGTCGCCGCTGCCGCGGATCGCGCCGATGCGCGGCCGGATCGGCCTCGACGCTCATTACAAGAATTTCAGCGTGCGGCCCGAATTTGCAGTGGTGGGCGATCAGACTCGTGTATTTGAGAACGAGTCCGCGACCGCAGGATACGGCGTGTTCAATGTCAGCGGCTCGTATGTGCTGCCGACAAAACATTCGGCGCATATATTCTCTGTCACGGCAAATAACCTGACCGACCGGCTCTATTACAATCACATTTCGTTCATCAAGGACATCTCGCCCGAG
Organism: uncultured Chloracidobacterium sp.; assembly: GCA_964625555.1. GTDB lineage: Bacteria > Acidobacteriota > Blastocatellia > Pyrinomonadales > Pyrinomonadaceae > OLB17. Next base: position 16,725 of record CAZVDM010000008.1, read on the forward strand.
ATCGGACGGAATGTGCGGTTTAGCTACACGGTGAGATTTTTCTAGATAAATCGGGCGCTCTTGATGTAATATGACTCCATAAATGTCAATCGCACTTGGGGTCGTGATATGAGATCGATCGATATCTTGATAACCGTATTGTTTGCGGCCGTCCCGGTTTGTATTGCACAAAACGGGACGGTCACGGTGATAGACAGCAGTTGGAAGACCGTCCGTGAACCGGCAAAACGGGGCGAGTCGAATGCTGCTGTTCCGGCGCCGGAAATGATCGATCAGAACAAGAACTTTCAGCGCAATGCCCGTGAAAATCTGGCACTGCAGCGAAGCTCGATCGATCCGAATGAACAAACGATCGACGGCCGGAGCGCCCAATTACAGAAGATAACCGAAGAATCGCGGGTTCCGAATTACGACGCCAAGGTCGGCTACTTGTATTCGGCAAATGTCCGGAACGATAACGAAAGGACGGTTGTCGCCGTCTTTTGGGAATATCGCTTTACCGAGGTTGCGACACCGTCTAACGTCACTAGCCGTCATTTTCTGTGCGGTGTTAAGATCAAGCCGGGAGGCACGCGCGAGCTGGCCGCCTCCAGCATGCTCGGTCCGAGTAATACCATCTCGGTCAAGAGCCTCGAGAACACCGCCGAAAAACTGTTCGGCGAAAAAGTGATCATCAACCGCATCGAGTTTTCAGACGATTCCGTGCTAAACCGGCGCGATTGGAAGTACGACGATTTCAAAGACGCGATCAAGCGGGCCACCTCAAAACCGTGGGGCAGCGAAGTGTGCCGCATCCTCTAACTACTTGAAAACATGACAAAAGAAATACTTCAATTTGAAACTGCAAAGGGCCCAATATCCGCATTTGTCGCTCTGCCCGACAACGAGACGACAAAGGCCGTTCTGGTCATTCAGGAATGGTGGGGGCTCAACGACCACATCAAGGACATCGCCGGCCGATACGCAGACGAAGGCTTTATAGCCATTGCGCCCGATCTTTATCACGGACGTTTGGCCAAAGACCCTGAGGAAGCGGGCAAATTGATGCACGGCCTAGCGATCGAGGACGGCATCGGCACCATCACGCAGGTGATGGATGCGGCCACGGCGGCCCACGGCATAACGCATTTCGGCATCACCGGATACTGCATGGGCGGAACCTATGCCCTACGCGCAGCCTGCGAGGTCGAAGGCATCAGCGCCGCCGCCGCATTCTACGGCGATACGCCGCCGGAGAACATCTTGCAGAAACTGACCGTGCCCACTATCTTCATCTCCGGCACCCGCGACGCCTGGATAAACCCCGAAAAGGTCGCCGCCCTCGAGGACGCCGCCGAGCGCCACGAACTGCCGATCCACTCGGTCAAATACGACGCCGACCACGCCTTCTTCAACGACACACGCCCCGAGGTCTACGATCCGGTCGCCGCCCGCGACGCCTGGGCATTGGTCGTTGGGTTTTTCAATGACAAACTTTAACCCGCGGCTCGCTCATAGCCCGCGTAGCGGGCGTTAGCATAAAGCCACGCGGCGTAAGCCCGTGGAAAGGTTGCAATAATGAACGGAGCCCGCGTATCGGGCGACAGCGTTTACGTCCACAAATACCGTCGGTCAAATTCGATTTCGTGAAGTTCTAACAACTCGACAAATTCCTCTTCGAATGATTGTCTGCCGTGGTGTATCTTTTGGTTTGCGATGTACTTTTTGATCCGTTCGATCTCCGTTGGGCCAACGGAAAAAGCTTCGTAGCCATTCTGCCAAGAAAGATCCTTTGCATCAGGAAAGACATCGTGCATCCAGCCCGAGGCATTGGATTTCAGGTCGCGTAAAACATCGGAGATGGCTTTATCAGGTCTCAATTTAGCCAGAATGTGAACATGGTCTTCGACACCATTGATGATTAGCAAAATACCCCCAAGTCCCCGAAGAATGCCGCCGATATATTCGTATATTCGCTCTTCTTTATCTGACGAAATTAGCGGACGACGATCTTTCGTCGAAAAAACGATGTGATAGATCAAATTTGTGTACGATCTGGGCATATGCTCTGTCGCCCGCTACGCGGGCTTTGTTCTTATTGTTTCATTTCCACGGGCTTGCACCCGTGGCTTTATGCTCGTCACCCGCTACGCGGGCTCAGGATCAACCGAATTCTAGCGAGTTAATACTACATTCGCAATTGTTGGCGGAACAGTCTCCTCGGCAACTTTAAAGTTGGTAAGGCCGACGGCTTACCGCGAAGGACGCCGTTTCCTTCCCAGTGGGCTTGACCTTCGGTTCACTGGTGTTGTTTTTAGCAGATTTAGGACGAGGATGCCGTCTTCGACGCGAGCGTCGAGGAAGCGGACGGTGCCGTCGTATTTGATCTCGTGTTTGGCGCAGAACGGTTTGGCACGGATATATGCGCCGCCGCAATCGCTCTTTGGTTTTACCTTGAACGCGTTCGGCATCAGAGGTTCAGTCTTTTCGATACCGATCGAGTCGGTTTTAGGGTCGTAGAGCATAAATGCTCCTTCGGGCCGCCCCAAAGTCTCGAACGTGTGCCGGTTCATCACCAGTTCGCCCAAATAGTTCATCGATACATAGATCTCGTTTCTCTCATGCGGCAGCGGCTCGTCAAATTTTATCCAGTCTCTCGCCATTTCTATATTTACCTCCAAAATCGGGAAGCAAATATAACATACATAGGTCGATGTTGCAAATATGCGACAAGCTGAAAGCGAAAAACTCGGCCGTTGCGGAGCGATCGGCCGTTACTTCCGGACAACGGCGACAGGTTCTACAGAAACTACTACGCCGGTGAAGATTACTACTTTCTTAATTTCCGGCCTTAGAGTTATTGTTGCAAGCCGTTCTACGGTTGTTGCTGGGGGGCTTTTGGTGCGTCGCAAGCGATGTTTTCATTGTCGCTAAACAATTTTCGATCGTTGCAGATCTAGCGGGAAACGAGGCCTTGCCCGGTAAACTGCGGCAGTGAAGGCTGGCGGATGGCTGATTCGACCTTTCGCTTTTGTTTCTCGAGGTACATCTTGGCGTCGGCCTTTTCGATCGTGACCTCAAGATTGGCAAGGTCGTCGAAATCTTCGAATGCACGCGACACGCGGATCGTAAGCGGCCTGCCAACGCCGTCGATCTGGACGTCGGTGAGCATCTGGTCCATCCGGGCCATTCGTTCGATCGCCACATCGGCATCCATGCCGACCATGATCACAAAAAATTCGTCGCCGCCCCAACGGAAGATCAGATCCTCGGCACGGATAATATCGCGTATTGCACGGACCACGGAGCGAATTGCCGCATCACCGGCCGAGTGGCCGTGAATATCGTTCAGTTCTTTCAGGTCGTCAATGTCAAAGAATCCGACACAGCCGTTCGGCACCTGAGCTTCGTTTCCGCGGCGGTTCAAATAGCCGTGAAAAGCGTGGCGGTTGAGTGCAGTGGTCAACGGATCGATGTGGGCCAGTTGTTCGAGTCTGATATGGGCTTCACGCAGTTTTTCATTGGCGATCCGGGCGTCCGACAACACCTGTTCGAGGAGAACTATCACCATTCCAAAACCGAGCAGTATTTGAAGTACGAGGTCGACCACCGAATTGAATGCGAGAAATGACGTTTGAATATCGACAAGCTGCCTTGCCGTAAAAATAACGAAATATGTAAAGAAATTGACAGACAGTAGGGCCAGGGCGATCATCATGACCTTGCTGCCGAAGCTGCGGATCTTGGTTTTCCACAACTCGATAAAGGCGATCGAGAAGAAACCGGAAAGGATCAGCGAGTGGGCGTTAAACACCAGATTGAAATCGTCCGCAAGGAACGGCAGGCCGAACGCGACGACGATGAAAGGCAGCAGCCATAATTCGGCCCGCATCGGAACTTCGCCGTTTCCAGGCAAACTGCGGACACCGGCGATCACCATGAAGCCAAAGAAATATTCCGTCAGAAAATAGAAACTGAAAAGCTGCAGTGAATAAAATTCATAGCTGAACGCGAGCCTTAGACAAAAAAGCGAAAACGACAGAAACAACCAGGCATGTGTCCAATGTTTGAGGGCGACGACATTCAGCGAGCGGCGCAGAAATAGCGTCAGCAGAGTTATCAGTGAAACTCCGGCCAGTTGAATAATAATACCTATCTTCGAGTCCATAAATAGGAAAAGTACAAATGAGGACCGCTAAGTGTTTACGGGTTTTTGCCGGGAAAAGGAGGAAAAGAGAGAGGGAGCCCTCAGATAAAATGATAGTCTATGCGCGGCAGGTGTGTCTACACTTTTTTCAGGAAGGAGATCAGTTCGTCAGCGGCGGGAAGCGAAGTCCGGGCGCCGACCGCCCGGCACTTAAGGGCGGCGACAGCATTGGCGGCGCGAGCGCTTTCTTCGACCGATCTTCCGGTCAAAAGCCCGTAAAGCAGCCCGACACGGAACGAATCGCCCGCTCCGGTCGTATCCTTGCATCCGCCGGGCACCGCAAATCCATCGGTCTCAATAAATTCGCCCCCGCAATACAGAATCGAACCTTGCTCACCTAGTGTCACGCCGGTAACGGCACAGCCGTACTTTTCGTTTATCTTGATCAGAGCTTGGCGTTTATCGGCAATTCCAGTCAGCTTTTCCGGAAATTCGGACGACGCGACCAGGATGTCGATGTAGGGAAGCAGCCCTTCGATGCCGTCGAACAGATTGTCGATATCGGACGATATAACAGCACCCGCCGACTTGGCGGCCATTGCCATCTCAAGACACGCGGCAGTATCGTGCGGCGTGAAATGCAGGGCTTTACAGCGTTTGGCGATCTCGACCGGAGCTTCGTCGCGGCTGTACGCCAGATTTGATTCGCGTTCCCAGATGACGGTGCGCTCGCCGTTGCGTTCATCGATAATGATAAACGCGATCTGCGTTCGCGTGTTTGCCATCGTCTCGGCAAACGAGATATCGACGCCTTCGTCCGCCAATGAACGCCGTCCGATCTCACCTGATTCATCGTCGCCAAAACGCCCGACATACGCGGTCCTGAGCCCGAGACGCGTTAGACCGACCATGGTGGTTGCGATCTCGCCGCCGGCGGCACGAGTGTAGCCGGAAAGTTCGACCTTCGAATTGAACGCCGGATAATGCGGGACCCTGATCAAGAAATCGACTGCGTTGGTGCCAAAACCGGCACAGTCAAAATCTTTGGCCGGATCTAATTGAAACGGAAATTGCATAAATGCCCGAGGCGAATGTTCAACGCAAAATTTGCCTTTCAAATCTTGCCAAAATGTCGCGTTACACGATAGATTGAATACACGTATCCATTTTCACTTGCATGTTTGGTGATACGCAAACAAAATCTTATGATTTTCGGAGAATTGTAAAATGCCCACGACCATCTGTCCCGAATGTACCGAAGACGTTTTTGTCGACGCTGAGTCCGAACAGGGCGACACCATCTCATGCGACGAGTGCGGATCGACGCTAGTCGTTGTCGGCCTTGACCCGATCGAACTCGACCTCCGGGCTGAAGAAGAACTCGAAGGACGTGATTCGGGCGAAGATTTTGACGCTTACGGTTACGATGACAGCTACTGATGTCGTCAGTTTGCCCATACTTTTGCAAACCTGTCATACTGACCGATTTCGTTCTATCTGAAACGGCAATTTGACCGAACACCCGCATTATTCGACCGCTCTAATCGATTAGAATCTCCATTAATTAAACGAATTATCAGAAGTCACTTGTGGCACAGAACTTGTGTATCAAATGCGAGGGCAATCGCGCCACGATGCTTGTCGATAACGGTTACACGAAATGGAATTTCTTCGACTATCAAATTACGAAAGCAAAACAAAGGTCCTTGCGGGAGTGTTGATCGGACTTGCGGTTTCACTCGTCGGGTTTTTGTATTTTGGACCCGCTATATTTCTGATCTTTGGGCCTCTGGCGATAGTCGGATTTACGTCTTATCGTATTCACATTCGACGGTTAGAGATCAAAACGGCACAGATATTGGAATCCAGCCGCGTTCATCTTGCGACTGTCGAAGCATTAGCCACGGCTATCGATGCCCGGGATCAGATCGGCGCAGGACACGTCAGGCGAACACAGATCTATGCGGTCGGGCTCGGCGAAGTGTTCGAACTTTCCGAAGATGAGCTCAATGCGCTACGAACGGGAGCGTTGCTTCACGATATCGGGAAACTCGCGATCCCAGACCATATTTTAAGCAAACCCGGACCGCTTACACCTGCTGAACTTGAAAAGACAAAAATTCATTCGACTATAGGTGCATCGATACTCGATGGCATAGATTTCAAATACCCTGTTGTTGAGACAATCAAATATCATCATGAATTCTGGGACGGAACCGGTTATCCCGATCGTCTCGCCGGCGCAGAAATTCCATTCACGGCGAGAATACTGACGATAGCCGATGCATTTGACACACTCCAAAGCGACCGGCCCTATCGGGCAGCGGTTTCGCGGGACGAAGCTCGCAAACATTTACAGGTCGAAGCCGGTAAACAGTTCGATCCGCTTATCGTGCAAGTATTTCTGAAGCATCTCACTAGCTTCGAAGCAAAGATCGAACAGCTCGGTTTGTCGTATTCATCCGCCCGCGTAATTGATTCACTATCAGCAAGGAGTGGAAAAAATGGGTACGTCCAACAGATCAAGCTCGCGAACAAAGAAGTGTTCACACTCTATGAACTCGCCCGGGAATTTGGCTCATCCGTAAGGATCGAAGACACATTGGCACTCTTCACTCAAAAGATACGCGAATTCGTTCCCTTCGAAACATGTGCGATCTATCTGGTTGATGAGTCAGGTCGTTACGCAGACGTGATCCATGCTGAAGGTGAGAACCTTGAACTTCTGCTCGCGAAACGCATCAGAATCGGCGAAGGGGCGACCGGCATTGCCTTGAAAAAGCAAGAAACGGTGGTGAATGTGAATCCCGACCTCGACTTTTCGGTATCGCAGATCGAGTTGGCACAAGAATATTCAACGATGGCATCGCTCCCGCTGTTATCGGGAGGCCAACTGATCGGGGCCGTTTCGATCTATTCGCGTGAGTTGACTCAGTATGCCGATGAGCATATCCGATTACTCGAAACAGTCTCCAGGATCGCCGCGGACGCTATCGGCAAATCGAAACAGCACGACGAAGCAAAGGTGCACGCCCTGACCGACCCAATGACCGGATTGCCGAATGCCCGTAGTCTGCAAATGCAGTTCGAGCGCGAAGTTGCTCGAGCGGGCCGCGGCGGAAGTGGGTTTCAAGTACTGATGCTCGATCTCGACGGTTTCAAGGCGGTGAACGACACGTTCGGACACAAAGCCGGCGACAGGATGCTCAACGAGATAGGACAGGTGATACTCGAGCAGCTTCGCGAATACGATTTTCTCGCCCGCTACGGTGGAGACGAGTTTGTCGCCCTCATCTCCGATGCCGGCTCCGATGACGTCGTTGACCTATGCGGCCGTATCGAAAAGGCGGTCAATGATTTTGAGCTACAGCTTGGAGACGGCATGGTCGCCCGAGTCGGAGTGAGCCTTGGTGCCGCGGGATATCGAGGCGACGGGGTTACCTTCGACCAGATGATCGTGGCGGCGGACAAAGCGATGTATTTGCGAAAAACGCATCGAAAACTCGGAAACGCAGAAGCCCGACAATCCGTATTGGCGGAACCGTCAAGATTTGTTTCGTCGGGGCTCTCTGGGGATGCACCAATCATGGTTGTGCCGGAAACAGTGTCAAGTGAAGGATTTATTATCGAGCTCGACGAATCACACGTCGTTCATTAGCCAGCGGGAAATTGATTCAGATCAAAAGGCTTGCGAAAAGCGGAAATGGATCTGGTCTTTACGTAATTGGTAGATTGTGTTTGGCCCGAGCGTCTGAGGTATCAGAAACCGTGGGGGATTGAGAAGATATCCATAATCTACACCGAATTCGCCGCCGACCGGGGTTTTAAGCCGCAGCCCCACTCCCACGGTGTGAGTCCATAAAGCGCGGAGATTCTGGCGCAGAACGTCATTCGGCGGAACATCAGGCGGATTGAATATATCACCAACGCGCCGAAATACATTTCCGCCGTCGTAGAAGGGTACGGCTCTAATCGATTTGGTCAGAGGAATCCGAGCTTCGAGATTCACAACCGCGAGAGCATTCCCACCGAACGGTATGGTGAACGGATCTAGCTTTACCGGGTTGCCTGAGCTGTTTAAAAACGTGCCTTGCGGCACGATCACAACTCGAGGCCCCGCCTCCTCAAAATCAAAACCTCGGATTGTATTCGAACCTCCTCCGTAAAACCGCTCGCTGATTGGCAAAATTCCGTTTAGACCGGCGAGAGCCGGATCTGTAAAGCGGTTTGCGGACGAAAAGACGTGTGCCAGGCCGAGGATCGCACGACCTGCTAACGTGGTGTTCTTTAGCTGCTTGAACGTATAGTAGATGTTATAGCTTAGTTGCAGCTTGTTAAAGCCTATGTTCGCACCAAGTTGCGGGAGCGAAACGTTATATTCTGCCGTCAAATAAGTTCCACGTGTCGGGTCGCTGGCGTTGTATCTGCACGGATCGCCGGGCTCGCCCTTGGCAATCAGTTCAAGCAGCGAGAACTTTACCGAGCAGTTTTCACGTGTATCTCGGACATAGGTAAATCCAAAACCCGAGATCCGGACTCGCGCATCTGGCCTTATAAGATCCTTTATCAGCAAGCTCTCAATATTGACCAGTCGGACATCTTCAAATCGATAACGAGCAAAGATGATGCTACGGTTCCTCCGGCTGAGCGTTCGGCTCGTTTCCGCAGAAAGCGTAAGGCGATTGATCGTCGGATTGCCGGCATTACCGCCAAACTGATCGATCGGATTGCCGTTTTCATCAATTCGCTGAACGATACCGAACGTTCCTTTATCGAACGCCGAACGGAAAAATCGAGTCACGGTCGAATCGCGCTGATATTGAGCTGAGATCGTTAACGGCGCAAATTTCTTTTCGCCGTCGGGTATGAACCGGGGATTGATAAAGTCGAACTGAACGAGCTGCTGCCGTTGGCTGACCCGAACGCGGGCACCGCCTTGCCACAGATTGCCTAGTAAATTGACATGTCGAATATCGAAGAAACCGTTAACGCCAAGATCGGTGGAAAAGCCGCCTCCGTAAGTGATCAAGCGGGGCGGTTGTTCGTTTACATTTATGATGACATCGGAGAGATGGTCTCCGTTTGGCGTATTGCCCGCGGACACCGGTTTGACCTCGACTCGATCAAACGCATCGGTCGCATACAGATTTTGTTCAGTCGAATAGACGTCCCCAGAACGAAGGAACTCCCCTGGTCTTAGCGGCGATGCTTTCAATATAGCGGATTGTTTAGTGTCCTCATTTCCCGCAACAAGGATCCGGTTTATTACTACCTTTCGATCTTCGTTTTCGACCTTGAACTCAAGCTTCACGAGCTGCTTTTCCGCTTTCGGGTCGGCCGGAGGTTCGGTGATCGCATATGAAATTCGAGCGTTGTAGTAACCTTCCTTTGAATAGAATTCTGCAAGCTTTCGCACCGAATTTCGAAACTTCGCACGTGAGTAGCTTGTCCCTTTAAGATCAGGTAGTTGGGCGAACAATTCGTCGCTGCTAAATGCGGCATTTCCGTTAATACTGACCTCGCCGACCTCAGTCAGCGGGCCTTGTTCCACTTCAAATGTAATGATCAGATCCTCGCCGTTTGGAGCGACACCCTGGTTAACCCGGATCTGTGCGCGTCGATAACCTAACTCAGCCATCAATGCAGTGATCGTTGATGCATCAGCCTCGAGTGTATTCAGGCTCGTGTAGCCGCGGCCATAGCCGAATAAGGGAATGATTCCAAGAAGATTGGCCTCCTGCGTTTCGAGAACCGTCCGGACATCCTCAATCGTAATAGCTTCGGTGCCGCGCAGACGCATGCTGACGAGACGAAGCTTACGGTTGAGCGAAACTTTGTATTTCACTTCGACCGTACGGTTTAACAGGTCCGCACTGCCTAGGGTCGAGCACAGGAATTCACTATCATTCGGTATCGGGACCGTTTGTCCGTCGGTGATCGGGGGATCGACGGAACATGTCGGCGTAACATTGGCAAAAAAGAAGCCTTTCTCTTGATAATAGGTCTCGAGGCGGCGTTCTCCCTCGACGATCGCTGCATAGTCTAGCGTTCCTTCGCGTTTGATAGGCAAAAGTGTGGTTAACGCCGATTCACCGATCTTTTCTTTCTCTGTGTCGAGCGTAACCCGAACGACAGGGCCAACCTTTCCGGAAAGTTCGATCGATATCGTATTTTTGACGTTGTCGTATGTCACGCGCGGTTCATCAAGTTCCGGGGCAACGAAGTCCTTTTCCCGCAGAAACTTTCGAATCGCTTCGAGGTCTTTCGTTAAACGTTCTCGAGAAAAGTAAGTATCGGGTTTCAGTACCAATTCCTTTGGCGTGACTGGAACTTTGAGCCCGGCAATACTAATGTCGAATCGCTCGATCTTTGCCTGTTCCTTCGGTGTGACGCTGAAGACAACACCGACCTCATTTTCTTGCGCGAGTGGTTGCTGAGTGAACTTAACATCTGATCTATAAAAGCCGCGTTCTCTCAGGTAATCAAGAATGAGGTCTGCATTGGTTCGGAGGGTTTGATCCGTGATCATTGTCCCGGAGGAAAGAATATTAAGCTTAAAAAGCAGATCTTGCTCCGTGATCTTATCGCCGGTTACACTCCCGACCTCGATCGAGACCCGTTCGACTCGTGGCTTTCGCTTGATGATATACCTAAGGTCGACGCCCTCTTTGTTGTTCAGCAATGCAGAGACCTCCACGGTCGCCAACTTATTTGTATTGTAAAGGGCGACGATCGAATCGTGGATCTTCGTCGTGGAGTAAACAATGCCTACCTCGCGGCGGACGATCTTTTGGTATTCGTCGGACGAAGACGGATTCATCTTTTCCGAGCCGTAACTTATGTCAACAGAATCAATTCGGCGATCTTCATATCTATTTTGGGCCGCCGCCCAGAAGGCGGTCCCGCTTATGAGCAACCCGGCCAGAATGAATCTGTAAATGGAAAGCGAATACTCGATACACCGCCGTCTGTTGGCAGTCGAGATGTCGGGGTTCGTTTTGGTAGATCTATCCATTGGCGGCGACTAAAACCTCCTCCGGAAACGGATCTCGAAGCTGAAATTGTCACGGTTGCGCGTTACATTACTCAGTGAACGCTGTTCATATTGCGCGACGAATGAGAGTTTGTTTGAGACGCGATACTCAAGAGCCAGGACTTGATTTTGATCCTGAGATAAGTTCGTCGAATACGTGACACGAAGATTGTTATTGATTTGGCGTCCTACCGTCAGGCGGGCCGACGGATTGAGCTGCTGGCCGGATATGATCGGGTCGATCTCAAAAACGTTGAGTCCAAAGAGCTTGTCGGTTGCTTTGCGCGCCGGGTTATTAATGATCGAGTCAGTTAGGATCTCGGCCGCCGTATTGATGCCCGATTGTGCGAGCGTCGGAATACCGCCGGCGGTATTCGACAAACTACCGGTGGTGATAAGGGAAACAACGTCGTCGCTCGGAAGTGCCGGGCTCGATCGCACGGTTGCAGTTAATCGCTCGGTATCCTTGAGTGGGCCGGCGAGGTTGATAAAGATCTGATAACCGCCTATCTCGGTCTCTGCCTGAAGATTTATTATCGGCTCGATCTCGGAATCGGGCGGGAATTCGAGCGTGCCCCGTTGCACCTCATATCGGTCCTTGCGATAGAACAGAGTACCGCTGTTAGCTGTAATGCGGCCCGCGAGACGCGGTTCGTTGGCGTCACCTGTTAGGACAAGCGAAACCGATGCGGTAAGGTCGGCGATATTGTTGCGGACGATGAGAGCATCGCGGCCCTCGATAATGAGGTCAAATCTCGGTGGACTGAGCGAACCGCCACCTCCGGACAACGATCTTTCGCGGCGAACTCCGACAAGGTTGGCTAAATCTATGTCCTTCGAATACAAACTTCGTTTAGCATAAACGCGTCCGCCGATCGTGATCTGCAGGCTGTCCTTCTGCATGTCGCGAATGCCTGTGATCTCAAGGCGAGCGTCGCCGGTCGTAAGAAAATCCTGCGGCAGCGGCACCGTTACATTGTTGCCATTGAGCGACAAGCGGAAATTAGAAACGCTTAAGCCATTCAATAATGCTCCGCCAGTCGCGTTGAATCTGCCTCCGCCGAGAAAACCGGTCGCGTCCTCGATCTCAGCTTGGTCGGCTGTGAACACAACACGGGTCTTAATCCGTTCGAGCGTAAGCCGATCGGTGCCGATAAACGCCGCCACCGAAGCATTTTCGGTATACGCCGTGCCCGACAAACGGGCAGTATCGTAAGAGCCTATATAACGGACGGCGACATCAGCATTACCCGCAAAGAACGTATCCACGGTTGCGAGATTCAACAAATTGAGACTGATGCGGCCATCGACAGATAGGTTATTTGTTGCATCGTCCGTAAGTGCCACCGTGCCGCTTATCGTCATATTCGAGCCGCCGCCGGCAAATTTGGCGTTAACAAAATCAACCTTAGTGCGGTCGAAAATTATAGAGAGCGGTTCAACGGCCGCGAGCGGCGTGTCCTGGACCGTCAACGCGAGCTGAGAGAATTGGGCGGACCCGCTGAAATTTGATGTATTAAAGACAAGTTCACCTCTACTGTTACGAACGCGGAGTGTACCGCTCAGATCGATCTTTCCGGTACCTGTCCCGTTGATCGGAATGCCCTTAAGCTGCGGCACGAATGCAATGTATGGCGAAAGCGGGCTCTGGTCGAAATCTGTCGTAAATGAAAACGGCAGGGTCTCATCGCGAAACCGCAACGTGCCGTTGATCTCCTGAGCCCGACCTTCTAGAATTGCGACGAGTTTAGCGGTGAGTACCTGATCGACGGTGGTACCGTTGAACGTAACGTCGCCAATCGCGTTTTCGCCTACAGTCACAGTCCTCGCGACACCGTCAAACGTGAAGTTATACGTCTCGCTGTTCTCGCCGATGCCGATGGCATGAGCAGCAATATCGACTGAGCCGCTGATAACCGGAATATTGTCGTTTGGCGGTAAAAAAGCGAGAACGAGCGGCAGCGGCACTTGTTTTCCGGTTAGATTCAGATCGAACCTTGTGCTCTTTCGGTCATAAGTGCCGTTTGCCGTGACGACGCCGTCGCCGACCTGCATCGCGGCCGTATTGATAACGATCTCCGTGCCCTGGAACCGGGCGTCGACCTTTAAGTTGTCGAAATTCTGCCCGGCGACAGTTCCTCTCAAAGCCGCTAGGTCGATCGAACCATTTGCATTATCCGGGAGCCCGGTAATATTGACCTTACCGGTGGTTTTGCCGTTTAGATCCCTTATGCGGGTCGGTAGATCGATCGGCAGCGCCGCAAGCAGGTTGCCCGCATCGATCCCTTTTAGGTCCGCGATTACGGTTACGTTATTTGCACCGCCGTACGGGATCTTTATATCAAAATCGGCGGTTCCGCCGAGCCGTTCGTCAAGCTTTCCGTTACTCAGTTCGATACCGGCGAGATGAATAGTTCCATTAGCGTCAGTTTCGTCGGCCGGATAGATATCGATATTTGTCGAGACACTTCCAACATCACGATTTCGCATGATCAGGGAATCGACCGCAGCCTTACCGTTAACCCTCGGATCAAATAGATTCTGTGTAAGATCGCCCTCGAAATGGAGGTTGCCGGCAAATCGCATTTCCATGGATTTGAGCTGACGATCAAGTTCCGGGGCGATCTCGGTGACCTCAGCGAGTCGCTGAACCTCATCCGCATCACTCGAGTCCAACTTTATGTGCAAAGCCGAATTGTCTTCATTCAGGTCGAAGCGGCCCGTTGCTGCCAAAGTGCTCGCTCCGGTGGTAAGTTCTGCCTTCGCTATTTCGAAGCTGCCATTCGTAGCCGTCAGATCGATCTCTCCACTAATTGGGATTCGAGCGGATTCCGCCTTGCCGGCGTTAGCAGCGATCGCGGCCTCGAGTGTTCCTGAGGCAGTCCGGAAGTTCGTTCCCTGAAACGATAAATGAGCTTCGCCGGTCGTGTTTCCTTCGATCGGGATGATCCGCCCACTCTGAAGAGCGACGAGCTTGGAAAGGTCGAGGTTCGTAAATTTCGCGTCGATACTTGACCGAGTCCGGTTATCGAATGCTATCGAAACCTTACCGTCAACGCTGCCGTCCATTACGGTCGCTACGAGATCCGTGAGTTCGGCCCGTTCATTGTTAATATTAACTTTGGCAGTGGCTGAGCCGAGCGAAACACTGCCCAGCATCCCGCCGCCGATACTCATGTCAGCGGTCGCACGATAGCGGCCCGAACGTTCGACGACAAATATCGGTGCCTTAATCTTTACGGCTTCGAGATTGCCGCCGGCCGGATTTTGCTTATTTTTGGTGAGCGCGATATTTCCAGCGTCGATATCATTCGAAGTGCCGTCTATTGTTCCGTTGCGGACCGTCAAACGGACGCCGGCGATATTTAAATTTCCAAGGACGGCGGATCCCGTATCGATCTTTGCAATGCGCGATTTGTCCGCGTAAATGACCGCGGTCCCGTTCGCGTGGTCGATCGCGAGCTCCGGCGACTCGACGCCGTCGATATAAGTTCCGTCGGATTCAACCTGACGGGCTCGAAGGCCTCTAATTTTTACACTCGTCGAATTCGGACGATCGCGAAACTCGAATTTTCCAGCTGCGAGATCGTCAATATTTGCTCCGGCAATATTGGCTTTTTTTGAACGCAGATCCGAGGCGTCAACGTCGGTCCTTCCTTTTGAAGCACGAACCTTGAGATTTTGTCCGGTCAAGCCGTCAAGCCGATAGTCCTTCGTGATAAATGCCCCGCTCGTCGCACTTGACGCCGAAAAGTCAATGTTGTCGCCAGGCATCGCGAATTTGAGGTTGCGGGCACGCAGGTCGGCAAACTCAGTGTCGCCGATCGAGAATTTTTGGGCACGTCCATTTCCGGCAGAGGCCGTTAACTGTTTGTCCTTGTACTCAGCAACGGCATCCGACAGGAACAGTCCGCCGAGCGACAGGTCGGGGGTTTTTGCGGCGATCGCCTGCAGTTCGCCTACCCAGCGAAAATCGGTCCCCGTGCCGCGAACATTGCCATTCAGCCTTAGAAAATCCACGCGAAATACGTCGAAGGTGAGCATTTCGGCAATGGCAGTGCCATTCGCCGTGTAATTATTGTTAGTGCCCTCGACGGTGGCAGCTACGTTGACAGCCTTGAGATAGACTCCGTCCGCACGGAAGGCTTCTGAATCGGCACTGCCTTCGATCCGATAGCTTTCGCCTTGTCCTCTCACATGCCCCTTGAAATTGCCGACACCGCGAAGTGCAGTTCCGGTCGCGAACGTCAACGACGCCTGAGTGAGGTCGACCATCGATGTGATGTCAAGTTCGTATTTTGGCGCTGCCCAATCGCTCAGTGTGCCACTCATCGACGTTTCACCTAGAGGTGTTCGGATCTCGAGTCTATCAATTTCCGCACCTTTATCGTCGGCAATGCCAACGGCACGAATGTCGATCTTCTCAACAATTTTGGCCTCGTAAATAAAGTTTGAATCGGTCGATGTCAGGTCGAATTTATATCTTGTTTCGCCTTCGGCTGTCTTAGCGTCAGTCGGTGAGAGAAAGACCGCCAGATTCTTGGCGTCGCCCGAAATGCTTCGTGAAAGGTCGCCGAAATGGATCACGCTGTCACGGATCGAAACATTTACCGATTCGTATTTGAAATTGACCGAATTGCCTCGTTCGTCCTCAATAAACTTAAGATTCGAGAAATTGGATCTTCCGTTCTCGTCAAATTTTATCCAAACTTCCGCACCGTCTATCTCTGACGAATCGATGCTTATATCCCGGCTGGTTCGCCACGCGAGCAGATCCAGCACCGTCAGGCCGAGACGCGCCTCGCGGACATAAAATAGCTTTTCTCCGGTCAGTTTGTCATTGAATGTCGCTTCCCTTAGCACCAGTTCAAGCGGTGAGGCAGCGACCCGGAATGTTTCCGCCTTGAATTCGACGCCGATCTCGGACATCTTGGCGACAAATTGATCTTTGATGTAACGGTCAAAAACACCGAAGCGATAAAGTCCGTAGGTGAAGAGTGAGATGATGATCAATGAAAGCGCCGAAATACCAATGACAACGAGCAGATTTCGACCTGTAAAAACACGCCGTTTTGGCGACTTTTCCGGTTCTTCGGTGTCAAGTTTTTCTAGTTCTGCTTCTGCCATGCCCCTTGATTATGTCGCTATGACCTATACGCTGACAGTTTCGACGATCTCCAATCCAAATGCTTCGATCGCATTGATCCGCGGAGGATGATTCGTCAACAGCCTTATCCGCGATACGCCGAGATCCTTGAGGATCTGAGCACCGATCCCGTAGTCGTGAAACTTTCCGTACCCTGTCTCTACCCTTGCGGTTCGAAAATCGACTCCCTTTTCGTGCATCACGGCATAGGTTTTAAGCTGATTGACCAGATCGAGGTTATTTTCCCGCTGACGCAGATACAAAATGACGCCGCGTCCCGCCTTTGAGATCTCACGAAGTGTCGCCTGCATTGCTGACGAAGCTTCGCCCATGGTCGAGCCAAACATCGCGAACGTCACATTCTCCGTTTGGACGCGTACCAGTGTCGCTTCCGTTGTATCCGAAACATCGCCCATTACAAAAGCCGCATGTGTTTCACCGTTTATCACATTCTCGTATAGGATCGTCCGCCAAACGCCAAAATCGGTCGGCAAGTCAGTCTCGACGACACGCCGTACGAGCGTTTCTTTCGCCACGCGGTATTTGACCAGATCCGCGACTGAAATGATCTTCAAG
This sequence comes from uncultured Chloracidobacterium sp., assembly GCA_964625555.1. GTDB lineage: Bacteria > Acidobacteriota > Blastocatellia > Pyrinomonadales > Pyrinomonadaceae > OLB17. The sequence goes on from CAZVDM010000008.1 coordinate 33,606, forward strand.
TCGTGCTTGTCGGCAAAGACACGCAATTCGGGCATTCGGGCCATAGTGCCGTCGTCGTTCATTATCTCGCAAATTACTGCCGCTGGATGTAATCCAGCGCACCGAGCGATATCGACGCTGGCCTCGGTCTGGCCCACACGGACTAGGACGCCGCCGGGCTTTGCTCGAAGGGGAAAAATATGTCCGGGACGAGCCAGATCGGCCGCCGTTGAGGCCGGATCAACGGCGGTCAATATCGTTTTCGCGCGGTCTGCTGCAGAAATGCCGGTGGTGACGCCTTCGCGGGCTTCGATCGAAACAGTGAACGCCGTCCCCATACTTGACGTGTTTTCGGCCGTCTGGGGAAAGAGTTTGAGTTCATCACAACGTTCCTCAGTCATCGGAAGGCAGATCAAACCGCGACCATGCACCGCCATGAAATTGACGATCTCAGGCGTGACCTTTTCGGCCGCGCAAACAAGGTCGCCCTCATTTTCACGGTCTTCATCGTCAACAATAATTATCATTTTGCCGTCACGAACATCGCTGATGGCAGATTCTATCGAGTCAACAGACATTATTTTTACGAAATATCCGCCAATAAAGCGGAACCGGCCTTACTTTCTTAATTAAATCTTAACGAAATACGCGTGTTTTAGCGAATAATTGCTCATCCATGTAATGCCATCCGCACTTTTGTCGTTTTTGTCGGATATTGCCAAAATATCAATCTATGCCCCTTTCCGCTCAGCAGACGCTGCCTGAAAATTCGAAATGGATCAAACAGGTACTTTCAGCGCTATTCCTTGTATCTGGAAGCGTGACCGTTTTGATAGGCCAACTTCTGCCGATCCTAGCCAAACAGTATCAACTAAACGACCTCCAGCTCAGCTTTTATTTTCCGGCACAATTTGCGGGTTCCTTGCTTGGCACATTTTTGACTAGCCGCTTTGCACGTAAGAATCAGTTCATTGCGGCGTCGTTCATCGGTGCTGTGTTGATGGCGTTCGGAATGTTGTTGATGAATGTAAATTGGTTTCCGGTTTCGCTTACTGCATTCCTGATCAATGGCGTCGGCATCGGGTTGACACTTCCTGCGATCAACATGACCGTGCTCGAGCTTAGCCCGGAAAATACGGCGTCGTCGCTAAGCTTTCTGAATTTCTTTTGGGGCGTCGGTGCGATAATTTGCAAACCGTTCGTCGATCTTTCGAGCCGAGGATCGGATATAACTGTCACAACGACGGTTCTTGCGGCACCGCTTCTAATAGCGGCAGCAATATTATATTTTCAGCCTACTCGGACAATCGCCGTCCCCGCATCGTCAGGTGCGGAAACTGACGAAGCCAGGACGCCGATCTGGACGCAGCCTATCGCGTGGGCGATAGCGCTTTTCAATTTTATACACGTCGGTTATGAGAGTGGAATGGGCGGATGGCTCACGACCTATACCGATCGGTTGGACGAAACGGAGATGGTCCGCTGGCTGTCGCCCACCCTGCTATACTTTTTATTTTTTGTTCTAGGCAGGGGACTTGCGCCGGGTCTGTTTCGGCTCCTGAATGAAAATACGATGCTCGTCCTTGGGTTATTAACTGTCCTTATCGGAATGGCCTTTACCGTAACTGCGACGGAGGTGTCGATGCTGGCAGTCGGAGCGGCGATCGCCGGATTTGGAACATCTTGGATCTTTCCGACGAATGTGGCGCGGTTCTCTCGAGTATTTGGCACCACAGCGAGCCGGCGGGCAACACCGCTTTTCATCTGCGGCACACTTGGCGCTGCGTCATCGACATGGCTGATCGGCTTTGTCTCGAATCAAACCGGCGATCTGCGTTTAGGAATGTACGTTCTTGTGGGAAGCGTAGTCTTGCTGATCGTGATCCAGGCCTGGCTCGGCTTTCGAACCTCTAGTCCCGGCAAGACTATCAACGAACGCAAGTAGAAAGTAGCCTTACTCTAACCTTCGAGATCTAACGATTTGAGGTAATTGCGAAAATCTGAGCCAAGATCATCGCGTTTCAGAGCAAATTCGACCGTGGCGATCAGGAATCCGAGCTTATCGCCCGCATCATGTCGACGTCCATTTAGCTTCACAGCGTAAAACGGTCGTTTTTTGAGCAGGAGACGCATCGCATCGGTGATCTGGATTTCGCCTCCAGCTCCCGGGGCCGTTTGTTCGATCGCTTCGAAAATATCTGGCGTAAATATATAACGCCCAATAATTGCCAAGTCCGATGGCGCGTCGGCAAATGCCGGCTTCTCGACCATGTCATTTATCCGAAAGACATTCGGCTCGATCTCGTCAGCGTCGATAACACCAAATCGCGAGATCGCTTCGCCCTCAACTTGCATTGTAGCGACGACCGGAGCCTCGTATTTCTCAAAAACATCGATCATCTGCTTTAGCGCTGGTACATCGGCATCGATGACGTCATCTGCCAAAAGGGCAGCAAACGGATCGTTTCCGACAAAATCCTTCGCCTGATATATCGCATGGCCTAGACCAAGAGCCTGTTTTTGCCGCGTGTAGCTGATCTGCGCAATGTCGGATATTGCCCTTATTTGGTCAAACATCGCAACTTTGCCTTTTTCTTTTAATAACTGTTCAAGCTCAAACGAAATGTCAAAATGATTCTCGATCGCGCTTTTGTCGCGACCCGTGATTATCAATATCGATTCGATCCCGCTACCAACGGCCTCCTCGATCGCATATTGAATCAGAGGCTTATCAACAAGCGGTAGCATTTCCTTGGGCGAAGCCTTGGTCGCCGGTAAAAATCTAGTCCCCAATCCAGCGGCGGGGAATACGGCCTTGCGAATCTTGTTTGTCATAGCGTCGAGTGATAACTTCGATAAGTCTTTTGCCACCAGCAAACTCTAGATTTTAGGTTAAAAATGGGCGGGAAACAAACATTGACCTCGGTGCTCATAAAGCATGAAAAAAAGTGGAGTCGACAGCCAGTAGAATAACGCGGTCCGATCGTGCGTATGGGCGTAAAATATATTCTCGGATCTCAAAGATCTTCAGAGAGGCAGACGGCATTAGCGCCAGTGGGCACATTGTAGTTACAATTGAGCAGGATGCAGTAGAAAGGAAGGTAACGATTCCCGCCGATCTTGCAATGCGACCTGGGAAAGGCGGATCGCAAAGGCCGTGGAAATGGCGACCGCCAAAAAGAAGTAAGCAACATGTTGGATCTTAATTTTGTCAGGGAAAATTTAGATGCCGTTCGAACGGCGCTGAAAAACCGGAATTCTCCGGACGATGTATTGAACGCCTTTGTCGAACTCGATATTGAGCGCCGCGCAGTGATCGGCGAATCAGATGAGATAAATTCATTGCGAAACGTCGTGAGCAAAGAGATTGGAGCATTGATGCAATCCGGAAAGCGGGAAGAGGCCGATGCGAAGAAAGCAGAGGTCGCCGGACTCAAGGATCAGCAGGCAGCGCTCGAGATTCGGCGGGTGACGGCCGAAGAGGCAATGCGGGAACTGCTCTCCAATTTGCCGAACATTCCGGCGGAAGACGTACCTGTGGGAGCTGACGAGTCTGCAAACGTCGAGGTAAGGCGATGGGGTTCGCCTCGCGAATTCGATTTTGAACCTAAAGATCATGTTGAACTTGGCGAGGCATTGGGCATTCTTGACTTTGAGCGGGCGACGAAGATCTCGGGTTCGCGCTTTGCGATATTGAACGGTGCGGGTGCACGTTTAGAACGGGCACTTGTCAATTTTATGCTTGAGGTTCATACGGTAGAGCACGGCTACACCGAGACCCTTCCGCCGTTTTTGGTCAATCGCGACTCTCTGTTTGGGACTAACCAATTACCGAAATTCGAAGACGATCTTTTTCACACGACCGATGAGAGAAGACTGGCGTTGATCCCGACGGCCGAAGTTCCCGTAACAAATTACTTTGCTGATGAAATACTCGATGCGTCCGATCTGCCAAAGCACTTTGCGGCCTATTCGATGTGTTTCAGAAGCGAAGCTGGCAGTTACGGCCGCGATACGCGCGGGCTGATAAGACAGCATCAGTTTGAGAAGGTCGAACTAGTCAAAATTTGCGCACCCGAGAATTCGATAAATGAACACGAACGGCTAACGGCAGACGCGGAGCGGGTCCTACAGTTGCTCGGCCTGCCCTATCGAACTGTGGTTCTGTCGACTGGCGATATGGGGTTTGGTTCGCGCAAGACCTACGACATTGAGGTTTGGATGCCAAGCCAAAATACTTATCGGGAGATATCGAGTTGTTCGAATTGCGGTGATTTTCAGTCGCGGCGAATGAATCTTCGATTCCGCCGCAGCGGAGGTGCGAAGCCGGAGTTTGTGAATACACTTAACGGCAGCGGTCTTGCGGTAGGCCGTACTTGGATCGCGATCATCGAAAATTATCAGCGGGCAGACGGTTCGATTGAGGTACCTGAGGTCCTGCACAAGTATATGCATGGGACCCGATATATCGGCTGACTATTTCCACGTCGGAAGAAAAAGATCAAATATGAAAAGTCAGATAATCCAGATCGGTAACTCGCAAGGCATTCGGCTGCCCAAAGTGCTGCTTGAGGAAAGCGGGATCACCGGTGATGTCGAACTGGAGCTGCACCTCGACGGTATTTTGATCCGCAACGCCCAGAAACCGCGTGCCGGCTGGGATGAAAAGTTCAAGGTGATGGCTGAGAATGAAGATGACGAACCGCTCGATAGTGATCTGCCGAACAAATTTGATTCGAAGGAGTGGCAATGGTAAATAGATTTGACGTTTATCTTGTTAACCTCGATACCGAACCGACCAAGAACGCAAAAAACACCAGGCCGTGCGTTGTCATCTCGCCGGACGAGATGAACCACAATTTAAGGAACGTTATCGTCGCACCTCTTTCGTCGTCAAGCGCAAAATATCCGACGAGGATCGGCGTAAATTTCTTGAATGGGGAACGGGCCGTTGTACTCGACCAGATACGCAGTGTCGATAAGTTGCGGTTAGTCAAGAAAGTCGGCGAGATCGAGACGTTTGCACAAAGGGCGGTCATGGATCGATTACAGGAGTTTTTCGCGGAGTAGTTCGATCGATGGAGACTACGACCAAAAGAGAAAAAGCACGGGACAAATTTCTCCCGTGCTCTTTGAATAGTTGTTTGTAATTAAATGAACTACCTTGCGGGGCTTACCACGTCTTCGTCGCGAATAAAACCGTAGTAGATGATCAACGCTCCGCCAACGATCGCAGCAACAACGCCGAATACTATCCAACCTTGTTTCTTTGTCATTTTGGCAGCAGCGGGTTGGCCGTTGGCCATCGAAACATTACCGACTTCCGCTTCAGCCGCAGTTGCACCGGATGTTACGTCAACCGTAAAATTGCTGGCCTGATTTGATTCATTAGTAACAACATTGTCATTGGTACGGATATTTACGACAACGCCTTCGTTATTGAAAACGCGAATCTGACCGGCCGCAAGATCGCCCGAAATATTGTTATCGGAGAGTATGAGGCTAAGGCTCGAATTTGGGGACATACTGATGCGACCTAATTTTCCAAGATTAATGGTCGCAGAACTTCCTTCGGGCGTTGAGATTGTACCCGATGAGAAAAATGTGCGGCCGCTCAAGGCTTTTTCACCATTGAGAGATACTGACGGCTGGCTGCCGTCGACGGAGCTTCCGGACACGGTAATTTCACCAGATATCGCGTTGCCGGGTGCAGCCAATGCGATCATTGACGAACTGACAAAAAGCGATACCAACAGGCCAAGCCCAACTAAGTTGCGGAGCCATAGCGATTTAAGATTATTCACCATCATACAAACCTCTCCATTAAAGTAAATTTCAGGAACACTTTAACCTTAGTTGATATCCAATGTCAAAGTTTTTTTAAGTAATGTGAAACTTTTTAAGTTTGAATTGTATCGACGTTCAGTTTCACCGTAAATGCGCCCATTGCAAGCAGTTACGACTTTCAACATTTCAAAGGGCTAGTTGGCCTCGCTAGCAAGGGTATTCTTTGATTGACTCCACAATATATCCATTACCTCCAGGCTGGCTTCGTTTAAAGTTTTTCCTGATCGTTCGAGCTCTTTTTCAATGTACTTGAATCGGCTTCTAAATTTTATGTTCGTTCGTTTTAGAGCGCTTTCGGGTTCAACATCAAGGTGTCGGGCGAGATTGAGTACTACAAAAAGCAGGTCGCCGATCTCTTCAGTCATGTTTTCATTGTCGCCTTTCTCAATCGCTAGTTTTAGCTCATCGGCTTCCTCTTCCAGTTTCGCAAATATCTGATCGGCACTTGCCCAATCAAAGCCGACTTTGGCTGCTTTTTTTGTGAGTTTTAACCCTTCGAGCAAGGCAGGAAAATGTACCGGAACCTCGTCGAGAATCGATTCTAACATTTTCTCTGTTTTTCCGGAAGCCTTTCTTTCGTTGGCCTTTAGCTCGTCCCAATTATCTAGAACATCCTTGGCGCGTGCAAAATTCGCGTCGCCAAAAACATGCGGGTGCCGGAGTATCAACTTCTGCGTTACGCCATTCGCCACATCATCGATGGAAAAGTCGCCGCGTTCAGCTCCAATAGTGGCATGAAATACGACTTGAAGCAGAAGGTCGCCAAGTTCTTCGCTGAGATGCTCGGTGTCGCCCGAAGCCTCGGCCCCGTGGATCGCATCAAATGTCTCGTATGCCTCCTCTAGCAAGTATTGCGAAAGTGACCCGTAAGTCTGCTCGGCGTCCCAGGGGCAGCCGCCCGGTGCACGCAAGCGGGACATCACGGCAATCAATTCGTCAAAGGATTTGGACATAAGTGGTGTTCCGATTTAGCTGTTTTGTGTGAGGTGGAACAGAACACGTTTGCGACGAACCACCAATTGACAATTTTGAATTCTTTTTTCTCAAAATGCTAATATCGATATAGGAAAAAATAAATATATGATCGGTCATGACGACGAGAACGAAGAAGTACACTACAAGGTTGCAGATAAGCGTAAATTTAACGCTGACGGCAGTTTGCGCGAGGGCGTGACACTCGAAGCGGCGAGGCCCGCGGAACCGACCCCGACACCTGAACCGTCGGCACAACCAGCTCGTGCCGCCCAACCGGCCGCGGTCAACGAATCTTCGCTTCAGGAAAAAGTTGTCGAGTACGACGAGAGTGAGGATGATGGAAGTGAGATCCCCGGAGCACAGGACCCGGCTAGTTTTATAAATTTCCTCTCAACCCTTGCGACCAACGCCGCAGCCGCGCTTGGTGCTGTTCCACATCCCGCGACCGGTCAGCGGGGCCTTGATCTCGAAAGCGGGAAATACTGGCTAGATATCCTTTCGATGTTGCGTGATAAGACGGCAAACAATCTACATCCCCAAGAATCCCGACTGCTCGAGGGCCTGTTGGCGGATCTGCGCATGCAATACGTGCATCTAATTAAAGCGACGGAAGAAAAGCTTAAGGCTCAGGCAGCACAGAAATTTTCCGGGGCGGATATTCTAGGGAAGAAATAAGGCTTCCTGAAGAGATCCCAATGCAAGCTGTGATGCAGCCAGAATTTGCTAAACGCCGGATTTTCGCGAAAACTTTAGATGAAGCTTACATTCCTCGGCACAGGTACCTCGACCGGCGTTCCATCGATTGGTTGCGATTGCGAAACCTGTATTTCCGATGATCCGCGGGACAAGCGACTGCGCGTGTCGATCCTGATTGAACATCGTAATAAGAAGATCCTCGTTGACACCTCTATAGACTTTCGCCAGCAAGCTTTACGTGCGAAGATAAGCCATCTCGACGCAGTTTTGATCACCCATTGCCATGTTGATCACGTCTTTGGCCTCGACGACATCAGGCCGCTTAATTTTCGACACGGAGCAATGGGCGTTTATGCCAACGAAATAGCGTGGACCGATCTGCGGCGTATATTCCAGTACATCTTCAATCCAACTCACTTCGGCGGCGGCTTGCCGCAGCTTGTACCGCACACTGTCGAACCGGGCGCTCAATTTTGTATCGGCGAAGATCTCGCGATCACTCCGCTCGAAGTAACGCACGGTAATCTGCCTGTGATCGCTTACCGCTTTAATGATTTCGCATACGCGACTGACCTGAAAGTTATCCCGTCGGCATCGATGGATGGGCTGCGCGATCTCGACGTTTTAGTGCTCGATTGTGTCCGCATAAAGCCTCACTCAACACATCTTTGCCTCGAAGAAGCCCTTGACTTGATCGCTGACCTGCGGCCAAGGCGAGCCTTTCTTACACATCTCAATCACGATATCATCCACGAACGCGATTCGCGTCTCTTGCCGGATAACGTCTGGTTTGCTCACGACGAATTGGTTATCGATCAGGGGTAAAACTGCTGCGTCGGCGAGCACAAAAGTGCCTAAATCATTGTGCATCAAGGCGTTACCAATCTGTTACACACAAATTAACGCTAAACCTTAGCCCACGCGCGTTAAATGTTGTAAAAACTAGGCTTAGCAGAAAATTTAAAAACCACCATATTTTGTGTTGACAAAGGGTATTGTCTACCATATAGTCTATATCCACGCAGGAAAAAGCCCTATCGTTTAGCAGCCAACCCTAGCGTGAAATAAACATAATTATCGGTGCAGTGGACGGCCTTGTTTGGTTAGTTACAAATCGGGTTGAGGGACTTTCTCTCTAAAAAGGCAGTAGGCCGGACTTTGCGATAATCAAAAATCGGGCAGGAAAATTGACGACAAAATGGATACTTTCTTAGTAACGGCGGCAACGCGGCAAACAGACAATTCGGCACAGACCTCGATGCAGGTCCGCAAACGTAACGGCTCGCTCGAACCAGTCGATATCAATAAGATCGTTCGCGCGATCACACGATGCTGCGTCAATTTGCCGTCGGTCGACAGCCTCAAGATCGCAACGAAAACGATCAGCGGTATTTATGACGGAGCCACGACCAAGGAGCTGGACAAACTCTCGATCCAGACCGCGGCGAGCCTTATATTTGAGGAGCCGGAATATTCACGCCTCGGTGCCCGCCTGTTAAACCAATATATCGAAAAGGAAGTTCGTAATCAGGAGATCCATTCGTTCTCGCAGTCGATCGCTTTTGGCGTTAAGGAAGGTTTGATCGGTGAACGCGTCGCTAATTTTGTCATCCAGAATGCCCGCAAGCTTAACGACGCTATCAGCCAGGAGCGAAACGATCTATTCGAATTCTTTGGACTCCGCACGCTGTATGACCGTTATTTGCTGAAAAATCCCGAGACCCGCGACGTTATCGAATCGCCTCAGTTTTTTTGGATGCGCGTGGCGTGCGGTCTTTCTGAGAGTCCCCACGAAGCGATCGATCTTTACAATTTGTTCTCGTCGCTCGAATACGTTCCTTCGACGCCGACCCTTTTTAACTCTGGTACGCGTCACGAACAGCTATCGTCGTGTTTTCTGCTCGATTCGCCGCAAGACAGCCTGGAGAGCATATATAAGAAGTATTCGGACGTTGCGATGCTCTCAAAGTTTTCGGGCGGCATCGGGATTGCGTATCACCGAGTGCGTTCACAGGGGTCGCTCATTCGCGGGACTAACGGCCATTCGAATGGGATCGTGCCTTGGCTCAAGACGCTTGATTCGTCAGTTTCGGCTGTAAATCAGGGCGGCAAGCGCAAGGGTGCCTGCTGTGTTTATCTCGAAACGTGGCATGCCGACATCGACGATTTTCTCGAACTCCGCGACAACACCGGCGACGATGCCCGCCGGACGCACAATTTGAATCTGGCCAACTGGATCCCTGATCTTTTCATGAAACGCGTCCAGGCCGACGGCCAGTGGTCGCTCTTTGATCCGAAGGTCGTGCCGCATTTCCCTGATCTTTATGGCGAAGAATTTGAGGCCGCATACGTCAAGGCGGAGGAAGAAGGCCTCTTCATGCGGCAGATCAATGCCCGTGATCTGTACGCTAAGATGATGCGGACGATGGCGCAGACCGGTAATGGCTGGATGACATTCAAGGACGCGTCAAACCGCAAATCAAACCAGACGGGACGCCCCGAAAATGTCGTTCACCTTTCGAATCTCTGCACTGAGATCATCGAGGTCACCAGCGAAAACGAGACCGCCGTGTGCAATCTCGGCTCGATCAATGCCGGCCGTTATGTGAAGGACGGAGCCGTCGATTACGACAAACTTCGCCGCAATGTAAAGCTGGCGGTTCGTCAGCTCGATAAGGTGATCGACCTTAATTACTACGCGATCCCAAGCACGTCGAGCTCGAACAACCGGTGGCGCAATATCGGCCTTGGCGTGATGGGCTTGCAGGACGTTTTCTTTCAAATGCGTCTGCCGTTCGACTCGGACGAGGCACGGAAGATTTCGGCGAAAATTCAGGAAGAGATCTATTTCGGAGCACTCGACGCTTCGAGCGATCTGGCTGTCGAACGCGGAATGCATCCGGCGTTTTTCGAAACGCGTG
>CAZVDM010000009.1:0-42811 GCA_964625555.1 uncultured Chloracidobacterium sp.
ACGTCCTCGTTCGTGCTGGCGTTTGGCCAGACGCCCGAGGCTAAAAAAGAAAAGGAAAAGGCCGTGCAGGCATTTAGCTTTGCATTTGACGGCGACGGAGGCTATCTCGGCGTGCAGACCCAAGAGGTGACAAAGGAGAATTTCAGCAAATTTGGCCTCGCCGGCGTTCGCGGTGTAGCGATCGAAAAGGTGTTGGAAAATTCGCCCGCTCAGGCAGCGGGTTTGCAGACCGGTGACGTGATCATTCGGTTTGAGAACGAAGAGATCACCAGCGTCCGCAAACTGACGCGGCTTATCTCCGAGGTCGCTGCCGATCATACGGTCAAGATCACCGTACTTCGAAACAACAGCGAACAGGACGTCAACGCAACGCTCGGCAAGCGCCCGATGCCAAAGTTTGAGAACGGCAATTTTGCCTACACGATACCGGACATGAAGCTCGGCGAATTGAAAGAATTCCCGGCGTTGCCGCCGATGGCTGAAATGCCGCGGATAATGACAACGCCCGGCATCGAAGGTAAAGCATTTACATGGACCGCCGGCGGCGGCCGTCAGATCGGTATCGGCGTATTGCCGCTGTCAAAACAGCTTGCTGCACATTACGGTGTCGAAAGCGGATTGCTGGTAAATGATGTACGTGAAAATTCGCCCGCTGACAAAGCCGGGCTCAAGGCGGGCGACATAATTGTCGAGGCCGAAGGCAAGGCTGTCAAAGGCGATTTTGACCTCATCCGCACCATCAATGGCAAGAAGGAAGGCGACGTTACGATCACTTACGTTCGCGACGGCAAACGGCAGACGGTCAACGTCAGTCCCGAAGCGTCAAAGGACGGCGGATTTATCTTCCGCACCGGTGATGAAAACGGCGTGTTGACACCGATGGCTCCGGGACAACTCAAGGTTGCGCGGCCAGCGACGCCGATGGCACCAATGACGCCGGGCGTTTATACGATTCCTCGTCCGGGCCGCATTTTGTAACTGCTTGATTATCCGAACATTAAAGGCAAGAGTGAAAGACCAAGATCCGCTTTCACTTTTGCCTTTTTCCTTTTAGCTTCTACGCCGGCGGCTTACGCAATGCGTCCTTTGCCAGCTCGTTCGCCTGTTTGCTCTTGTCGCGTGCCTTTTCCATTTTTTCACGGTAGGCGTCATTCCTGCTCTTGAATTCGAGCTTCACCTTATCCCGCATCGCAGCGTTTTTCGGGTCATAATTGTCTCGCAGTGTACGAGCCGCTTGGCGGTAGTTTTCGAATGCGTCGAGCTCAAGCTTTAGCGACTCTTCCTTGAGCCGAAGATACTCGCGATAGTCGCTATTTATATTCATCTCCTGCGCGTCCTGGAGCTTTTTGATCGCAGCGTTTCCAAAATCAAATCCGTCATTGATCAGATACACGACCTCGTCGGCGATCTTCTTAGCAGTGGCGGCATCATTCTTTTCCATCGCCGCTTTCAGTTCTTCGCGTTTTCCTTCGTTCTGTTCGTATAGAATTTTGATCTTGGTCAGGTCCTGATTCGCCTCGAACACCAGCTTTCCGGCTTCTTCCGTTTCATCCGACGGCCCGAGAATGTCGATCGTCCCGCTGTTGCCGGAACGCTTACACGCAGAAAATAGACATGCGGAGAGCAAGATAACGCAGATCGCAAATTGCCCGTAACTTGATATTGAATATTTCTTCGATCGCCTCATATCCGAAAATGATCTAACAGGGATAAATAGGATCGATGGGATGTGCAAAGTACTGCTCTCTTATTTTGTTATCCCTTCATCCCTGCTAAAACAAGTCAAACCAACTTGAAATCAGGATTATTCTTGCGCCGCCAGATAAATCCGTCCAGCACATAATGCGTCAATTGCGGTAGAGCGAGAAGCGGGACCAAGTACATTTTTAGTCTACCTAGTTCCCAATCGCCGCCGAATAACCATTGCTTCTCGTGCCATACGCCTCGGTGCCAAAACAATTCTTCAACGTATGCAAGTGCCCAAAGTGTTGCGAGGAAGATCATCACGTTTGACGACAGCGTTCGGTATACGCGCCCCGTCGATTCCCGTCTCATCTGAGAATACACCCAAATCAAAGCAAAATACGGAACGCCGTGAATAATAACGTTCGTCACCGTAAATGCGTAGTCCGAGTTGAAATAGACAATGCCGATATACCAACATACCGCTGTCGTCGCGACTACAATGTCTTTGCCGATATTCAGAAAACCGTCGGAAAAATATTGATAGATCGATTTCCCAAAATAAGCAGCAAGAGCAAGAACATAGACCGGAAACAGAACCGTCTCGACCACCGCCGGAATTGAGACGAAATCATTCTGCACGAACCATTCGAAATTCCTGGGTAACGATGTCATCCAAAACGCGAGCGGATAAACACTCGCGAGATACACCGCCACAGCATCGATCCACCAGGTCCACCTGGCCGTCTCGCCCAGCTTCCGCCGGTAAAGATTGACCCAGCCGTATTGCTGCCGCACAAAATGAAATACCGCGATAGCCGCAAGCACCTTCCAAAACACCAACTCGCCCTCGGAATAGAGCGCAACGCCGATGGCGTATCCAAAGACCGGCACCAGCAAATAAAGCCAAAACCTCCGTTTCAGTTCCTCTACGTCAAAATACACCCGAAACGACGTCGACCACACATGCGCAACATCGATCAGCAGCACTGCCCAGATCCAAGTCCATTCCGGCGAATCGCCATTTAGAATTCCAGCCTGCCACCCGACCGCAAGCAAAGCCAGTGACAATACCGCGCTGCCCAAAAAGACCGACAGATCGATCTCGCGGGAAAAGAGCCAAGAATTTGAACCGCCGAGACGCGGAGACGCGGAGAGGTAGGAATTATTGATTGAATTCTGGCTCTCTATATCTTGCATTTCTTCTCAGCGTCTCTGCGTCTCTGCGGTTAAAATTTCTTTAGCCGCGCGCAGTCCATGATAAAACGCTTCTTCGAAAAGTGCGATGCCGCTTAGGTCGGTGTGGGCAAAATGGATGTTGCGGTACGGTTTTATTGCCTTTTCGCGGACGCCGCTCCAGATAAAGCTTGGACGCGGAGATATCATTGCGTGGCCCCAACGCATGATGTCGATGCGAGTTGTCAGCTCATAAATATCCGAGTGCGCACGGGCTAGATCGGTGAGGCAGACGTCGGCGAGCTGTTTCCAGTCGAAATCAAAGAGCTTCGTCCGGCCGTCAGGTTCGTGACACATCGGATAGTAATACGTAAGGATCGTCGAGCCGTAATCGATGCCTTTTTGGTGCGTCGCTGTAACATATCCGAGCGAAGGGCTTTCGTATAGCACGTTGTCCCACGAGAGCGGAAAGTCCTTAGCAAATCGCGGCTTTGGGCGGTCTTTTAAGAAGAGATTAGCAACGAACCAGGCATTATGCTGAAACGCATCGGCCGCAAACGGCGGGTCTTCGCGAAAGCCGCGGATCAAATACGGTGCCGTGAACATCGGGGATGCGAAGATCGCTCTTTCGCAATGAATTCCGCGAATCTCGCCGCCTTCAAGGACGATCACGTCAACACCTTTTTCAGTCGGTAGGACAGAAACGACGACCTGCGACTTGAGGGCATTGTCCTTAACCTTTTCAAAGAAGTGGTTTACAAACTGCCCGTTCCCTTCGGGACATGTGATAAACGGCTGTGATTCGACACCGCTTTTTCTGACACGCGAGCAAAAATAGAACAACCCGACCCACGCCGACGCCTGATATGCATTCAATCCATAATCGTCCCGCGTCGCATAATCGCAATACCAGAACAGCCGCTCCGAAGTAAATCCCTGCTGCCGCAGCCAGTCGCCGAAGGAGATCTTATCAAGCGCGGTAACCTGCGGATCGGCCGAGCAATTTGCCATCGGCACAACAAAAGCCCGTTTTCCTGACGCATCCCGCCAATTTACCCAGCCATCTATTTGTTTTTGAAACTCCGCAAACTGACGCTTGTCATCTTCGCTCGCACCGACGCTGAGATAAAGCCCTTCGTACCAACGGCCTTTGTAGAAGACGCGTTCCTCGGGCTCACGGCAGAGAAATTGTTCTTTGACGACAACCTCGCCGTGAACATCGCGTCCGTCTAAAAGCGACATCTCATCGAGAAGGGAGATCAGCTCCTCATTTTCCTGAAACGGAACCGGCAGATAATGTGCTCCCCAAGGATACGAGACCGGTTGGCCTTTTGTACTCTGTGATGTTCCACCGAGGTCTTTTTCAAGTTCCAGTACGACAAAGTCGTTGAAATTCTCGCGTCGAAATTTCCACGCCGCCGACAAGCCCGCGATCCCGCCCCCAATGATCGCAACCTTTTTTGATTCCCATCTATCGGAAGGCACTTCGAATGAGCGATTCTCTCTGAGGATATGGCCGAGATCGACGTTTTGCCCGACGATATCGCCTTCGGGAAGTACGCGCGAAGACTCGGAGCCGCATGCCGCAAAGGCGATCGGTGCTCCGAGGAAAAGTGTCAGTAATTCTCTTCGAGACAGGTCCATTCGGAATAACTGATAAGTAAGAACTAATAACTAAAGACTTTACTCCGATTTCCTCGTCGTTTTGAGTGATGAAATTAGAAGTCGCTGTAGCTCTTCACAATCGTCAAGTAGTGACTTTGCAAGAGCCTGGTTGATCAGGTCGGAATCTCTTATCAATCTCAACAAGAAATTCGTCTTAAATGCTTCCTTGTTCGCGACCGAATATTTCTGTATGAAATCTGTACGACTCTCTCCCTGTTTACCTTCTTCGATCAATAAACCAATATTGACTCCGGAATCAAGAACCTTTCTGGAAAGAACGAATTCCTTTTTCTCCTCGGCGAGAAACTCGCTTAGCTTAACGATCCGCAACGCAAAACGGTATGACTTTTCTTGTAGAATATCTGCCATTATTGTCAGTTCTTACTTATTAGTTTTTAGTTATTCCGAAAAGGCCTATTGCTCGAACCTCCGCCACTCGGCTTCGTAATAGCGAACTAATGCTTGATTATCGAGCCGATTTATCTCGATCTCCTCCGACGGCCGCGATGTATCGCTTGGAAATTCGAACATCGAAGCAAACGTGTCGTCATTGAGAAATTTCAGTTCCACGCCTGACGGCGGTTTTTGCGGCGATTCGAATGGCTGCAGCTTTGCGAGTGCGTAACCCCAAACGCCGAAGCTTGGGACCGTTGTGTGAAAGGGTTTGACGACAAAACCGGACGCCTCGAGCGTCGCGATGATGCACCAGTACGACTGCCGGGCGATCAGCGGTGATGTCGTCTGGACGACTACGGCAGAATCCGGCCGTAGCTTCTGTTTAAGCAAATTGTAGAAACGCGTTGAATATAGCTTGCCGAGAGCGAAGTTGTTCGGGTCGGGAAAATCGACGATCGCGACATCGAATGGCTCGATCTGTGTGTTATCCAGCCACACGTAGGCATCACCATTCACTACCGTTACTCGAGGATCGTCAAAGGAATGTCTGTTCAATTCGCCCAACGCCGGCACGGAATACGACACTCGTGTCATTTCCGGGTCGAGATCGACCAGAGTGACTTTCTCGACCGACTTATATTTCAATATCTCGCGTAAAGCCAAGCCATCGCCCCCGCCGAGCACCAATATGCGTTTTGCCTCGCCGCCGAATGCGGCAAATGCGGGATGCACGAGCGCTTCGTGATAGCGGTATTCGTCGAACGAATTGAACTGCAGATTGCCGTTGAGGAAAAGCGAATAACCGACCTTGCCTTTGGTTACGACGATTCGCTGGTATGCCGAACTTTTTGCATAAATGATGTTGTCGACGAACAAAGCATCTTCGGCCATTGTCGTCAGTTTATCGGCTTTAATAAAGGCGATCACAAGCAACGTCAGGATCACAAATCCCTTGACGCGCATCACGGTCACGTTCTTTTTGATCAGCGGAAACAGCAGCCATGTGCCCCAAATGCCGACGGCGGCGTTGAGCATTCCGAAAAGGAGCGACGTGCGATTGAGGCCGAGTTTAGGAACCAAAAAAATCGGGAACAGGAGCGAAGCAGCAAGTGCACCGATGTAATCGAAGGCAAGCACGCGTGAAACGAGATCTTTGAAATCCATCTCGTCCTGCAGGATCCGCATCAGCAGAGGTATCTCGAGGCCGACAAGCGTGCCGATGATGAATACCATTCCGTACAGCACAACGCTGAAATACGAAAGATGCGCGAACGTCAAAAATAGCAGCGGTGCCGAAAATCCGCCGATGACGGCAACGGCGAGTTCGATATCGACAAATTTCTCAGCAACATGCTTTTCGATAAACCGCGACAGCCACGAACCGACGCCCATCGCGAACAGGTAAATACCGATTATGATCGAAAATTGTGTGACGCTGTCGCCAAGAACATAGCTGGAAAGCGTACCTGCAAGCAGCTCATAGATGAGCCCGCAGGTGGCGATCACGAAGACATTTAGGAAAAGTAGCGGAGCGCGTTTCATTTCAGAAATTCAAACAGGATGCACAGGATCGACAGGGTCAAATATACCTGTTCATCCCACGCATCCTGATATATCGATATGGATCGTCGAGCTTTAGCCGTTGATGGCGGAGGCAATAATAATAGCGATTCCAATGATCAAGGCACCGATAATAATAGCAAGAGCGGTGTTTTGGTCTTCCTCGATCTCTTTTTTGACCGAAAACGGCGCTACCAGCACAACGATCAAAAATGCGATGGCAAAAACGATCAAGCCGATCGCGACAAAGATCACGGTCGTCGTCAATACAGGTAGCAGATCGTCAAGCTTTACGATCATACCCAGCATCGGGACAATAGCTGCAAGATTCAACATTATTTTCCTCCACGAAATCCTGAATAAAAGAACGGCACTCCCAAACGCGACTTACTGCCGGCGTTGGCCAATTCCCATCCAAACCAAGCTGCGGCTGAATATGCCAACAGCACGCCGACACCAAATACCATGTAGATCTTTTTGAGCATATAGCCTCTTTCTCAACAATTATTCGTCCGAATCGCCCGAATCATCAGAACCAGACGAACTCGAGCCGAACATACTATCCTTCCAGCGTCCCGCTTCAAATGACCATTTACGAAACAGTCCAAAAACAGGTACCAGCAGCAAAACAATGAACGCGCAGCAGAAATTGACGCCGCGATTGACCCCTTGCTCGACCTTTACTGAAACTGGCATCTGAGCCTGCCAATCCTGCCACGTTCCCTCGACACGCAGCGTGTATTTGCCGGCCGGAAGCGACGATATGGTCGCGTCGGTTGATTTGTCGCCTTCGGTCCAGGCTCCGTCGCTGTCGCTGCCGCTGTAGTATTCGACCGGAGTATTTACCGATTCGACCTCTTGGCTCTGATCATTTATGAGGTCTATATCGAGATCGGCCCACGAATTATTGACCTGCGCACCTGCGGTAATGCGAACGTTGCTGTTTCCTTTGAGATCGAACGGCTGCGAGAAAACCGCCTGGGCCGTCGTGGCGTTCACCATCGGCGGCAGTATCACCTCCTGGCTCATCACCGTTTTTGTGATCCCGGCGAGCGGTATCATAATAACCGCAACGACCAGCAGTGCAAGCAGCGGCAATGCTCCCCAAGTATAGTAAAACTGTCCGGTAAACGGCTGATTTGGCCCGACGCCCCAGGGCTTTGGCAAATTCGTAACGCCAAAAGCCTTTTCGACCTCTTCGTTGGTCAAATATGTGCCGACCGACCAATTGATCTCGTTTGGTGATATCTCCTGGGACAGCATCAGCGGAGCCGCAACGTAATCGACGGCGCGGACAACTTCGCCTTGTTCGACGCGCCAGTAGAATTCGCCTTTGACGTATTCAACGGTTGCCGGTGCATCCTGAAAGATCTTAAATTTCTGCCCGTTGTAATCGACCGATCCGCCTGCGGCGAAAGCATTGCTTTGCGTTACGTCGGCCGGGTTGATCGGTTCGACAAAATTCCAGTGATTGTCCGAATGCACCAGCCAGCGGAATCCGACCATCGGATTGTAGAGCAGATATTCGTGCCAGTAATACTTGATGCCGTCGAATGTCACGCTGCGGACCACGGCGCCGATGATCTTGAATTTTACGTCGTCCTTGAAACTGCCTTCGGCACCTATCGGTGCGACAAACGCCGGTTGGTCGGGCGATGGTGTCAGTGATTTGAGGTATGAAAGATTGCCTTGATTGACGTCGAGCAGCGAGTCGCAGTTTGGGCACGTTACGCGTTCGGACTTGTCCGGAGCGATCAGGTCGATCGGCCCACCGCAATTGGGGCAGCCCATTCCGGCGGCCGAGACGGCTCTTGCCTCACGCTGGACCGGCTTTGCATCGCCTAGCCCGATCTCTTCGAGCGTGACCTGGCTGCCGACAAAGACCCACGGCGGATCCATGCTGTAATCGATGGTCGCGAATGCATTGTTCTTGCCGGCGAGATCGGCGTACGCAAACTGCTCGCCCGGTGTCAATTTGTACGGTATCTCACCGTCAGCCGCCATCGACGTGCCGCGGCCGCGTTCCTGCACCATCAGCGGCGTTGGATTGGGGATCTCGGGCAACGTCTGACCGAGCTGCAGGCCCTCGAAAGTCGGCAGGACCGTCCCCGCAGGCAGAGGCTGATAAAAAGTCAAGTAAAAACGTCCCTGCGCCTCGGCGAGCCAGCCGACCCAACCATTGGAGAATGTTGCGTACCACTCGTCCCAAGTGCCGCCGAGTTCGTGCCGCAGCTGCGCGCGGCCGGTGAGTTCAAAGCGGTTTTCTTTGTATGTTCCTTTGAGACCGAGTTTGAGCGGAGATTCCGATTGGGCGATTTCGGCTACTTTTCCCAGATCCTCAAGTGCACGGTCCGAACGCGCGATCGCCGAGCGGCAGAACGGGCAAACGATAACTATTGTCGAGCCCGACTTGAATTCGAGCGGGCCGGCACATGACGGGCAGTTTGCTGAAAGGACGCTCATTGCAAACCTCCGGCGATCTCAAAACTAATATCTGAAATTTCTGACCTCAAATTTGATACCTGATCGGGACCTTCGCCCCTTTCGATCCGAGTCACCGTCACACTCGTCGCCCCAATTGCGGCCCTTAGGTTCGTATCCCAATCCCATTCGGGCCGCGTTCGGCAGCAATAAAGATTGAATGTCGCGGTGCCGTACTCGGGATATGTGTGACACGCCAGGTGCGATTCGGTCAGGGCGATGAGGCCGGTAACGCCGCCTTCGCCGGGGAATTTATGCCAAACCGATCCAACACTGCGCAATCCGAGATCGGCAATAACGTTGGTAAATATCGAACGGACCGTCGCTTCGTCGCGCAGCTGTTCGCGGTCACAGCCAGTTGCTTCGATCAGCCATTCGGTTCCAACGATCATCGGTCCAATCCAAATCCTTTACGAAATCTACCGGTTAAATGTTTGAACTTACCGCAGGGTATCTGCGTTATAGTTGAGCTAGTATGTCGAACAAAACTATAGCTAACTTTTGGGTCTTTGTCATTTTGTCGGCAACAGTTACGTCGATTTTTTCCGGCTGTTCAATGACGCCCTCGGCGAGCTCCAGAACTTCGAAAGCAACGCACTTCGAATCGCCGAAGACCACTGGCACCATCGCGGATGCCGAGATCAAAGAAAGCAGCGGGATCGCCGCTTCAAAGTGTCAGCCAAACGTGTTTTGGACGCACAACGACTCGGGCGACAAGGCATTCATATTTGCACTGGACAAAAGCGGAGCCAAGCTCGGCACGTGGACGGTCCCCAACGCAGCTAACTTCGACTGGGAAGACATTGCCCTGTTCAAGGACAGTGCCGGAAAGTGTTTTATCTATATCGGTGAGATCGGCGACAATGAGTCAGTACGCGACGAGCACATGATCTATCGCATTGTCGAACCAAAGGCAGGGTCCGAAAATGCCTCTGCGACCAAACAGCAGCCGCTCGCGACCGAGCCTGCGGACGCTGTGCGATTTGTCTATCCCGACAGCCGTCACAACGCCGAAACGCTGCTGGTCCACCCAAAGACCGGCGATATTTATGTCATTACAAAACGCGTCAGCGGCCCGGCGGGCGTTTATCGTCTAAGGTCCAATTTTGGAAATGGTGCGGCCGTCAAGGCTGAAAAAGTGTCTGATCTCTCGGTTCCGGCTATTCCAAATGGATTTCTTACGGGAGGCGATATTTCGCCGGACGGCAAACGGCTCGTGATCTGCGACTATTCGGCGGCATACGAGTTCACGCTGCCGGAAAACGCCAAGAGTTTCGATGAAATTTGGTCACAGGAACCCGAATCGATCAATGTCGGCGTCCGAAAGATCGGCGAAGCCGTGACCTACAGCCCCGACGGCAATTCGATCATTCTCACCAGCGAAGGCAAGAATACCCCGATCATCGAGGTCGTACGAAAAAATAGAGCTATTTTGAGATAGTAAACTTAGCCTTTTGCTCGATGATCTGGCCGCCGATCCGGTCCTTGATCATGACCCTGACCTCGTATTCGCCCGGTGCGATCGCCGATGTAGGCAACAGGCGAGCAAGTGTCAGCCGCTGGCCCGAATCGGAGATTGTCGACCAATCCTCTGCTTGACGAAGTACTTCCTTGCCGCTCTTTTCAAGCACGTAAACCACGTCGACGGCGGGCCGCAATGTTGTCTGATCGAGTCCGGCATTGTAGATCTGCATATACACGCCGACCTCTCGCCCGTACTCAAATACGCCCGTTAGATTCGGAATGATCTTCAGATCGCCAATGACAAATTGTTTTCCGCTGTCCCTTTCGTCACTCGGCCTCAATTTTGCGGCCAAGACAAGCGACGATGATGAGAGTTTTTTCTCTTCATATTTAGGGACCGTAAATCCCATTCGAACAATGCCCCGATTTCCGGTACCGACATCGCGTACGACCACGTCGACCTTGTAAATTCCGGGTGCCAAAGCCACCGCACGCTGATAGATCGAACTCCGTGCTTTTGTATCCAGAAGTTCTTCGGCCGTCGAATGTGTCGTGACCGCATCTTCGAAAATGCCGCCTCGCTTGTTAGCTACGGTCGTGATGCGCCCGAGGATATTCAGAGTTGCCGTCAGCAGGCCGCCCGATGGCTCGAATTTAAGTTGGTTGTTGTCTGCCTGAATAGTAAACGTCGTGATCACGCGGTCGTCCGACTGTCGAAAATAGTCGATCCTTAGATCGAACGCCAGCGGATTGTTATCGATCACTGGCGAATCGGTCAAAACCCTGTTCAGGTCGCCATATTTGATCGCCGGAGGATTTTGAAGCGCAATATTTCGGGCCAAAATATTGAACGGATTGTCCTGTTCGCGCTGGTAGGTTCCGGTTGCGGATTCGTTGGGCCGACGGCCGGCCGGTGTCATTGCAAGCGCGTCTTTGTCGTCTGGTCCGTTCGCGATCTTGTATTCGCCCGTTCCGGTACGGTCGACAAACTCGATCTCGATACCGTCGCCCACGCCGTCAAGGTGGCGATAGAACCATGTTTCGAACGGATAGGTCGTCGTTGAGCCGCCGCCCTCATAGACCGGCCTGTCGTAGGCTCCGCCCGAAGCGTGCGATTCGACCGAGTCGGGTTTTCCCCATGCGATGTATATTCGGCCGCGATCGGTCTTCCACCCGGGAATTCCGGAAGCAAAATTCTCGTTCGCGTACGCGATCCGCTGGTAGTATTCCTCGCGGTATTCATTTTCCTCAGTGTCGCGGTCAGGATCACGGCTGTCCCAGAAGATCTTAATGAAGGCCTCGCGTTCTTCATTGGTCGTCAGCATCAGAAATGCCTTTCGTTCGGCCGGAGTGATTATGTACGGAACATCTTCGGTGAACCAGCGCTTGAAAACGTCGCTTTTTTCTTTCCCGACCTTGCGCGGGCCCTCGATCGGATTCTGGGCCGGCGGCGTATTCGATGGCGTCTGGCCGATCGAAATTGAAGCGAATACCGCAAATGCCGCCAAAACAAAAATTGATGTGCGTTTGATCATAAAACTCCTAACCCGCAGAAAGCAGGCCGCTGCCGTTCAAATTGCCGTATTTTTCGTCCTATCTATTGATGAGCGCACAAAAAGAAAGGTTGGACGAACGCTTAAAAACGCATCCTTCCAACCTTTCTCTCGAAATTGCGAGCCCGAACTATTGAATGATCGTAAACTTGCCCTTGAGGTTATCGCTGTTGAGCACCTGTCCGCCTACACGGTCTTTGATAACGATCTTGATCTCGTAGTCACCGAGCGGCATCGCCGTCGTCGGCAGTAATCTGGCAAGTGTCAGACGCTGACCCGAATCGCTCAATCCGCTCCAATCTTCAGGTTGACGGAGGACTTCTTTGCCGTCCTTATAGAGCACGTATTCAACATCTACCGCCGGCCGCAGCGTCGTCTGGTCGATCTGAGCGTTATAAACCTGCAGGTAGAGTCCGACTTCCTGGCCTTGCTTATAAACGCCGCCAAGATTGGGGATCACCTTTGCATTGCCGATCACGAACATCTGACCGATGTCGCGTTCGTTTGTTGTCCGCAGTTTCGACGCCAGAACAAGAGACGAGGTCGATAGTTTCTTCTCGTCGTATCGCGGCACCGTAAATCCAACATTCTTAATGCCTTTGTTGCCGGTCGCTACATCGCGGACAACAACATCTACCTTGTATGTGCCGGGCGTCAGCGCGATCGCCTTTTGATAGACCGATTTTTTGTCGCGCGTATCCGCCAGTTCTTCGGTCGTGGAGTTCGTAGTGACCGAATCTTCGAAAATACCCGAACGCTTGCCAGAAACCGCAGTAATGCGGCCGAAAATATTCATCCTCGCCGTTTCAAGGCCGCCGATCGGATCAAATTTCAATTCCTTATTGCTCGCCTGGACAGTGAACGCCGTGATCACTCGATCGTCCGACTGACGGAAAAAATCTACGCGGAGGTCAAAATCAAGCGGATTATTATCAATTACGGGCGAATCTGTCAGCGAACTCTGCAGATCGCTAAACTTGACAGCCGGCGGACGTGAAAGTCCGGTCAATATTTCCAAACGGCGGAACGGTGTATCCTGCTCACGCTGGTAGGTGGCTGCACCCTGTCCGCTGATCCGGTCGGCCTGGCTCGATAGGCCAAGCTGTTCGCTCGTCGTAAGTCCCGCTCCGGGAACCATCTTGAGAGCGTCTTTTTCTTCGGCGTTTCTGGCTAACCTATATTCACCTGTACCCGTGGGATCGACAAACTCGATCTCAAGCCCGTCGCCAACATCTTCGAGATGCCGATAGAACCAAACTTCGAATGGGTATGTGGTCGTTTGGCCGCCGCCTTCATAAACCGGGCGGTCGTAGGCACCGCCTGATGGATGGGACTCGATCGAATCGGGTTTGCCCCAGGCAATGTAAACGCGTCCACGGTCCGTACGCCATCCCGGAATGCCCGAAGCAAAGTGCTCGTTGGCATAGGCGATACGTTCGTAATACTCCTCGCGGTATTCGTTCTCCTCGGTATCAGGATTAGGATCGCGGCGGCGCCAGAAATTCTCAATAAAATTTTCCCGCTCTTCGTCCGTCACGAGCTGATTGAATGCGCGCTTTTCCTCTTTAGTGATAATGTACGCGACGTCGTTGTTGATCCATTTCTTGTAAGCCTCTTTCAGTTCGGGCTTGACGTTGCGCGGTTTGTCGTTCGGGTCCTGGCTCGGTTTGTCCTTGCCATCCTTGGGCGGCTGGGCAATTATTCCGGCCACGGCAAAGCCGACGACGAGGATCATCATCACAAAATTCCGGATAAAACTAACTTTCGACATAACGGTAAAACTCCCAACATGATCCGGCTCATCAGCCTTCAACTATCACAATATCAATGCTCCTAAGATTTTAGACACTTATCCTTAATAGTTCAAGATGCAAAAACGCGCCCTAATGGTTGTATCGGTTGGGTTTTCGGCGCTTATGCTAGTTCTGCATCGGTGGTCCGTTTTTTTCCAAAGAACCATGCAATAAAGATCGACACGACATAAAGCCCCATCATTGGCGTTGCAAACAGCATCAGGTTCGGTATATCGCCGGTCGGCGAAACGACCGCAGCGACTATCAGGATCACGATCAGCGAGATCTTCCAACTCCGGATCAATAGGCCGGCCGAGACGAGCCCGATCCGTGCCAAAACATAGGTGATCGCCGGCATCTGAAAGATTATGCCCATCGCCAGCATGACGAGCGTAATAAAGTCGAAATAGTCTGTCGCCCGCAGTAATGGGCGAAATTCCGATGCCAAACCGATCAGATATCTCAAGGCCGGCGGAAATAGAATGTAATACGCAAACGCAGCACCGCCGACAAATGAGATCGACGAAAGCCCGATGAACGGCGTGACATACGCGCGTTCGTGCTTATAAAGAGCCGGCGAAATGAATCCCCAGATCTGCCACAATAGAAACGGTATTGACAGCGCGATCGCGGCGTACAGCGAAACAGTGACGAATAATGTAAAGCTTTCCGCCGCAGTCGTCACGATCAGACGCTCGTCGGCCGCCGGTTCATTTTTTGACGCGGTTACGAGATCGGGCGGTAATCTGACACCGCTCGGCACCACGCCGTTGTTGGTAAATATCGGCTCGCTCGAGAATAGTGCAATCTTTCCGTCCGCATCCTCTGCCACGACGCTTGCTACCGAGGTTCCCGGCGCTACGACGGTCGCTCCGAGCTTTGTGGAACGGTCGAACACATATCGCCCTTTGTCACCCGTCTTTAGTGTGGCGAGAGGCTGCACTTGTTCGCTTCCGGAAGTTCCGCCGACCGGGATCTCACGCCGCTCGGCCTCGGAAAGCACCTGTCGGATCGGCACCGATAGAAAGCTGAAGATCGTGTCGGAAAAATAAAAACAGACCACAAAGGCAAGCACAACGATCACCACGCTGCGTACGAGTCGCTTGCGCAGTTCGTCCAGATGCTCCAAAAACGACATTTGTGCCGGCAATTCCGCCTCTTTGTTGATCTCGATGTCGTCCATTCGCCCCGCTTACAGCCAGTTCTTTTTGTCGTTCTCGTCGAATTCCGGCACTTCCGCTTCGGGTTCTGCCTCCGCGTCCGCGACCTCAGCATTGAATTCAGCGGGATCGATCGATCTGATCGCCGGAGCCAACGGCTCGGTTTCACTGACGTTGTTCAAGGCAGGTGTCGCCGGTTCGCTGGACCGCGGAACGGTAGGAGCGTCCAGTTCGTCGAGGCTGAACGCCTTGGCCTCTTCCTCGAAATTCACTTCTCGCTGCCAGGTTTCCTTGAATTCGTTGGTGGTGCTTCTGAATTCGTTCATCATTTTCCCGATCTTGCGTGCCATTTCAGGCATTTTCCGCGGACCCAGAAATATCAGGGCGACGATGCCGATCAGCACAAGTTCGGAAGTTCCGATAGATTCGAAAATAAATAAAAACACTTAACTTACCTCGATCAGCCGCTCCGAATATTTCCCGACACGGCCGATAATGACCGAATCATCCACCGATCTAAGATACTCTGCGGCGGCGGATTCCGGGACGCTGATCAGCAGACCGCCGGCCGTTTGCGGATCGAACAACGCGCTTTGCATCTCGCCGGAAACGCCTGTGCTTATTCTAACTGTTTCGCCGACGTAAACGCGATTGTTCTTGTCGCCTCGGGTCAGCATCCCTTGCGAGATCAGTTCGAGCACCTCCGGTAACAGCGGAACTGCTTTAGAATCAATAGTTAGCGTCACCTCGCTGGCCTTTGCCATCTCGTAGGCGTGACCAATCAATCCAAAACCTGTCACATCCGTACAGGCGTTCGCACCCAATTCACACATTACCTTTGACGCAGCGGCGGCCGAAGTGGTCATGGCTTTTATCGCTGCTGCCTCGACCTCACGGCTTGCGAGCCCGCGTTTGACGGCTGTATTGATAGCTCCCGTGCCTATCGGCTTGGTCAGGATCAGTACATCGCCCGGTTTCGCACCGGCATTTGTGATCACCTTGTCGGGGCGGACGATTCCGGTCACCGAATATCCGAACTTCATTTCCTTGTCGTCGACCGAATGGCCGCCGATCACGACGACGCCTTCGACGTTCATCGCATTTTGCCCGCCGGCGAGAATCTCGCCGAGAATGTCCCAGTCGCCCTTTTGCGGATAACAAACTATCGACAACGCTGTCAGCGGCACGCCGCCCATCGCATACACATCGTTCAGTGAATTGATCGCCGCGACCTGGCCGTAAGTGAAAGGGTCATCAGCGACCGGAGTGAAAAAATCAAGCGTCTGCACAAGCGCAGTTTCGGAATTTAGGCGAAAAACTCCCGCATCGTCCGAATTCTCAAATCCGACGATCACATTTTCGTTAGATTGTTTCGGAAGTTTGCTCAAAACTTGAGCAAGGTCGCCTGGTGCGAGTTTAGCCACTCAACCGGCACAGTCGACCATTTCCGTCAAACGCTTATGCATTTACGTAACTCCTTTTATTGCTTAATTAACATCTGATAAATGCGATCGAGGTCGTCCGTACCGTAGTATTCGATCTCGATCTTTCCGCCGGTTCCTTTCTTGCCCGGCAATATCTTGACATTGGTGCTGAAATGCCGCATCAATTTGGTCTCAGCCAACTTTACATTTGGGTCTGTAGAACGCGTAACCTCTTTCTTTTCAATAAGTTGCGAGGGGTGCTTGGACAATTTCCGCACCGCGATCTCGGTCGCGCGGACCGACCAGCCCTGCTCGACCGCATCATTGGCTACGACGCGGTGAATACTCGGGTTGTCGGTCATCAACAGTGCCCGGCCGTGGCTGAGCGAAAGTTTGCCCTCGACAATATGCTGCTGAACATCCTCAGGCAATTTGAGGAGGCGGACTGTCGTGGCGATCATCGATCGTTCGCGGCCGACGCGTTCTGATATCACGTCCTGTGTAAGCCCAAGCTTATCAATGAGTTTGCGATAGGCGTTTGCTTCTTCGATCGGGTTCAATTCGTGCCGCTGGATGTTTTCGATGAGAGCGATCTCAAGCATCTGATCATCCGGAACATCCTTTACTACGGCCGGGATCCGTCTCAAATCAGCACGCTGTGCCGCCCGCCAGCGGCGTTCGCCGGCGATGATCTGATACCGCGCACCGTGCTTCCGGACAAGGATCGGCTGAACGATACCATACACACGGATCGACCGGGCAAGATCAGCGAGGTTCGATTCGGCAAAACGTGTCCGCGGCTGCTGCGGATTTGGATCGATCAGGTCGATATCGATCTCCAGTGACGACGCTTCGCCCGCGGCGGGCTTTTCATCGCCCATCAACGCGCTCAGGCCCCGTCCAAGCGATTGTCTAGCCATGACTAATGATCTCCTTTCCTAGTTTGATGTAGCTGTCGGCACCCTTGGAACGCGGATCGTAAAGCATGATCGGTTTTCCAAAACTAGGTGCTTCGGCAAGGCGCACATTTCGCGGTATAACTGTTTCGAGCACCTGCGAACCGTAGAAATCACGCAGATCTTTTACAACGGCAGATGACAGATTGGTCGTCGCATCGAACATCGTCAGCAAGAGCCCTTCGATCGCGAGATTTGGGTTCAATTCCCGTCTCAAGCGTGCGAGCGTGTCAAACAGCTCGGTAACGCCCTCAAGCGCGTAATATTCGCACTGTATCGGCACTAGCAGCGAGTCCGCCGCAGTCAACCCGTTTATCGTCAAAATACCCAATGAAGGCGGGCAGTCAATGATAATGTAATGAAAATAGTCGCGAACCGTCGCCAGGAGCTTTTTTAACGCATAGCTGCGGTCGACCGAATCAACAAGCTCTATTTCTGCACCGGCAAGGTTCTTATCCGACGGCAGAACCCAAAGCGACGGAATTTCGGTCGCCAAGACCATTTCCCGCACGGAATCGCCCGAAATAAGGGCGTCGTAGAGGTTTTTGCGGTTAATTCCCCGTGCAATGCCGGCCCCGGACGTAGCGTTTGCCTGCGGATCTGCATCGACGAGCAGCACTTTTTTGTCCGCTAATGCCAGTGCTGCCGCTAGATTTACTGCAGTAGTTGTCTTTCCGACGCCGCCTTTCTGATTAGCGACCGCTATGATCTTTCCCATGTTTTCACGCGCGAAATGCGAATTTAGAAGTTAACACAATTCGAAATCGAATTCGAACCGGCAAATTGTGGTACGTACCACAATTTTTACGTGTTTTTTGAGCAGATTGTGGTACGTACCACATTTGGCGGCTCGGTAATGTCTGAAATTGTGGTACGTACCACAATTCTGTATAGCTGAAATGACCAAACATCACCGAGAATTACTAAACGAAGATCGTCGTGTAGGACAGCTCGGTCGAAGCTCCTTGTTCTGCAAGATTGTGGTACGTACCACAATTTGGGGACGCGTTTGAAATTGAATTGTGGTACGTACCACAATTTCATTGTCGTGGTCGTTTTGTGGTACGTACCACAATTCTGATTTCGGTGGCGTTCCAAAGGACGAGAATTCAGCGACCTTTGCGTATTTCTTTGTGATCTGCTCGTGGAAAATGCCCGACAAAGATCCCACGCTGAGTTCACAGAGAGTTTCGCAGAGATCGGAGAGAACGAAATTAGTTAAAAGATACGTCGATTTGGTCAAATTGTGGTACGTACCACAATCCGTATTTCGGGTTTAAATTGTGGTACGTACCACAATTAAGAAGCGAGCCCTTGGTTTTGATCGGGTTTTTCTGCTGTTAGATGGACCAGAACGGTCGATATCGCGGCGGGCGTAAGGCCGGAAATGTTGCGGACCTGGGCGAAGTTCTGCGGACGTGCGCGTTCCAGCCGTTCGACCATTTCATTTGACAGGCCTTGAATTAGGCTAAATTGGAAGCTTTCCGGCACTTTTAACGTGTCGTGATGGTTTACGCGTTCAGTAGCGATCTTTTGCTTCGCGATATAACCGCTGTACATCGAATCGGCTAGAGCGGTTTCGAGTTCAGAGGTTCGAATGTCGCCGCGGATCTCGTCCGGCAGCAATCGCTGAATAAGCTCCGAATTCACGCCCTGGCGCATCGCGAGAGCCGACAGCGAGATAGAATCACCAAGATCGACGCCCAATATCTCCGAGATTCCGGCATATTCGGCCGACGAACGCTTAAATCGCGTGGTATCTATCAAATTACGCAGCGATGCAACACGATCGCGTTTCGAATTGAACCGTTCCCAGTCCGCATCACCAACAAGCCCGATCTCACGCCCTTTCGGAGAAAGCCGCTGATCGGCATTATCGTGCCGCAGTGTTAGCCGTGCCTCTGCACGCGATGTAAACAGACGGTACGGCTCGTCAACGCCATGACGGATAAGATCGTCGGCAAGCACGCCGATGTAAGCTTCGTCACGCTGCAAAACGAACGGTTTGCGGCCCAGCGTCGAAAATGCCGCGTTTACACCGGCGAGCAGGCCCTGACATGCCGCCTCTTCATAACCGGTCGTGCCGTTTATCTGTCCCGCGAGAAAGAGACCGTGCATTCGCGTTGATTCCATCGTGGGGCGCATCTCACGCGGATCGACAAAATCGTATTCGATCGCATATCCGGGCCGAATGATCTGCACATTTTCAAATCCATTGATCATCCGAAGCAATTCGAGCTGCAGATCGGACGGCAACGAAGTAGAGAAACCGTTGAGGTAGACTTCGTTGGTGTTGCGGCCTTCGGGCTCAAGGAATAGCTGGTGCCGGTCCTTTTCGCCGAATTTTACGACCTTGTCCTCGATAGACGGGCAATATCGCGGGCCAACGCCCTTGATCTTGCCCGAATAGAGAGGCGAGCGGTGTAGGTTGTCGCGGATCGCGTCGTGAACGCGATTGCTCGTATATCCGATAAAGCACTGGATCTGATCCTGCTCGATCTTTTCGGTCGCGAATGAAAAGGCGACGGGTTTCTCGTCAGGCGGCTGCGCCTCGAATGCATCCCAATCTATGGTTCGCCCGTCAAGCCTAGGCGGCGTACCGGTCTTGAGGCGTCCGACCGGAAAACCGAGCCGTTTGAGACTCTCAGCCAATTCGATCGACGCCGGTTCGCCGGCACGACCAGCCGAGAAGGTCTTTTCACCCGTGTGGATCGTACCATTGAGAAATGTCCCGGTCGCGACCACGACTGATCTCGCCCCGAAGCGGCGCGAATCCTGCATCTCAATGCCGATAACCCTATTGTTTACAACAATTAGATTGACAACAACACCCTGGCGAAGGCTCAAATTCGGCGTCGCTTCGAGAACGGCCCGCATCTCGGTTCGATACAGACTGCGATCTGCCTGGGCCCTCGGTGATTGAACAGCCGGCCCGCGAGAACGGTTGAGCAGCCGAAATTGAATGCCGGTGCGGTCGATCACGCGGCCCATGATGCCGCCAAGAGCGTCGATCTCGCGAACAACGTGCCCCTTCGCAATGCCGCCAACCGCAGGATTGCAGGACATTTGACCGATGAGGTCAAGATTGATGGTGACAAGCGCGGTATTCGCCCCAAGGCGCGCAGCAGCCGAGGCCGCCTCGCATCCCGCGTGGCCCGCTCCGATCACTATCACATCAAACTTCTCGTCAAACATAAGCCCCAAAAGCCAAACTTAGACCGTATCAATCAGAAAACGGTTCGTCAAGATTTATATTACCGGCGATTCGAGCATCGTGACGGTCGCCGTCGACGTATTAAGCTCCGCCTCAATGCCCATCGGCAAGGTGAATTGGTCGCGAATATGCCCGATCGACAAACCTGAGATGACGGGAATTCCGAGATCGCCAAGCCTGTCTTTAAGAACCCTCAACGTCATCGCTGTATCTGCCTCGGTTGCCGACTGTGCGCTCGAAAAGACACCTAGAGCAACGCCCGCTAGCGATCTCATATCACATGTCTGTCGAAGCTGCGTAAACAGCCGGTCGACCTTATACGGCGGCTCGTTGATGTCCTCCGCAAAAAGGATCGCTCCTTTCACGTCCTTTAGCGCCCAAGGCGTTCCTGCTATCGCCGAAAGTAGGCTCAGATTGCCGCCGATGAGGCGTCCGCGAGCCTTTCCGGGCGTGATGACCAATGGTTTGAATAGCGCCGAGGCTTGAGCAAGGTTGTATTCGGACGGCTGTATATTGTAATTCGCGGGCGGCGACATTACCGAATTTACAAGATGCGTTTTGGTATATTCGGACATTTCGGACGACGCCACCGGTCCGTGAAATGTCACAAGGCCCGTTTGCTGCGAGATCGCCACATGGAGGGCCGTGATATCAGAATATCCGATAAAGACCTTTGGGTTCTTTTTGATCAGCGCATAGTTGATCGCCGGCAACAGCCGAGGTGCTCCGCTGCCGCCGCGTACGCACCAAACGCCCTTTATCTCAGGATCCTCGAACGCCCAATGCAGATCTTCCAGCCTTTCCGCGTCGGTGCCCGAAAGGAAATCTTTGCCGCCGCGTGCGTACTTGCCGACCTTAGCTTTCAGGCCGAGAGTCGCGACGTTTGCTAGGGCGCGTTCAAAGGCCTCGGCCGTAGCTCCGCTTGCCGGAGCGATGACGGCAATAGTGTCGCCGGAACGCAAACGCTTTGGTTTGATCAACTTCGGCCGTGCAGTATTCTTTGCGGCCGTGCCGGCAAAAGCGGCGGCGCCGGACAATGACAGGAGAGCTGCGGATTTTAGTACGTCTCTTCGATTCATATCTATTTACCGATGCAAAATGTTGAAAAGATTCGAGTTAGCACATCCTCGGTGGTAGTTTCGCCGGTGATCTGACCGAGATAGCGGAGGGCGTTGTGCAGTCCAATGAGGATGATCTCTTCGCTCATCTTTTCGTTCAGCTGAAGGATCGACTCTTCGATCCCGTCTTTCGCACGGATCAATAGGTCATGATGCCGGGCGTCCGAAACAAGGAATCCAGAGGTTGTAATGTCCTCGGGCGAGAACGGCCTGATGATCGCATGCTGCAGATCGTCGAGGCCGTCACCGGTCTTTGCCGAGAGCGGCGTCACTTTGGGCCGAAGATATGCGAGCGATGAGTGTTCGCCCGCAATAAGCCGGTCAATGTCGTGTGACGGTTGTTTGTCGATCTTGTTTACCGCGACGATATAATTGAGTTGTTTGACGCTCTCAAGGATCTGATGATCTTCGGGCGTGATCTCATCCGATGCGTCGAGCATCACTATTACGAGGTCTGCGTCTGCGATCGTCGCCCTTGAACGCTCGACGCCGATGCTCTCGACCGTGTCCGTCGTTTCTCGCAAGCCGGCGGTGTCGATCAGCGAGATCGGTACATTTTCAACCACGAAACGCTCCTGAATCTGGTCGCGTGTTGTGCCGGCGATCTCGGTTACGATCGCACGGTCATTGCCTAGTAAAGCATTGAAAAGGCTCGACTTACCGACATTCGGCCGACCGACCAATGCGACACGCAAGCCTTCACGGATCAGGCGTCCGGCGGTGAATGTTGCAGCGATCCGGCCGACAGCTTCGCTGACATCGACCATCCGTTTTCGGACATCGGCGAATTGCGCCGCCGGCAGATCGTCCTCGACAAACTCGAGTGCCGATTCGAGAAGCACGATGACATCGAGCAGATCGTCCTTGATCGGCTGAAGCTGAATTGAAAATTCGCCGCGCATTTGCCGAACAGCCTGCCGAGCCGATGCGGTTGTCTGGGCATCGATCAGATCACGGATCGCCTCGGCCTCGGCTAGGTTGATGCGGCCGTTTCCAAGGGCACGCAGCGTAAATTCGCCCGCGTCCGCCATGCGGGCATCGAGACTCAAACAGATATCGACAACCTGCCTGAGCAGTACCGGCGACCCGTGGCAGCTTATTTCGATCACATCTTCGCCGGTAAATGAGTGCGGAGATTGAAAATATGTGATGATCGCTTCGTCGATCACATCGCCGGTGGCCGGATCGTTGAGTTGTTTGAGGTGAACAGTTCGCGGTTCGGGCTGGAAATCGGGTTCACCGACCAGCTCTTGTGTTATTGCGAGCGAATCGCCGCCGCTCAAACGGATCACACCGATACCGCTGCGGCCCGTTGGAGTTGCTAATGCGACGATCGTGTCCGGCATAAAACATAAACAGGATACACAGGATCAACACGATTTGAAATCGGCTTTTCCCATCTACCCTGCGGATACTGTCTGAAAAACGTTATTGCAGCCGGACCTGCAGGCGACGCTCGCGGCCGTCGCCGACCGATTCGGTGAAAAGGTCTTCTTCCTTTTGCAGTGATGTGTGAATAATGCGGCGCTCAGTCGAATTTAGGACACCAAACGTGAACGGACGGCCGTTCTTTCGCACCTGATCTGCGGCGAATCGAGCCATTGCGTGAAGTTCGGCCTTGCGCGTCTGCCGGAATCCTTCGGCGTCGACGACAATTCGGTGTTCGCGGTCGAGTTCGCGGCCAAACGCCTGGAACAAGATCGTTTCAAACGCATCCAGCAACTCGCCGTTCTCAGCGAGGGCAAAGTGGGCGTCCTCGCCGCTCAGATTGAGCAAACATCCGTCCTCATTCCATTCAGACGAGACCGTTAGGTCAAACTTCATATCCGAAATTACTCCGGACAGGAACTCTCTCGCATTTTCACAGGTCTGGTTCATATCTAGTATGAGTTCCGCCTTTAGGCGTGATCTCGTTACGGTACATTACGGCTAAAGCCGTAACTCTGAACTTAAGCCAGCTTCGGCTTTATTTGCTTCGCACCCTTCGGCACGGTATCGACGATCTCGGTTCCCGGAGGCATGTTCGTTTTGTTCATGCGGTTAATTACCATCTGCTGGCCAAAACTGACGATGTTACCGAAGAACCAGTATAACAGCAGTCCCGACGGCGCCGACCACATCACCCATAACATCATGACCGGCATCAGATAGGTCATCATCTTTTGCTGCATTTGCTGTTCGGGTGTCACGGTCGCGGCCTGCGGCGTGAACTTCATCGATAGGATCATCGAAAGGGCGAACGCAAATTCTAAGAAGTGATACGGATCGGCAGCGGACAGATCGGGCAGCCATAAGAATGACGCCTGACGAAGATCGAGAGCGATCGTCACCGCCGTGTAAAATGCGATCAGCAGCGGAAACTGGAGCAGCATCGGGAGACAACCACCGATCGGCAGGGCGTCCTTGGTCATCTTGAGCTGATCCATCTGCAATTGACGCATCCGCGGATCGTCATTCGGCACGCCTTTCTTCTGCAGATCCTTGATCTTGTCCTGTATCTCCTTCATCTTCGGTGCATTGCCCGAAGCTTTTTTGAAAGATTTCGACTGCGACCACCTAAGCGGGAACAGCAGCATATAGAACAGGAAGGTAAAGACGATGATCGCAACACCGTAGTTGTTCGTCAGGTTATTAAAGAAATTGAGCGAGTAAATGATCGGGATCGAAAGCGTCTTGGTGATCGGTCGGATCCACGAATAATTACTGAAATTTATCAGGTCTACGAGTTCGATCCGGCGTCCCGTGCTCTGCGAGAGGCTCTCAGTATAAGGCCCGGAGAGAGCGAAATAATCTTTCGTTCCGGTAAATATCTTCGTCGGCGTTCCGTCGGTTGTGATCGGAACGTACGCTGTGATCAAATGACGAGTTTCGCTCGTTTTCTGGCTACGCGTTACCCAACTGATAATGCCGTCATAAAACGGCTCAGTCTGAAACTCGTACTTCGTCGCGTGAAATTCGAGGCCTTGAAACCGTTGTGCCGGAACGGCTGCCATAGCGAAATACGCATCACCGACGCCGGCAAAATCAATGTTCCCGGGGACTGCAATCGAGCTCTTATTATTTGCGTCGAAGGTCAGCGAGGCTCCCTGGTTGCGGTAAACGGTGTCATTCACATGAGCAACTGCCTCCGGCTCGATGTGATAGAAATTGTGATGCGGGATGGCCTGGTCACCGATGCTGGCTCCGATCAGAAGCTTCGCATTCGGCATCGGCTGGCCGCCTTTCGTGAGCTTTACCGACAGGTCAGCGACATAGTTATCCGCCCGAAATACAAAGGTCTTGCTGACTTCGAGCCCGCTTGCGTCAGTCAATTTGAACTCGATCGTCTTCTCCTGCCCGTCCGACAATTCGACATTGCTGTCCGCACCGACAACGGTATAATTACGTTCGTTGATCAGGCCGTTCACGCCGGTGTCGTCGGTCGAAAGCCGGAACGGAACTTCGCGTGGCGTGGCCGCGAGAGCCTCTTTCGAGATCAACTGCAGCGGTTTTTTCTCGGTGCCGTTCGAGCCGTCGGCCCAGAGCGGCCGCTCTTCCTTTGGCGATTTATTTTGGATCAAGATCCAGCTCGTCGCTACTGCGCCTTTGCTGTCGAGCGTAACTTCATAAAGAGGAGTCTTTATAGTTATCAGTTTGTTTGGCGTCGTGTCAGGGGTTGTCGCTGCCGTTTCAGGCGCGGCTTGCGGAACTGATGCGGCCGGTGTTGGCTGTGCCGCGGCAGTCTGTGCCGTGTTGGTGTTGGTGTTGGTATTGGCGTTCGCATTTGGATCAGCCAACGGCGGTTTTGGGGCGTAGAAATACTGCCACCCAAACAAAACGGCCATTGCCAGAACCATGGCTATCAAAAAACGTGATTGATTATTGCTACCCGGATTTTCCATTACTTCACTGGGTCATGGCCGCCTTTGCAGAGCGGCTGACACCTCAAGATACGCGTGAAACCCATCCATGTTCCGCGTATCGCACCGTACTTCTCTATCGCTTGACCGGCGTATTCCGAACACGTCGGCTCGAACCGGCAAGCGGGCGGCAAGAACGGCGACACAAACGCCTTATAAATGCCCAACAGATCTAAAACCAGAAACTTCATCGCCAAAAAAGCAAAGGCGGAAACACGCGACCGCAAGGGAGTGTGTTCTTCCGCCTTATTTCATATTCTTAGGAATACCCTCGCTGCCGCTTGGGTTTCCGCCCGCCACTTTCGCCGCAATTGCTCTAAATTCGGCCAGCGGTTTGTCGAGTTTAGTGTGCATCAGGCTTCGCCGTGCATTCAAAACCCAATCGTATTTCGCTTCAATCGCATCAAGTTCGGCCCGGCTCAACCTGAATGCTTCTCTGAGCAGACACTTGGCGCGGTTTCGCGAAACGGCATTGCCGATCGCTTTTTTTGTCGCCGTGACGCCGAGCCGGTGGATACCACTTTTCGCGGGCAAAATGAAAACCGTCATAAAACGGCCTTCAAAACGCTTTCCGCTCTCATAGACCCGCAAAAATTCGGCGCGTTTTCGCAGCCGCTCATGCTTTGCGAGCCCGAGATCTAATAATGGTGAACCGTTAATCTCTTGCGTCCTTTCGCGCGGCGGCGTTTGATCACGGCACGGCCGTTTTTCGTCGCCATTCTTGCTCGGAAGCCATGCTTTTTCGCGCGGCGGCGGTTGTTCGGTTGATATGTTCTCTTCGGCATAATTACTCTCCATCACTTTAGTTAAAAGTGAAAACCTAGAGTTTACGCGCGCATCAAGGGCATTGTCAAAGGAATTTAGGCGGAAACAGGGCAGTTACGGGTTGGCGTCACCGCTTACCAAAGACGCGATCGCTTGGACGTATAATGAATGCTCTTGTTCCAATATCCTTGCCGACAGCGTATCAACAGTATCATCGTCCCTGATCTCAACTTCCTTTTGTAGAATGACCTCGCCATGATCAAGCAGCTCGTCGACAAAATGAACGGTGCAGCCGGTTAACTTTACGCCGGCATCGAACGCCTGTTTCTGTGCATCCAGGCCCGGAAACGCCGGCAGCAAGCTCGGGTGAATGTTAACGATCCGCTTCGGAAACGCCTGCACAAAAGCCGGCGAGAGCAGCCGCATATAGCCGGCAAGGCAAACCAACTCGACACCGCGGCTTTGCAGTTCGCTGATGATCTCCGCGTCATGTTCTTCCCGCGGCCGGCCCTTTCTATCGATCACGACCGTATCGACGCCACGTTCACGAGCCTTGTCCAAGCCTGCAGCGTCAGCCTTGTCGCTGATCACAACAGTAACCTCGGACGAAGGTATCTCGCCGCTCTGCACAGCGTCAACCAAAGCCACCATATTAGAACCGCGGCCTGATATCAGAATTCCTATGTTCATAATAGATTGCCTCAGGGACGCAGAGTGACAGAAAAGCACCGATCTACGGAATCGGAAGGATCGACTTTTCCATATCATCGCCGAAAGCAATAATGGTGTTTTGCGAGTTGATCAGCAGCGCTACAATCTGGTTTGTCTTGCAATTACCCAACCTTATCCAGATAACCTTTGGAGGATGTCCGAGCAGGATACTTCTTTGTTCGAAGTCGTCGTCTTTCGTGACGATCGCAAACCCGTGCTCCTCCGCGTAAAACCAAATGTCCCTATCAGACGCTGAGTCCGTCAGCACTGACGCGATATGACAACTGTCGGGATAGGCATCCTCGATTTGTGTAATGATCTTTCGCGAGAGATTTTGATCAAGCAACAATTTCATATTGCTGGGCGACCGCTAACTGACGTTCGCGGTTTGCTGCAAATGCAAGGCATGCCCGAATATCTTCATGTGTAAGCTCGGGGAAATCCGAGAGGATCTCTTCCTCGGTCATTCCACCCGCAAGGTATTCCAGAATGTCCTGAACGGTAATACGCATTCCCCGAATACAGGGCTTCCCACTTCTTTTTCCAGGTTCTATTGTGATGATGTCGCGGTAGTCCATTAGTCTATATTACACCAAGCTATCCGCGAATTCACGGATTTTGTCAGGGACCTATTGGTGCCGTCACCTTTGATTAGAAACCCGATCTTCATCGTCTTAAATATGCCCCCCGGTTTTGTGCAGATAACCCGCCGAGGAATGAGGCGCCGAGCTTCGTTACAAACGAGATAGTAAATAGAAACGCGATCTGAGCAAGCGCCCCGGCAGCAACTATGACTGCAAGATCGATCAAAAAATAAACCAGCCACATCAGCAACGCCGCCTTGACGCTGTTGCCTTTTGGGAACTTTCCGCCTATCCATCGCCCGGCCAAAAACATCAGCAGGATGCCGGCAACAATTGACGAATATGGCGCCGCAACTTGTGCGTATGCCTGATAATATTCGGGATCGTGTCCCGGATCGATCACGTAACTGTATACGACCACGTACAGGATGCTGATCAGCACGTTGACGACCATCACACCGAGAGCGAACGGAATAGCGAGCCACCAGCGGTTCTTTTCCATAACAATCCTTGTTTGTGGTTACGCAGTTACAAGAACTTTAATACTTCGTATGAGTTAGCATCAAAGATCACGTCTGCGTTTTTCGGGTTCTGCACGTACTCGACACGTGTCAGCAGCCTCGAATCATTGACCAGCGTCTGACCGATCTGAAAGCCGGCAAGCGTCGTTTCCGCGATCATCCACGGTTTCCCGTCCCATGTGAAATCGAGCTTATTGATGTTCTGAAAATTGCCCTGCGGTATCGCGACCGTGATGTGCCGCGGGCAATAGAGCAAAATATAGTCCTCGCCGATCTGTTCGAGTAAGCTGGCGAGCAAGATCGTCTTATTACTGCAATCGCCGCTGCGGGTCATCAGCGTCTCGTTGCCGCGTTTCAAAGTCTCGCGCCCGCCGAGTGCCTCGGAAAAACTGAATTCGATCTCGTTTGAGACGAAATCGACGAGTTTTTGTATGCGAGCTTCGCGATCGGGCCCCGCATTTTTCAAAATGTCCTCGGCCAGACGCTTTAGCGAAGGCTCGCCGGGCTTTGCGACCATGATGCCGTGATTTGCAAAGAACATCGATGGCTTAAAGCTCCGTTCCGGAACCTGCGTCAGCATACGGCCGCCGTAGACCTGCGAATTATTTGTAAGGTTTTTGATCTCCTCGAGGCTGGGCGAATACGTAACCTCACTATACGCAAAGTTTAGGCTCCGACGATGATCGATCTTGATATTCGCAAGATTGGTACGAAACAGCTGTCCGTAGCTTTCTGATGCGGGCACGCTGTAATCACCGAGTTTGATCTCGCCGTCTTTTTCCGTTCCTAATTCGACCTTTCTGATGTCGTAAAAATTTGAATTGACAAACTCTAAAAACTCCTCGCCCGAGGAACGCGGATAAGTGAACAGGACCTCATCGATCGACCGCTTGTGTGTCTCGAGACGGGCCTTGCCGAGCATCTGCTTGCGAAACTCTTCTCCCGAGAACCGCTTGTAATCGAGCAGCATTACCACCGTGTCGCGCACCTCGACCGCCAGGATATCGTCCGCCGTTCTCGGCGCTGGCTTTGTATAGACATAAAGCCCGTATCCCGCTCCGCATAGTACGACAAAAGCCGCGACCGCGATCAGCCACTTCTTCGGGTCGATATTCCGTTTTGCATGCGATTCAAAAAGCTCCGGCATATTGAAAATTGTTGAGAACTTGATTTAAGAGTCCTACGATATTCGAGAAATGTCGCAGAGAATAAATTAACACTTCTTTTAGTTAGCGTCACCACCAATTACCGTTGGATATGAATGATCGCTTCAAAAAGTATTGATTGTTGTCTCGCATATCTGATACGCTTCACCCACGATCCCGCGGCCCCGAAAGAAGTTCCTATCTTCAACCAACGCGCGTCTCGAACCCGGGCACCGAAATCTCAACATGAAATACATTTTACAGGAGCAGATACATGAAAAGAGTTCATTCGTCGATGCTGGTGATGGCCGCGTTTGTCCTGCTGTCTCACACCGCCACAGCACAAAAATCGGTAAAAGCTAGCGAACCGGCTCCTGGGCGTGCAGTCTACGGACAGGTCAAAGACAGTATTTATACGAACAGTGTTATCGGCCTTCGCATTCAAATTCCAAAGGAAATGGAAATTGACGAGCCCAGCTTTGTCGATGTATCGCTCGTACCGACCCAGGTTCCCGGCAGTATGTTCGCCGGCCAGACGCTGACCATAAAGACTCTTTTCAGTGCACGCGCATTTCCGGTGATGTTCATCGGCACCGCAACTCCGCTTCCGTTGAAACTCCAGAAAAAGACCGGCGAAGAGATACTCAACGACCGTCTGTTCAGGGAACCAAATGGGCCGATGGCAAAGGTCGAAACGCTGGGAACCAACACCTTTGCGTATGTTGACGGAAAGACCCGATTCAACCTGAACCGCTCATACGCGATAGTTCGCAAAGGCTATTACATCAGCATTGTGATCGGATACAAGGACCAGGGCGACCTCGATGTAATGCGCGAATATTTGGCCGCGGCCGATCTCGACTGGAAAGGAAAATAACCCTAGATCTTGACTTCTCTATTGCCCGCGGCGATCGAACCGATTTGCACGCAATCGACGATCGTCGCTTTGACCTGTTCCGCATCTTTTTCGGATACGACAACGATCATTCCGATCCCCATATTGAACGTCCTGAACATTTCATGGTCAGAAACATTGCCGAGCCGCTGCATAAGTCCGAATATTGGGAGTTCGGGCCAAGTGCCGCGGTTTATTTCAACTGAGACGCCTTCGGGAAGTATGCGCGGAATGTTTTCGAGGAAACCGCCGCCGGTGATATGGACGAGACCGTTGATCATGCCGCTATCTAATAAACCTTCGAGCGGGCGAAGAAAGCTGGCGTGCGTCGCGAGTAATGCTTCGCCGACGGTCGAGCCAAGTTCGTCGACGTACGAATCGGGCGTGTAGCCGCCGACCTCGAAAAAGAGCTTACGCGCCAGCGAATAGCCGTTTGTCTGCAGCCCTTTCGAAGGAATGCCAAGAACGACGTCGCCGGGCGAGATCGATTTTCCATCGATCACCTTTGGTTTATCGACAACGCCCACAATAAATCCTGCGAGGTCGTATTCGCCGTCGGCATACATCGATGGCATCTCGGCCGTTTCGCCGCCGAGCAGGACGCAGCCGTTCTCGCGGCAAGCACGCGCCATACCTTCGACGACAGAGGCTGTGACATCAGGTTCGAGCTTTCCGGTTGCGAAGTAATCGAGGAAAAACAACGGACGAGCACCCTGCACCAAAATGTCGTTGACGCAGTGATTTACAAGATCGGCACCAACTGTGTTGTGAATTCCTGTATCAAACGCCAACTTTAGCTTGGTCCCGACACCGTCCGCCGAAGCGACCAATATCGGCTCAGCCATACTCGGAAAAGCCCCGGCAAACATACCACCAAAACTGCCGATCTCGGTCAGCGTCCGCTCATTAAAAGTGCTGCGTGCGTACTCGCGGATCTTCGCGACCGCGAGATTAGCGTTGTCGATCGAAACGCCCGCGTCGGCGTATGAAATTGAATCGGTCATAATCTGTTAGTTCCGAAATAAGTAATAACTGGTAAGTGAAAAGTGATAGGTAAAGCCGTACTTTTCACTTCTGACTTTGCACTTAGTACTTATTTCGGAATCCATTTGCGATCTCACGTAATTCGATTCCGAATTCCTTTTTAAGCATCTCCGCAAAACTTTGTTCCGAATCGATCGCTATCTCCCTTCTTTCGCCATTCGAGGTCTCAATATAGCTCGTGTCGGTCAGCGTCTTGCGGCCGGTGTCGGTCATGATCGAGCACAGCTTTCCTTTTGTAAAATGCGATTTCGGAGAATACTGCTGAAAATCGCACATCTCGGCAAATTCCGAAAGGTCGCGGCCGATCGGTTCAAATCTATATTGCGGGACCAGATCGCCGTCTATCTTTTTTGCGGCTTCCAGGACACCAAATTCGGCACGTCGGATGACAAAATCGCCTTCGCGGTCTCGCTGTTCGATGTCCGCGATAAGCCGCAGCGGTTCCGCCGCAAAATCACCAAAACCGACATCGGCCAGATACTCCAATTCGCCGATCGTCACTATGATCGCCGCGTGGTCGAATTCGGGCCCGAACCCGCGTTCGCCGCCAAATACGCGGGCCGAAACAAGCCGCGTATTAAATCCCAGGCTTT
Source organism: uncultured Chloracidobacterium sp. (assembly GCA_964625555.1). Taxonomy (GTDB): domain Bacteria; phylum Acidobacteriota; class Blastocatellia; order Pyrinomonadales; family Pyrinomonadaceae; genus OLB17. The sequence goes on from CAZVDM010000009.1 coordinate 31,801, forward strand.
TCAGTAGGTCATTGAACAGACCGTTGAGCTCGTAACAAAAACCACCGCGACGTTCCTCGACGATCTTTGCATAAAACTTGTCAATGTCGAGGACGATCGGCCGTTTCCAATGAATGTCCAGGTTCTCGAACGGTACGCTCAACAAATGTCTCGTTTGCAGCAACCGCAGCGTTTCGATAGTTGGCGCCGGTTCAAGCTCGGCGGCGACCGAAATTCGAGCAAGATATGCGTCTATTCTTTCACGACCTTCCATTCAATGCCCTTCACGCTCGCACAGGTTGGCCCACCGTCACGGCCTACGCCTTCAAACTCTGTCTGCAGTATCATTCCTGCTTTCGAAACGACCGTTTGTATCTGATCTCCGGTAATGGCCATCAGCGAGACCTTCGCCCGGCGTCCCCAACAGGAGTGCTGATCTGCATACGTCCCGGAGTTTACGTAAACAAAACGTGCGTCTTTCGGCCCTTGAGCGTACTTACCGAGAAAATTAGGCCTTGTCTCGGTGGTATCGACAGTAAGCTCGAGATCGAAAACCAGCTCAGCCGCAGTTTTGGAGCTCGGAGCCAAAAATTCGTCCTTTCCCTGCTGAACCATCATCGCCACGCCGGTCAGCGGACGCAAAACTCTTATCCTGACAGGTAATTGATGCTTCATTTCGTCAAAAATCAAATTATATAGCTTTCCGGTTCGAAACTCATTGACCAAAGTGTCGTTTGCCGTTTAGCATTTTGATATGCCGTTTCGATCGGCCGCTCGGCGGTCTGTCGTACAATAAATATATGAGCTTCACACTTACCGATCTCTCCAGTGAGAACTTCGAATTTAACGCCAACGTATGGAATTGGAAAGCGGCCCTTGAGGTTATCAGGAGCCTCGACGTTCTGAGCGAAGGAGCTTTGCGGCAAATGGCGTATAACGCAACGGGCGTAAAAATTTCAGCGGACGACGCACACGAGATCGGTTCGCGGATCAAGAGCGAATGGCTGCCGAAGCTCACCCCGAACAAACGTGTTTTCGCCGATCTCAGCATCACCGACGCCCCCGACGACATGACGCTCCATCGCGACGGCGACGAGCAGTGGAAAAATTACAGCGCGAGCCATGACTGGATGCAGGAATTTGCCGAGTTTTGCTTGAGATCGAAAGGCTTTCAGATCTTTTAACGGAATGGAACGCGGATCGAACGGATCAAGCAGATGGCCGCGGATACGATCAAGCATCAAATTAGATCTTCTTATCCGTGAAATCTGCTTGATCCGCTTTATCGGCGTTCTATTTTCATATGGACTTCCTCCAAGACATCTTCAAAAACCTCTACGTTCAGATCGGCCTGCTGATCGTTTTCGCGACTCTGCACGGTTATGCAGGTGCGTGGCTGGCTGTGAGGATGCTCTTCCGGCCGCGAAATCCGGTCAAATTATTAGGCATCACGATCTTCCCACAGGGAATGATCCCGCGGCACCGCGACCGCCTTGCAAACGCTATCGGCAAGGCCGTCGGCCAGGAACTCGTTTCGCAGGATACGATCATAGAGCAGCTTACGGGCAAAGATTTCCTGCGGCGAAAGATCCAGAACGTTGTCGATTCCTACACGAACGAGATCCTTGCCGAAGATTACCCATCGCTGATCGAAGCCTTGCCGAAAAATGTCCGTGAACCTATCCTCGATGCGATCGCGGCATTACAAACCAAACTCGCCGAACATATCAGAGGTGTCCTAAGAAGCGAGGAATCTCTCGCGGCCATTCACGGTTTTGTTACTCGGCGCGTTGATGATGTCCTCGGCAAACGTGTTTCCGAGGTCATCGACGACGAGACGTTTGCCAAGATCACCGCGTTTCTTGACGAGAGGATCAACACTGCTGTTAAAGCCAAAGCGTTCGAGGACAACATCCGCGATTTCATCGGGCGGCGGATCGATGATCTTGTAAATTCCGAGACGCCGCTTGGCAAGATGTTCACGGACGACGCTGTCGCATTGCTCAAGGAAAAGGCCAACGAGCAGATCAAGCCGGCGATCAAACAGATCGCCGATATCGCCGCCACCGAAAAGACGCGCGATCAGATCAGTTCGCTTATCAAACGCGAGGTCCACGTTTATTACGAGAATCTCTCGTTCTTTAAGAAGATATTCGTCTCACGAGACATGCTACTAAACGAAGTGGACGATCTCGTCAACGAAAGCCTGCCAAAGCGCATCGAGGAAACGCTGAACGGCACCTACTTTGCCGACGAGGCCCGCACGTTCATCGGCACCAGCATCGACAACGCCTTGTCCAAACCACTGCCGGTCGTCATCGGCGCCGTCGCCCCCGACCAGCTTGTGAGGCTTAAAGAACAGGTGGTGAGATCGGTCCTCAGCCTCCTCCAGAGTGAAGAAACGACCGCCGGAATTACAAAATATCTGACTGCGATGCTCGAAAAGCTGCGTCCGCACAGCATCGATGCGATCCTGCAGATTATTCATCCCGAGTCAGAGGAGAAACTAAAATCGATGCTCGCTAACGGCCTCGTCGAAATACTCGGCCGAGACGAAACGTCGAATATTATCAACGAGATGCTCGCCGCCCAGATCGACCGTTTGCTGTCGGCACCTATAGGCAAGATCGGCGACCACATCGACGAATCCAAGGTCAAGGAAGCAAGCACTTCGCTCACCGACGCCATCATTGCCGCCGTCCACGCCAAACTGCCCGAGGCCGTGGCGGAATTTGACGTCGGCGGACTTGTCCGCGAAAAGATCCACAATTACCCGCCAGAAAAGCTCGAGGCCCTCGTCATGTCCGTCGCCAAAGAACACCTCCGCACCATCGAACTGTTCGGTGCATTATTCGGGTTCCTGATAGGCCTTGCTCAGGCCGTGCAGTTTTATTTTTACGCCCGATAGCAAAACGCGATAACAAAAAAAGACAGGCTCCCGTAAGCCTGCCTTTCGTCGATCGTTTGAGCAATTAGCCCAAATTGAATACATCGCTCAGCAATACATTGACGAGATCGAGCCCGCCGCCCGAACCGCTGTTGTACCCGCCGCGTCCGTTCAATGCGTCTTCGTAACCTAAGGAATAACCTTCGCTCAGCAAACGACGGTTCTCACCGATGGTCGAAGAACACTGGTCGTAGATCCCGCTGTCTGAAACGTACGGATCGTTATAATAGCGGTCACCGTAATTATTACGTCTGGCTGTGTCGCCGGCCGTCAATCCCTGAAGATATCCCTGCGCCAGCATCTGGCTCAAACCGTCCGATACAAAACCGCCGAGATCGTTTCCGCCGCCGAAAAGATCATTTATCGGCAACGCGCCCAACAGGCTTCCGTAATTCGTCTGGTCTTCATAGTAGCCGCCTTGGCCATAGGGCGAATAACCCTGATCGTAAGACGCGTACTGCGGAGCGTATCCGCCGTAATTTGCGTATGCCGGAGCGTACCGAACAGGTATTCCTGATGTATACGGCTGATACGAATTCTGATCGTAGTAACCGTCATTTCCCCTGCCGAATCCGCTCAGGACGCCGCTGATCAGCATACGGATCAACGACGATTTCCAGTTTGTGCCGCTGTTGTCGTAATAGTCGTTTGCATAACCGTTGTCGTAATAGTTGTTCGCGTAAGCATTGCTGTAGCCGTACGGATCGTACCCGTAATTGGTCGCCGTCTGACGTCGGTACGGGAGATAACCGCCATTGTATGGCACGTCATAACTCGTTCGCGGCGCGTAATTCGTTCGCGGTGCGTAGCCCGAATAAGGATAGACGGGAGCGTACTGCCTCGGATTTCGATCTACGTATATATCGTCATTACGGTAAACCCGTCTCGCCGGATCCCACCATTGCGGAGCGGAATACTGCCCTCGTCGAGCCTCGCGGCGATTCTCGCGGTCGTTGTCTTTATTCCACCGTTTGTATTCCTTCTGCTCGTTTTTCCAAGCCTTTCGGGCGTCATTTCGTTCATGAACCTCGCGGCTCCGGATCTGTCCCGGCGGAACCCAGCCGCCGCCGTAAACTACCTGCGGCTGATAGATCTGATACGTTCGCTGGTCGTTGCCGCGGTTCCGCTTTCCGTTGCCGTTTTTGTTGCCTCGGTCGCCTCGATCCCAGCTCCGATTGCTGTAAACCTGTTGCGCCATCTGACGCTGAACCTGTTGCTGTTGCCGGCGTTCGGCACGATCGCCTCTGTTCCAGCCCGGGTTGCTGTAAACCTGCTGCGGCATCTGACGCTGGACTTGCTGCTGTTGCTGCCGCTCGGCGCGGCCGCCGTTTCCCTGGCCGCGATTGCCGCGTTCACGGTCCTCACCGCCGCCACGATTTCCTTGTCCTCCGTGCTTGTCACCGCCGTTCCCGTGGCCGTTGCCATTTCCGCGCTTCTGGGCGACCGCCGAATAATTGGCACCGGCTATTAACGCCAGGCCCAGTAACAGCGCGGCCGGCTTGATCGAAATGAGTTTATTAAACATATATCTTTCCCCCTTAAAATAAGTGAAAGTGATGGTCCTTGAATCTACCTGTTAAATTGCAATATGTGTTCCAAAGCCGTTTTACAGGGATTTTTGATCAATTTGAGCCGGAGAACGGCCCATATCGTGCATTTGGGCGCCTATATAGAGCCTGTTTGTTGTCCAACGACTTTGCCAATTTCCGCAGAACATTTCCAGAAACGAAGCGTAAAGTTATCTTCGAACGGCTGACCAACGGCCGGTTTAGCAAGTAGATACATATGTTAGAAGCCAGAAATCTATCAAAAACATATTCCAGCGACGGTGTTGATTACGAGGCGCTAAAGAACGTCGACCTTACGGTCAACACCGGCGATTGTGTGGCCATCGTCGGCAAATCCGGAAGCGGCAAATCGACCTTGATGCACCTGCTCGCGTGTCTCGACGCACCGACGGCGGGCAGCGTTTATCTAGACGGCAGCGACGCTTCGGCTTTGACTGAAAGACAAAAGAATAAACTGCGGAACGAAAAATTCGGCTTCGTATTTCAGCAGTTTTTCCTCAACGGCCGAGACACCGTTTTTGAAAATGTCGTTCTGCCGATGCGAATTCGCGGAGCATCTGCGGATGTGACATCAAACGATGCGGCGTACGCAATCGACGCCGTTGGGCTGGGCGAAAAAATAAATAAAAAGGCAAAAGACCTCTCGGGAGGCGAGAAACAACGGGTCTGCATCGCCCGGGCGCTTGTCGGCAGGCCGCAGGTGATCTTTGCCGACGAGCCGACAGGCAATCTCGATTCGACGACCGGTGCCGCGGTCGAAAACATGTTGTTCGAGCTTAACCGCGATAAAGGCATCACGCTCGTCATCGTCACGCACGACGACGATCTCGCCCGCCGATGCGACCGAATAGTAGAAATGAAAGACGGCCGCATCGTTGCCGACCGCAAGAAGGAGGCACGAGCATAATGAAAACCTGGGACCTCATCAGAGCCGCCAACCGAAACCTTTTCCGCAACAAACTGCGCACATTTTTGACGGTCATCGCCATCTTTGTCGGCTCTTTTACCCTTACGATGACCAACGGCCTCGGCGACGGCATGCGCGACTACGTCGAGAGTCAGGTAAAGAATATTGAGGGCGACCGCGTCATCATGGTCCGCAAAAAACTCGATAAGCCGGTCGGCGGCCCGCAGGCCGGAGCTCCTGAGGAGTATAAGGAATCTACCGACAGCGATAAAGAGAACGCTATCGACCCGAATTCGTTCCTGCTAACGCTGCCGCAAATGGAGGCTGCGGTACGCGACATAGACGGTGTCAAGAGCATTACTCCGCGATACAACATATCAGGCGACTACATCTCGCTCGACGGAACAAAAAAATTCAAGCTTGAACTCGGCGTCCTTTCCGAAGGCATATCGCAAAAGACCGAAGCCGGAAAGACCATAAGCGGTTCCGGTGAGATCGTCATACCGCTCGGCCTCGCGCGTGCATTTGATCCGGCGATCGAAAACCTGGTCGGCAAGACCGCTACTATCGGATACAAATCGGCCTCAGGCGAGCCCAAAACGATGCCTCTTAAGATCGTCGGTGTGGCCACGAAGGGATTTATGACGAATTACAACTCGTTCGTCGATGTCAGCACGGCCCGCACCATCCATGCGTTACAACGATCCGGTGACGGAATGGACAAATTCGTGGGCTTTACCGTTCAGATGTCGACACCCGACGCCGCACGGATCGCCGATGTGAAAAAGACGCTTGCGGAGAAGGGCTTTGAGGCGGACACGATCGCTGATACGCAGAAACGGACATACGACGCCATCGGGATCTTCAAAACCGGTATGAATATATTTGCGTTGGTCGCTTTGTTGGCAGCTTCGTTCGGGATAATTAATACTCTTGTCATCGCCGTTCTCGAGAGGACCAAGGAGATCGGCCTGCAAAAGGCTCTCGGTATGAGCCGCGGCAAGATCTTTGCCATCTTCTCGCTCGAATCAGTCCTGATCGGCTTTTGGGGAGCGTTGCTCGGCACGGTCGGCGGAATAGTCGTGGGCCTGATCGCCAACAAAGTGCTCATCGCCGCTTACGCGACCTCGTTCGAGGGCTTTAATTTGTTTACATTCACACTACCTTCGATCGCGATAGTAATGGCTCTTGTATGCTCGATCGCGTTTGTAGCCGGCGTAATGCCTGCGATCCGTGCGAGCCGCCTGAATCCGATCGAATCGCTCCGCTACGAATAGCCTTGTACAAATTGGCTCCTTCGAGTTACCTTATCCGGGTGAACGAAAGGAGCCGATATGAAACGAACACTAATTCTATTTTTCGTGATCGCTGCGTCCGCATTTTCGCTGCACGCCCAGACCGCACCTGACGCCGCAGAGTTGACGCGAATGCTGAACGAATTCCTCGCCGGTGCCGGACAAAATGTCGCCGCGGTCCATGACCGTTTTTGGGCCGAAGATCTTATCTACACTCGCGGTGTCGGTGTCAGGATCGGTAAGGAAGAGTTGATGAAAGGGGTCCGTTCCGCCCCGCCCGCCAAACCGACCGATCCGGTGACCGTTTATTCCGCCGAAGATATTCGTATTCAACAGTATGGCAATGCGGCGGTAGTGGCGTTCAAACTGGTCGGAAACACGTCCAGGTCGGACGGCACAAAGACCGTTTCGAACCACCTCAACACCGGCACATTCATCAAGAGAAAGGGCAAATGGCAGGTCGTGGCCTGGCAGGCGACGCCAGTTCCAAACCCGCAAACGGAGCCAAAGGCCAAGTCATGATCCGAGTTGGGCCGTGCGGCCGGCCGGGCAGGTTCATGACTTATGAAAAATCTGCGAACTTTTTTTATCGACAAACCGTTCAACATCTCGGCTAAGCATTTATTTCATTTATTTTCAGTGAGGGCATTATGAAAAAAGCAGGTTTCTTATTCTTTTTGGCGGCATTGGTCATCGGTTTAGTAGTTGCAAATACATTCTCGTTTGGGCGTGTTAGCACCGATTTCATTAAATTTTCGGTGAATTTCGGTGCGGCTCGCGGCTCGGGCAACATCGTCACAGAGCGGCGTGAGGTCAGCGGATTTAAGTCGGTCGATGTCGGCGGCGTGTTTCAGGTCGAGATCGTTGCGCAAAAGGAATTCAGCGTCGAGATCGAGGCTGACGACAATCTGATCGGCCTGATCCAGACAACCGTCGACGGCGGCACCCTGCGTATCGAATCCGACAAACGGCTCAAATCGAAGTCGCCGATCAAGATCCGCATCTCGGCCCCTGACATCGACGGCCTGCAGGTTTCCGGTGCCGCAAAGGTAACGGCCGCCAACCTCAAGGGCCAATCGCTCAAGATCGAATCGTCGGGCGGCTCTCGTGTCACGGTGTCCGGCGAAACGGTCAAGCTCAAGGTCGAGTCGAGCGGCGGGGCTAAGGTCAACGCCGGAGACCTGGCTGCGGTCGATGCCGATATCGAAGGCAGCGGCGGCAGCAGCGTCGAGGTAAATGTCACCGGCGACCTTCGCTCTGACATCTCCGGCGGAGCCCGCGTTCAATACACCGGAACGCCTGCCAACATCATCACCAACAAATCAGGCGGGGCCAGCGTTTCGCAGAAATAGACATTAGTTCACTCGTAAGATCAAAAAGCCGTCGCATCCGACGGCTTTTTCATGTTTCGATCGCTTTCGTCTTAACTCCCGCGAGCCTTCCCTTTTTATCGAGCCCGACGACATATATGTCGATCCGGATCTTCCCAACCTTAAATACCTTTAGCCCGTCCATCTCTTTTTCCAATTCGGTCTTAAGCGCCTTAAATCTCTCCGCTGTCTCCTTTTCCCTCGGGCCGAACCATTCCCTGAACGTCGTCAGTCGAGCGAAGAACGCCTCCGCATCGATCGTCTCGACCGGTTCGCCGTCGCTGTGCCCGATCTGCCTTAGCACCTCGGCCGCCGTCACCGCATCGGCTCGATCGAGCGTAAATGGTATGATCGGTTCATCCGTTTCGCTGATGTAAATGAGGTCCTTTGTGAGCTTGTCGATGGTCTTTGTCATGGTCAGCTATTTTGATGCAAAAATAATAAAAAATATTGAAAATATTTCGGCGTTTTTTGATAAAAATTTGGTCAAAATCGGCCCGAAAACTTAACCTCATTTGGCGCGAAACATCTCACAAGTTCTTGTTAAAAAAGGAAGTTAAATCCGTGTTAAAACGCCAAAAAAAACCTGTGGATTTCTGTTTGCAAGGCGCCTTTTTTCGTGTTAGTCTGTTATCCGTTTTCAAGCTTACACTCTTTGTAAAGTGTTGATAATAAACGAGTTAATGCTTTACTTTAGGTTTTATGCGGCTTTTCATTTCTACTGTGGAAAAGCTTGTGGATATCACATCTCCGTTCGCCCTAACGAACGGCTAAAGTATCCAAAAAATAACGAGTTATAGCATCACATCAGACTGTAAGAAACGCTCTGTCTAAACAGCGCTTTGAGAACAATAATTTTGATTAAAGGCATTAATACTTAAACACGCCTTTCGGAGCGCAAACTTGGAGTTAATTTTAGCAAAAACAACCGTTTGGGACGATGTACTTGAGCTTATCGGCGAACGGCTCAGCCGACAGGTTTACGATACATGGTTTCGCCCGATCACTTTTCTCGGAACCGACGACGCGAATAAGACCGTTCGGGTCTCGTCCGGCAGCTATACAAAAGATTGGGTCTGCCGATACTACGCCGCGATCCTCGATCAGACGCTGACCGATGCCGGCCTGCCGGGCTATACGATCGACTGGGAGATCGACGGATCGGCCGACGAAAAGCAGGACGACGACACCGAACTCTATTTCGAGACCAAGCCGCGCACTATCACGACGCCGGGTGTCATCAATTACGCCGACGTCGAGGGCGTCGACACTTCGCTCAATCCGAAGTACACATTTGAAAAGTTTGTCGTCGGTTCATCCAACCAGTTCGCTCACGCGGCCGCTCTCGGGGCCTCAGAGATGCCTGGGACGACTTACAACCCCCTGTTCATCTATGGCGGTGTCGGTCTCGGCAAAACGCATCTGATGCACGCTATCGGCCATGCGATCAAGGCGCGAAATTCGAGCCTGCGTGTCGCCTACATCACCAGCGAAAAATTTATGAACGAGCTGATCAATGCGATCCGCTTTGACAAAACGCCGGCGTTTCGCGACCGTTATCGTTCGATCGACGTACTGCTGCTTGATGACGTGCAGTTCCTCGCCGGTAAGGACCGCACGCAGGAAGAGTTTTTTCACACGTTCAACACGCTGCATAATAATCAAAAACAGATCGTCATCTCGAGCGATTGCCCGCCGCGTGAGATACCGACGCTGCAGGAGCGTCTGCACTCGCGTTTCGAGTGGGGCCTGATCGCCGACATCGAGCCGCCCGATCTTGAAACAAAGGTCGCCATCCTCAAGCGAAAGGCCGATCTCGACGGTTACGAGCTCGACGACGACATCGCCATGTACATCGCCGGCAAGATCAAGAGCAACGTCCGCGAGCTCGAGGGTTCGCTCGTCCGTCTGGTCGCTATCGCGTCGCTGCGTGGTTTGCCTTTGTCCAAGGTGCTCGCCCAGCAATCGATGAAAAACATCATCGACGCCGAGCATCCGGCCGGAATGACCATGGAACGCATCGCTCGTGCGGTCGCCTCGCACTACAAGATGACGGTCGAGGAAATGAAGTCCAAGAGCAACTCGCGATCCGTCGCTGTGCCTCGTCAGGTGGCGATGTATCTGTGCAAAAGATTGACGCGTCACAGCTTTCCTGAGATCGGACGCGAGTTCGGCGGCAAGCATCATACGACCGTTATGCACTCGGTCGACAAGATAACGGCACTGATGATCGACGACCGCGTTTTCCACAACGCGATCAGCGAGCTAATAGATAATCTTTGCAATTAGTTAACGGAAATTAAATACATCCATAGCGGATTTATTTTCCACATATAACCAAAGATTATCATCGACGTAAGTCGTTTATTTATAGATATTTGAATTAAGTTTATCCACATTTCCGCAAGCGCGGCACATATAAGGTTGTGGATGACGGTGGATAAAAAGGTGGTGGACGAGTTATCCACTGTTACAAAAGTTTTCCACAGATTTTCCACAGGCCGCTGTGGACGGAAAAACGTAGGTTTTATAAGCGGTTAGGCCGCTTTTACACATATCCACAGGCACTATTACTAGTACTAGATTTATATCTTATTAATTAAGGTCTTAGTAATAGTAAAAGCCGGTGAGAAAAATAAAAGCCTCTTAGGTTCTCAGCTGCGAAGCAGCGACAGATATTTAGCCCCAGGTGCAGGCTTTGTGGAACCTGGGGTGACGGAACCGCCAAAGATACCGGAGCCCGTGAAACGGGAGACAGAGTGTTTTATAATATTTGAAAGCGATCATTAACCGCGGCAGCGTCTGCAACTCACGAAGCGAATTCGTGATATTCGTGCCATTCGTGGCAAAAACTCAGGAGTAATTATGGAATTCACGATCAAACAGAGCGTTTTAAAAGAAGAATTGGGCTTTATTCAGGGCGTTGTCGAGCGCAAGACGACGAT
>CAZVDM010000010.1:0-40626 GCA_964625555.1 uncultured Chloracidobacterium sp.
TTTTCCTTATGCGTTTCCAGGCCGATCTCCTCTTTCGGCTTGAGGGTCATCAGCACCAACTGGCAATGCGACGCGGAATAAAGCACCTTTCTAAAATTTTTGTTCTTAAGCGTATCTTTTTCAATATTTGACTTAAAGCCTTTCATATAAAACTCCTGTTTCCGATCGAAGATCGAATGTCGCTATAGCGCCGTCGATTCCGAAAAAGCGACCTGACTTCTCAACCTCATTATAGTCCTTTCGCGTCCGATAGTCTCAAAGACCGAGAGCATCGACGGCCCGACGGCGACTCCGGTCAACAGCGTTCGGGCACCGTTCATGATGACGCCGAGTTTTGTGCCTTTTTCCTCCGTGAATGCTTTGACGACGGTCTCGATGTTTTCCTCGGTATAAGACCTATTTTCGAACTCCGCTTCAAAACGATCGGCCAGCTCGGGCAGCCACGTTCGTAGGTCGGGGAATTTGTTTAGGTTCTTATCGACCGCAGCCTGATCGAAATCATAATCCTCGCTGAAATATGCACGCCCCTGCGAAGAGAAATCCTTGAGCGTGAAGAACCGCTGACGGATGAGGTTGACCGTGTTTTGGAACCACGTCTTCGCTTCGTCTTCGTACTCATCGCGCCAGAGTTTCGCGGCCTTCAGCTCGGGCTTAACGAACGGCAGCAGCCCGTCGAGCGGCATTGTGCGGATGTACTCAGCGTTCATCCAGATCGCCTTATCATCGGTCCATTTTCGCGGATCGCTTTCGTGAAAATTGAAAACCGCATTCGAACGGTGGATGCCGCCCAAGGAGAATTTTTCGACGAGTTCGTGGAGCGAATAGATCTCTTTCTCTTCGCCGGCGGACCAGCCGAGCAAAGCGAGAAAATTACGAAACGCGGCAGCGAGAAATCCGGCATCGCGGTATGTCGTCATCGAAACGACCTCGCCGTGTTTGCGTTTCGAGAGCTTGCCCTTGTTCGGCGCCATTATGAGCGGCAGATGGGCAAACGTCGGCGGCGTGACGCCGAGAGCTTCGTAGATCAAAACCTGTTTGTGGGCATTTGTCAGATGGTCCTGGCCGCGGATAACGTGCGTGATCGCCATCTCGATGTCGTCGCATACGACCGCGAGATTGTAGAGCGGGTGGCCGTCGGACCTCAATAGAACAAGGTCTTCGGTATCGTCGTAATCTCGTTCCTGAATTCCATAGACCGCGTCGTCAAACGCCGTGCGGCCGTGCTCTGCAACCTTCAAACGAATCGCAAACGGCTCGCCGGCTGCGGCACGGGCATCGCTCTCTTCGGCCGAAAGACCGCGATACGGATTGTCGCGCATGTTCTTGTCGCCCCCGGCGGCACGGGCACGGTCTTTGATCGCGTCTTTTACATTTGCATCGGACGGGGCGACTCGCGGTGTAAAATCGCGATAAGCCTTGCCCTCGGCGAGCAGTTTCCGGGCGGCGGCACGATGTTTGTCGGCGTTGTCTGATTGGAAAACGATCTCTTCGTCGTGGTCGAGTTCGAGCCACGCAAGGCCCTCGAGGATCGAACGTGTCGATTCCTCGGTAGAGCGTGCAAGGTCAGTGTCCTCGATGCGGAGCAGGAACTTGCCGCCGGTATTGCGGGCATAAAGATAATTAAAAAGTGCGGTCCTCGCGGAACCGATATGGAGATAGCCGGTGGGCGACGGCGCAAAACGAACGCGTGTAGTCATAACCTACAATTTTCACGCAATCAGCCAAATAACGCAAAACTCAGTCTTTCCCGCTCAATTTCCAACCAAGAAATGCCATTGGAACGTATGCAAAGACCACGTCAACGATCCGATACCACATCGGTGCCGGGATCATAAAACTTGCGGCGATGCCACCGGCCAGAAACAGCGCACCGAGAATGATCGCGATAGTTTTTCGGGAGCTTGCGGCAATGAACATTGCCGAGAGCACGCCGACGAGCGGCCCGAGAGCGTGTGCGAGGAACGGCACGATATAGTCGATCGGCTGGAGCAAGTGGATCGTCGAGGCGACGCCTTCCATGCTGGTTTGATCAAAACCCGCGGGCGGAGGCATGATCGCATGACCCGCAGCGATCGTTGCCATATTCACAAGGCCACCGATAATAAATCCTAAAATTACCGCTAGAATGTTTCTGACGATATTCATCCGGGATCTCCTTCGATCTGATTCAAATTGGTACGGGCAAAGTATTCAAAAGAGTTATATGCCCAAATGCAGAAGGCCGTCAAACCAAACAGCTTGACGGCCATAATAAAACCAAAATGGCGGAGACGACAGGATTCGAACCTGTGGTACCCTTTTGAGGTACAACGATTTAGCAAACCGCCGCTTTCAGCCGCTCAGCCACGTCTCCATTTTGCCCCAAACAGGTACTGAGGCAACTTCCAATTTTAGCCGTCAGGCAAACTTTGTCAAGGTCTAATGCATCGAATCGACATACAACACTAAGCCGTATTGGCTTGACACTGTTGCATTTTGCGAAGAAAATACGAAAGTTGCTGGTACTATAGCTATTTATGGCTTTTTCGGACAAAGGAAAGTATTTGGTTACGGCGTTTTTCGCAGCAGCGGCAATAATATTTGCCGCCGCGATGCCGGGCCATGCTTCGACTGTCACCGTTGCGGCCGAAAATAATAGTAATCTGGGCATCATTAAAGGCGTCGTTCGCGATCAGGGCGGCAGCCCGATCTCGGATGCGACCGTTGCGATCTTTCGTTTGGGTACTTCAAAACTGCTTAAACAGGTCAGTTCTGCAAACGACGGCAGCTTTCTCGCACGCATTATTCCCGGGACATACACCGTTCTTGCGGTCGCTCAGGGTTTCAATCCTGTCACTTTGTCCGATGTCTCGGTCAATCGTTCGACCGAACTTGTTTACGGTTTTCGGCTCGAGCGCGCGGGCAGCGGGAATACTTTGCCTGAGAAGCGCGTCGACCGCAACAGCTCAAAATGGCGAATTCGTGCCGCTCAAATGCAGCGTGCGATATATCAAAACCGCGAAGGAAAAAAACCCGCGGACGAGACGACAGCAAATGTAACGGTCGACGAGCGCATTGCGTCCGACGAAACTCCGGATTCATCGAACAGGCGTAACCAGGCGGTTGTTGAGACATATTATGCGGGAACAAAGAATGGCAATTATGCGGGCGTAAATTTTGCGGCCATAACGCCGGTTGGCGACAACGCCGAGTTCGTTTTTTCCGGCCAGTTTGGAAAAGGTACAAATGCCCCTCAGCGTTTCGGCGTCGATGCAAAGTTTCGGCCGAATTCGACCCACCAGATCCGCGTGAACGCCTCGATCGCGAACATCGGCAGCATCAGTGTAGCCGGCAGCGAGAAAAGCCTGGGCCAGCTTTCGGTACAGGCTACGGACGAATGGAAGATCCGCGAGGGCGTGATCCTCGTTTACGGGCTCGACTATTCTAAGTTTGTCGGTGCCGGCGGCGAATCGGCTTTCTCGCCGCGGCTCGGATTCCAGTACGACATTGATTCCAAGACTCGTTTTCAATCTGCGTTTACAACGCAGACAGAAGAAAGGACATGGGCACAGGCCGTCGAATTTGAAGGGGCCGAAGTGCTTTTCCGCGAACCCGTTTCGGTTCAGGACATCTTTGTTTCAAACAATAAGCCGCAATTGAATCGGAGCCAAAGGCTCGAATTCGGGATCGAACGCGTACTTGATAACAGCTCGTCGATCGAGGCAAATGTGTTTTTTGACACTGCATTCGGCCGCGGCGTCGGCATTACGGCAATGCCGCTCGACGTTCTCGACTCGGCTGAGTTTAGCGACGTTGTTGTCAATCAGCAGGGAAATGCCCGCGGACTGCGTGTCGTCTACAACCGTCGGATCTCGTCAATTTTCAGTGCCGCCGCGGGCTACTCGTTCGGAAACGGACAGCGCCTCTCGGCGAATGCAATATCAGATCCGGCAGACGCGTTTGACGAAGCGATATTTCAGTCCTTCTTCGGACAATTCTCAGCCGACCTGAGAACCGGAACCAGTGTAAAGACCGTTTACCGGCTCTCGCCGCAAGCGACGGTTTTTGCCATCGATCCGTTCAAGGGACGACTGGCGATCTATGATCCGGGCCTAAGCGTATTAGTGACGCAAAATCTTCCTACTCTGGGCCTCCCGTTTCGTGCCGAAGCGATCGTCGATGCACGAAATATGTTCGGATTCCAACCCGGCGTTACCGGCGAGGAAGGCAGTTTACGAATGAGCGGACAGCGTCGCAGTTTGCGCGGCGGTATTTTGGTTAGATTTTAGTCACGGCCACTTCAGAACCGGAAGTACATCGAGGACCTTTGTTTTCTTGATGATCACAGCGTTCGATGTGGTTTGTTTTTTGTCCAAAATCTCGGATTATCAAGCAAAAAACTGTATTTTCCGCTTCGGGTACCGTGGAGAAATTCACGCTGAATCCTGCCGCAAATAGGTCAGACCAACCGTATTTGCCGGGTGGCGGCCGAATTATGGAATGGTACGCCTTTTGCGTCTAAATTCACATCGTAGAACTCTGTGATCTTTTGACAGCGCAGCGGCCGCTTTTTTGATGAAGGGAAAGGTAATTACAAGTTGGAGTTTGATATGGCTTCTGGCTTCGGTGCTGCTCATCGCGGGCGGCTCGCTTAACCTTTCACAGCGGGCCTTTCAGAAGCTGCCGCCGACAGACGGCGTACAGTGGACACAAAATTCTGACGGTATTTTTGCCCAGCGTGTCCTGCCCGGATTTGCCGGCGATCGAGCCGGTATTTCACCGGGAGACAAGCTGATCGCGATCAGCCTCGACAACCATACTCCTGATGAGGTCGTATCGATCAGCGACGTCCAGATCTATCTCGAGACCGCCGGGGTTGACGGCAATCTCACCTACACATTCCAGAAATCTTATTCGTTCGCTGACAACTATTACTTCGCTGACCTTCGTCACATCGACTCAGTGCCGCGTTGGACTCCGGCGATAATTTTCCTCGCAATAGTAGGCGTCGTTTGGCTCGGAGTTGGCATATTTGTTCTCTTTAAGCAGGGAAGCCAATCGCCGTTCGTGCTGCATTTCGCGACCGTTTGTCTTGCCGCATTCACTTTTCACACATATCGGCCCATCGGGACCGGTCAGGATTTTGATTTGGCTGCGAGCCTCCTCGATGATTTTGCGTTCGCATTGTTCGTGCCGCTCTTTCTGCATTTTTGTATCCGATATCCCGTCCGCAACAGCGTTTTTGATGAACAGCGCTGGAAGACGTTCCTGCTCTACGTGCCCGCGGCTGCTGTTTCTGTTTGGCTGCTGTTGATCTCGCTCGTGCCTGCTCTAATATGGCGGACCGAAACTGCCGAATGGCTCGCACGACTTGACGACCGGTATAACCTGACGGGCGGTACATACACCTTTCTCCTCTATCATTTTGTTATTGGTGTTTCGGCCGGAGCCGGTTTCTTGATCTGGCGGTTTTGGAAAAATCACCAGATCGTCGTTCGCCAACGTCTGAAATGGGCAATGTGGGGAACGATCGCGGCGGTTATCCCGGTAATACTGATGCAGGCCGCAACATGGTTCGGCGTTCAGATCGCCGACAATACGTTTGCGACGGCGCTGACGACACTTCCGCTAGCTTTGATACCGTTCAGTTTTGGCCATTCGGTCGTCAGATACCGTTTGATGGACGTCGATGTCGTCGTCCGCCGGGCACTCGTTTATGCTTTGACCACGGTCGCCATCGCGATGATGATCGGCGCTGTCGCCCTTTTGCTCGTCTTCCTTGCTGTCGGCAATAATCTGTCGACCACCGAGATCACACTGCGGGCCGTCATTGCGGTCGTCGCAATGGGCGCCATCGTGATGCTCAGCGAACCGCTCAAGAAATTCCTTCAGGAACGTGCCGACCGTTACTTCTACGGCGAACGATACGACCTCCGGCAAGGCTTGCTTGATTTCGGAAAAACGCTTTCTGCGACAACCGCACTCGATCCGCTTTTGAATGCCCTGACCGAAAGGCTGCGTCAGGTCCTCGATGTCGAAAAGGTCGCGATCTTTGTCGAGGACGCGGGCGTTGACGCACATTACCGCATCGCCAAGTCGGTTGGGCTGGACGAAGAGTTTAAGATCCCGGCTGATTTTCGCACAATGATCCGTCAAAAATCGGCTGAAAAAGGAATTGTTCGTGCCGACGAATTTGATCTTCTTGAGATCGAACAGCTAAGTTCGAACGGATCAAATGCTCCGGTCCTCAGGCAGGAGCTGCACTATTTCGTGCCTTGTGTGGCACGCGGCAAAATGGTCGCCGTGATCGGCCTCGGCCGTGCGAGCGACGGTTCGCTCTTGTCCTCCGAAGATCTTGAGATACTGCGGACAGTGTCCGGCTATGTCGCCGTCGCCGTCGAGAACAGCCGTCTCTATGAAGAACAGCAGCAGCACACCGAAGAACTCGCGCTGCTCAAGGAGTTTAACGAGTCGATCGTCGAATCCGTCAACGTCGGGCTGCTTGCGGTCGACGAGGACGGCCGCGTAATCCGCTGCAATTCGCCGTTCGAACAGATGACCGGGCGTGACCGCGAAGATGTGGTCGGAAAGCGCGTTGAGGATATTTTTGACGAGAGTTTTGCACTAAATCTGGAGAATATCCTTGGAAAATCGCGTTGGCATCTGACCGAGATCCGAAACGCTTACAAGCTGCATACATTCGACGCCGAAGGCCGTTCGCTCATCCTGAATGTCGCGGTTGCACCTTTAAGGTCCGTTTCAAATCAGCATACGGGTGCGATCATCGTGCTTGAGAATGTGTCGTCCCGCGTCAAGCTCGAAGAGACACTCCAACAGAGCGAAAAGCTCTCGAGCATCGGCCTCCTCGCCGCCGGCGTCGCGCACGAGGTCAACACACCGCTGACCGGCGTTTCGAGCTACACCCAGATGCTGCTCGGCATGATCCCCGAGACCGATCCGAAACACGCCCTGCTGCAGAAGATGCAGCGGCAGACCGACCGGGCGACCAATATCGTTGGTAATCTGCTCAATTTCTCACGCACCGGCAATTCCGAAGAGTTTGCCGACACCGACGTCAACCGCCTTCTCAACGACACGCTCCAACTGCTCGAACCGCAATTGCGCAAATCAAATGTTGAGATAATAAAGGATTATTCCGAATCGCTCCCGGCGATCACTGCCAGCGGCGGCAAACTGCAGCAGGTCTTCACCAATCTGATATTGAATGCCAGAGATGCGATGTTCCAGGGCGGCACGATCACCTTGCGGACATTTGCTGAGGGCGAAGATGTTGTAATTGTAGAGGTAAATGATACGGGCGAGGGAATTCCGGCTGAGAATCTGACCAAGATATTCGATCCGTTCTTTACTACCAAGGGTGTCGGGAACGGCACCGGCCTCGGCCTCGCTGTGACATACGGTATTGTTCAGGAACACGCCGGTTCGATCGAAGCAATGAGCGAACCAAACGACGGCACTACATTTCGCCTAACCTTTCCTGCCGCCCACGCCGCACGCCGCCGTGCCGTCAGCTGATCGCTTTCGGATTCCTCGTATGTGATCGGGCAAAATATACAGCTACCAGAAAGGCCACAAACATTATTATCGACGCCGCCCAAAACGTGCGGTAGATAGTAATGTCGTCGATCGCATTCATCGCATTGTTGAGCAGTACGCCACCCAAAACGGGACCGATCGTTCTTGCCATGCTCGCCCCGGACTGCATAATTCCCATCGTGCGGCCCTGATCGTGTTCATCGGCAGACTTGGATGCGAGGCTCGTCAGGCCCGGCGAAGCGAGTGAATTTCCAAACGACATGACCGCTAAACTTGCAAGCAGGGCCCCGATGCCGCCATACGCTGGGCCGACGAAAGGCAGCGCAAACAGACTCACGACCAGTACCAGACAGCCTGCAACTATCAATGGGGTTTCTCCAAAGTGCTTGACCAAACGGCCAAACAACATTCCCTGGACAAGTATCGAGATCACACCGACAAACGCGAAAAGATAGCCGTTCTGCTCAGCGTTGTATTCAAAGCGGAACGAGGTGTAAAGCACGAACGCATAGGTCATTATCGAAAACGCGGTAATGAGCAAAAAATAAACGATATTCAGTTCGCGAAACGCCTTATCGCTCAGCGAATCAAACAGTTCAAGCAATCGATTTTTGCGTTCCGGCAGGTTCTGACGGGCTCCGGGTTTAAGTGATTCGGGCAGAATAAAATACAGCGCGATCGCGTTTGCCAGTGAAAGTGCGGCTGCCACGTAAAACGGAACATTGACACCATATTTGCTCAATATACCCGCGATCGCCGGCCCGAGAATAAAACCAAGTCCAAATGCGGCACCGAACAGGCCCATTCCCTTGGCTCGATTTTCTTTCGAAGTGACATCTGCAATATACGCTTGTGCGGTCGAGATATTTCCGCCGCTCACACCGCCGATTATTCGCCCTAAGAATACGAGAAAAAGGGTGTTTGCGAGTCCGAGTGTGAGATATCCGACCGCCGAACCGATGAGGCTGAAGAACAAAATCGGCCGCCGGCCGTATCTATCTGAAAGACGGCCGAGCAGCGGCGAAAAGAAAAACTGCATTAACGAATACGATGCAAACAGGAATCCGATATCGAGCGGCGTCGCCAGGAAAGGTTCGGTATGCGCGTAATACGGCAATATCGGTATCACCATTCCAAAACCGATAAGGTCGATGAAAACCGTCGCAAATATTATCAGCAGCGGCGTGGTAAAAAATTTGTCCTTTTTTGCTTCGCCAGTCGCGTCCGGGTTGGTTTCGGTTGTCATTGAGGTGCGTAAGTTGCAGTCGCTCAACTGCTAAAACGTGCGAAATTATAGTAAGATAGCAAGAAATTAAACGATAACACCTAGTCGTAAATTCCAAAAGCAATGCCCAGAAGATTAAGTTCCAAAGTCATAATACCGCTGTTGATTGCGATCACATTTTTTATGTATCAAGAGACAGACGCTCAAAAGAAGCCTTCGAAGCAGCCCAAACCGGCCGCGACTGAGGTCAAACCGGTGCCGCCCGAGATCAGCTACACCATATCAATGTCCAAGCCGGCGACACACCTGCTCGAGGTCGAAATGCGCGTCAAGTGGGCGTCGATGCCCGCACAACCCGAGCTGAAAATGCCGGTCTGGACGCCCGGCAGTTATCTCGTTCGGGAATTTGCCCGCCACGTGCAGGAATTTGCTGTAAAAGATGCCGCGGGGGCGGATCTTGCGTGGAGAAAGATCAATAAGAACACGTGGCAGGTCGATACCAAAGGCGGCAAGGAGCTAATAGCCAAATACAAGGTTTACGCCAACGAACTCACCGTTCGAACGAACGAGCTCAACGACGAACACGCATTCTGGAATAATAGCGCGACGCTGATGTTCGTCAAAGGCCAACTTAAGGTGCCGTCAACCGTAGCGGTCGAGCCGCACGGCACTTGGAAGGTCGCAACCGGCCTGCCCAAGGTCGAAGGTACTGCAAATACATTTCGTGCCGAAAATTACGACGTCCTTTACGATTCGCCTTTTGAGGTGAGCAATTTCAGAGAGATCGGATTCAATGTCCAGGGCAAACTGCATCGTTATGTCATTACGGGCGACGGCAATTACGACGTCAAACGGTTGGTCGCCGATACGACCAAGATCATCGAGGAATCGTACAAGATCTTTGGCGAACTGCCGTACAACGACTACACATTCATCCTCAACACCCGCGGGGGCGGCGGCCTCGAGCATTTGAATTCGACTGCGCTACAGACAAGCCGTTTCTCGTTCAAACCTGATTCGCGGTACAAGGGTTTTCTCGGGCTCGTCGCTCACGAATATTTCCACGCGTTCAACGTCAAGAGCATTCGCCCCGACGCATTGGGGCCGTTCGATTACGAGAACGAAAATTACACCAAACTGCTCTGGGTCGCCGAGGGCGGTACCGAATATTACTCAAACCTGCTGTTGCTGCGTGCGGGATTGATCAATGACAAAGAGTTTCTGTCGGGCCGAGCGGGCGGCATCCAGCAATTGCAAAACCGGCCCGGACGTTTTGAAACCAGCGTCGAACAGGCCAGCTTTGACGCCTGGATCAAATACTACCGTCCCGACGAGAACGCCATAAACAATCAGATCTCGTACTACGACAAGGGCGAGATCGTCAATATGATGCTCGACGTGACGATCCGCACGGCTTCGGGCGGGGCGAAATCGCTCGATGACGTGATGCGTTATCTGTACGCAGAATTCGCAAAGAAAGGAAAGAACTACTCGCCAGAGGATTTTCAAAAGGTCTCCGAGATGATGGCCGGCAAGCCGCTCGACGATTTCTTTGCAAAATATGTCCGCGGCACCGCCGAGATCGACTACGATTCGATCATGTCGGGCATAGGCGTATCGCTCGAAGCGGCCGAGTCGAGTAAAGGCAAATCGTATATCGGTGCTGACCTTTCGGAGGCGAACGGCCAACTCACGATCCGCTCGATCCCGGCCGGGACGCCGGCGTACGACCAGGGGCTGAATACCGGCGATCAGATCGTCGCGGTCGATGGTTTCCGAGCGAGCCAGAATTTTCTGCAGAGCTACATTGGTGAACGAAAGCCCGGCGACAAGATCAAACTGACTATCTTCCGGTTCGATTCGCTGCGGGAGATCACGTTTACGTTGGGTGCGAACAACCGCAAAGAATACTCGTTTGAGGCTGTTGCCGAACCGACGGACGAACAGAAAAAACTATACAATCAATATCTGAATGCTGAACTCAAATAGAATTTTGCGGCAGATAGCGATCATTTCTCTGGGCGCCAGTGTTCTTACGGCGGGCTGTTCGTCAAGCGCGTCGAACGGCAATAAGCCGGTAGCGACCGTGATGCGCGATGTTCCGGCGGTCCGGCTCAATTACCGATACGAGGCCGACGTACCCGCCCCGACGCTGACGGCTGTTGCTGCCGAAGATCGAAACCCCGCAGTTCAAGCGGATTTTGACGCCAATCGACCACAGGAAATGCTCGAACGGACGCTGACCTCGCCCGACAAAAAGCGCGTTCTCGCCATCTATCGTCAGGTCACCGATCTCAGCAGTGAATTCCGTCTCGATATTTACACGGCCGAGGGCAAACCGTTGCGCAAGATCACGGCCGAAACGATGGCTGTACATTTTCCCGATACCATTGTCTGGTCGCCCGATTCGAGCGCCGTCGCGTTTGTCGCGATGCTTCGGGCGACGGTCGCTCTGACGCCGATCACGCCATCGGCATCGCCCTTAACGCCAGTCTCGCCGACGCCGTCTGGTGTGACACCGGCGACCGATGCAACTACTCCCGAAGCCAACGCAAATGTCGAGGCGGTACCAACACCGGCCGCACCGACACCCGCGGCACCGACCGGCATCCTGACATTTCGCACGGAACAGATCTACATCTGCAACGCCGACGGCGGAGCATTAAAAGCGCTGACGCAGAACGAAGGCCTCATCTATTTCTATTACGTCTGGTCGCCCGACAGCACCATGCTGGCGGCCCTGGCGACGACCGCTCGCGAATGGCGCTATCTCGAGGTCATTGCGGAGAGCAAAGGCGAAGCGATGGTTCCCTTGGGCCGTCCGCGTGTCATTGAAAAGAACGGCCGCGAACGCCGTCTCGATGACAATCTGACCGCTGTCCAGCCCGTTTGGTCGCCCGATTCGGCAAAGATCGCCGACGCATTTGAAACGCAGGTTCGCATTTACGATGCAAACGGAACAACGCCGACACAAGCCGCGATCCCGCTCAAAAATCAACTGCTGATCTCGGCCCAGGCATACGACCGCGAACAGGCACGCATCGCAGCAAACTCGGTCGCGGACGCAAATACAGGTGCGGCCCCAACGCCCGATCTGCCGATGACGACGCTGCCCGACGAAAAGCAGCTGGTCTCGTACAACCCGATCGTCGAGGTCGCGTGGACAACTGAGGACCTGCTTTACGCAAAAACGGCTTACTTAAAACGAATGAAGAATGAGGCTGACAATGTGACCAGTTTTTCACGCTGGCATCGGCTTGTCCTCTCGCCCCAGATCGCGGTCCCAACAAGATAAAGATATGGAATTCAAAACAATTGCAGATATTTATGCGGTAAATGAAAAGGTTGGCGGACGCTTTCGAAAGTTTGCCAATTCAATTTCGGAGACTGAGGCCCACGCCGAACTCGACGGCGAACCGTGGACGCTTGCTGCTCTGATCGAGCACGTGGCCATGGTCGAGTCCGGGATTTCGAGAATGTGCGCCAAGATGATCAGCGGAGCAAAGGCGCAAGGAACGCCGTCCGACGGCAGCTATCGCATTTCCGACGGTTTTCGATCGGCACTCGCCGAGAATGAAGGCGCCAAATTCGAGGCTCCGGAACGTGTCAGGCCGACAGGCGGCGTCGCGATCGCCGAGTCGCTCGCAAAGCTGGACCAAACCGGTGCGGAACTTGCCGCAATGCGGAGCGACCTTGAGGCATATGACGTCTCGGCATTTACGTTCCCGCATCCCTATTTTGGCCCCCTCAATGCGGCCGAATGGGTCATGCTCTCGGGCGGTCATATTGCACGACATATGGCCCAAGCCGAGCGTCTGCTCGAAAAGGTGAGAACATAAAAAAGCCCCCGGCTGAAAGGAGGGCGAATCCAGCCGGGGGGAACGTTTCAAGCAAGTCATCATAGCTAACCACAACCAGGTATTTGCCTGAAACCAAATTTTGGATGAATCGGAGTTTCCGTTGGTTGTTCAGAAGTTGATTATTCAAAAAAGGCAGGAGTTCCGACGCTCCTGCCTTTTCGTTTCCCGGACCGTTACTGGGCAACAACCGGACGGTCGCCTTCGAGGCCGAAGTGTACCGCCTGGAATTGTCCGTCCGAGCTTCGCATGATGTACCAGTTGCCGTCTGACGGACGGAAGACCGCGATATCGGCTCTGCCGTCAGCGTCATAGTCGCCCGCGACCGGAATGTCACCGTCGAGTCCGAATTTCAGGATCGTGTAGCCCTGATCCGAGCTTCGGAATACGTACCAGACTCCTGTCGAAGGCCTGTACACTGTCACATCAGCTCTTCCATCTCCGTCAAAGTCGCCGCGGACCGGAATATCGCCCGTTGCACCAAAGTGCATCGCACCTGTCTGGCCGTCCGACGAGCGGATCCAATACCAGTTGCCGAGGCTCGGGCGGTAGACCACCACATCGTCGCGTCCGTCGCCGTCGATATCGGCCGGCATCGGTTTGTCTTCGGCAAGGCCCCAGGTAACGAACATGTAACCGGTGTTGTTGCTCTTCTGGACGTACCAGACACCGTTTGAGGGGCGATAGACCGCGAGGTCGAGCCGGCCGTCGCCGTCAAAGTCGCCGCGGACCGGAGTGTCGGTCGAAAGGCCGAATCCGAGGCCGGTGATACCACCGTCCGAACTGCGTTTGATCTCCCAGACGCCCGCTCCGTTGACGTTGCGATAGACCGCTGCGTCCGTTCTGCCGTCTCCGTCATAGTCGCCTGAGACGACCACGTCCGTCGGCGAGCCGAACACCTGAGCACCGAAACCGCTGCTGTTCTGCGAGTACCACGTGTTTGTCGAGGGTCGGAAAACCGCCAGGTCGTTGCTGCCGTCGCCGTCAAAATCGGCTATGTTCGACTGCTGTCTGAACGCTCCGCTGATCTCGCCGCCGGCGTTGTTGGCACTTGTGATCACCGCTGACCAGAGGCCCGCTCGCAGCATCTGAACCTGCGTCGCGTTGACCGGGAAGGTCACCGTCGCAAAGTTACCGTTGGTTCCGCCGATCACGGCGAAG
The DNA here is from genome assembly GCA_964625555.1 of uncultured Chloracidobacterium sp. GTDB lineage: Bacteria > Acidobacteriota > Blastocatellia > Pyrinomonadales > Pyrinomonadaceae > OLB17. The sequence goes on from CAZVDM010000010.1 coordinate 13,780, forward strand.
CTGTAGATCGTCATCGAAGTGCCGACCGTTGTTTCAAATCGGGCACCGGTCTGTGCACTCGACAGATTGTGAAATTCGCCGAATGCGGTCGCCTGTGTTTCAGCGGCGTTCAAGGTCACCTTGAATTCGCCTGTCGCTGCCGACGCGGTTCCCGTAAGATTTGCTTCGAACGAACGTCCCATCGAAGGGCTCGGGCTCGGAGTCGGTCCCGGCGTTCCGGTAGGTGTCGGCGAAGGGCTCGGGCCCGTAAATCCTGCAAATGTTCCGTTAAGGATCGTGCTGCCGTCGTTCTTGACCTGAATGGTGGAACCAGCGATCACGACCGGAACCGTCTGGCCATTGTCGCTGCGGAGCCGCAGACGGCCTTCGCCGCCGCTTTCGAGTACGATGTTGCCGACCGCATTGCCGTCAACAACTACGCTTAGATTCGTTCCCGCCGCCAGATTGATCTGACGAATGCGAACTTCGAGTTCGGTACGGCTGCTGTGCAGCTCGTATTGTGCAAATCCGCCGGGCAGAACGCCGTTGATCGTTGCACCGGAAAGTCCGGCAAACAGATCGCCTGCATTCGGCGTGCCGGTGGGCGTTGGCGAAGGCGAACCGGTAGGTGTCACGGTCGGGGATGGACTGGGTGTGCCCGTCGGAGTTCCGGTCGGTGTGCCTGTCGGGGTTACTGTCGGGGTCGGTGTTGGCCCGCCGCCGCCAAAAATGCCGCTAACCAATACGGTCGCGCCGTTACGGACCGCAACGGTCGAGCCGTCATTGGTCGTCGGAACGGTCTGGCCGTCTTCGGTCCTGAGTTTGATCTTTGCTTTCTGCTGATCGGTGACCGCCATAGTTCCGATCACATTACCGTCAACGACCGCTTCGAGAACGGTGCCGACTGCGAGCGAGACGTCTTCGATCTCGACCTCGATCTCGCGGTTGCCGCTTTGATAGAGCTGCCATGCGGCCGCTCCATGCGGATTGATGCTGCCGGTCGGCGATACGAGCGTCGCGTTGCGAAGCACGATCACCGGTGTGCTGTCAGCCTTGACGGCATTGGATAGCATCGGGACCGACACCCACGCTGCGATCAAGGTAAGTACTGTCAATACCTGTAACAATCGTTTGTTTGAAATTTTCGAATCTGCTTTTTTCATGTCTTGTTCCTGCCTATATATTTTTGCTTACCTCGTTTACGTGAGGTGTCGTCAGAAACACAGTGCTGATGCGGCAGCGAAAAAGACAGATCCGAAAATTTTTTTGTTTGCGTAATTGAAAGGTAAGTGGAGAAGGTCTTGATCTCGTTTAAATGACGCCAGCGGCGTCAAATGTTTATAGAACTTGCGATGACAAATAGACATACGACCCCGGCCGGGGTCGCACCGATCGGTGCGAATTCCTATGCTATAAACATATGATCCCGCCGGTATCAAAAAAGGCCGCGTTATTCACGCGGCCCTTTTCTGGCTCGAACGGTTCGCGAAATTGACGACTATCTCACGAGGAATTGCTCGAAGCCGGAGCTGTTTGCAATGGAGGTCGGGATCGGACAGGCAATGTTATTATTTACTGCACAAAGAGCATCGACACGTCGCAGCCGAACCTCGCCCCACGGCAGATCATTATCATTGCCCCAACGCTTATCGACGGCCGTTTCCTTAATACGGCCTAAAAGATCGTGCGGCGTCGGGAATGTAACCGCATCAGGATGTTTTGCTTTTAATAATGCGGAAATACCGGCGACGATCGGAGCAGCCATCGACGTTCCCGACCACATACCATAACGCCCGCCCGGCAGTGCACTGACGATGTCCTCGCCCGGTGCGGAAACGTCGATCCAACCTCGCTCGTACGACGAAAAGATCGCTAGGCCGTCAGGAGTGCCCGCAGGACCGCGTGGGTCATATCGGCTGCTGGCAGCGACCGAGAGCATGCCGTCACGCTGCTCGGCTGCCGGAAAAACTTCTACTCTATTGCCTCCGTTACCGGCCGCCACGGATACTGCCAAACGGCGTGTTCCGATCTCAGGAAATGTCGTTCCGTCGCCTGCTGTTCCCAAATCAACGCAATCGAGCAGATCATGCAGGATCCTGGCGTCCTCAGGAAATCCGATGCTCAGATTTGCAATGTCGGCCCCGTGATTTGCCGCCCAGATGAGGCCGGCGGTGATCATCCACAGTTCGCCCGAACCGTCCGGCTTGAGAATGCGGATCGGCATTATCTTTGCATCAGGAACGACCAGCGAGACGATGCCCGCGACATGCGTGCCGTGACCGTAGACAGGATTGATATGTAGCGTACCGACTTCGCTCGGGTCATTGTCACCATCGACAAGATCCAAACGGTCGACGACCGGAACGAGGCGCCCGGCGAATGCGGGATGCGTCAGGTCGATACCCGTGTCGAGCACTGCGACCACGACCGGAGGGCCGTCATATTGATTTGTTATCGGATTGAACTTGAGTCCCCGCGTTCCTGCTGCCGCCCACGCTGCGTCCAGCCTGATCCGGTCCGGAAACCACTGGGTGTTATAGCCTTTCGCACTGCCGCCGACTGCCCACGAGCGTCCGACCGCCCACGAACGCCCTTGCGTCCACGTCAGGCCCTGAACTTCGGCATTTGAGAACTTGCGGTTGACCTCGGCCTTGCGTATCCGCACATCGCCCGCCATCGCGGCCACGACCTGCGGCGGCGTCTGGGCGTTCGTTATCTGTAAAAGGTAATACTTTGGTGAACCAAAATCGCCGAGCGGCGTCGGATTGAGATTGTATTGAGCTGCGACAGCCGCAAGGTCGGCCGCCGAATTGAGCTGAACGATGACCTGTGTCGGGTTATAGTCCGGCTGTGCACCTCCGGCATGGGCGAAAATGGTGAGAAAACACATCGCCATGGCGGCCAACGCGTTTCTCAATACTGCTCTAAAATTGGTACTGCCCATCTTATTACCTCGATATGGAAAGACTTCGTCCATATCAACAGTGCGCCCCAGTCTATCAAAAAGACAACCGCCGCGAAAAAGATCACCGCCCTATCAAAACGAATGGCGACCAGAGATACGGATGCTCGCCCCGTGCGATCGAATTTAGCTGCGCCTTTCTAAGTGATGCGGCAGGTGTCTGTCCGCGTTGCATTTCGCGGTAAAGATCCTGCATCAACAAGCTCGCGGCCGCGTCATTCACTGTCCAAAGACTGACGATCAGCGAAGCCGCACCTGCAGTCAAAAACCCGCGTGCGAGCCCCAAAATCTCGTCGCCCGCATACACCTTATTCAGCCCCGTCTCGCACGCGCTCAGCACAACGAGCTCTGCCGACAGCCGCTGCTCGCAAATATCACGCACCGTTACCCAGCCGTCAGCCAGATGAAGGCTCGAGAACATCGGATTCTCAGCCCGAAATTGCCCGTGACACGCCAAATGTATAAGGTCGCGGTTTGGCGCGTTCCGCGTAAATGCCGAGAATGTTGACTTGTCGCCTACGAATGTCTTCGCTATCGGCACGATCCGCCTAACCGCCTCGATCTCGCCCTCGACCAGCGGAATTCGTTCGTCGGCAAAGCCCATTAACAGCGAATTATCGATCTTTCGCGGCTCGCGTTCCTGTAATTTACTCCAAACACCGGCACTCGGGGCATAGCTCATCTCAATTCTCTCGGCCAAATACTCACCGTTATACAAAGCATGAAACGGCACATAATGCAGCAGACCCGCCGGCACAACGACGAGTGATTCGCCCTCAAGCAATTTCTCGATCGGACGCAGCACCAGATCGTACAACGATGTAAGACACTTATCGGCACGAGCTTTCATCTGCCCTAAAAACCGCTCCATGCCTGCGGTGGCGTATCGCAACGCGCCAAACTGAAAATGCAGATCTTCGAGCGTCGATGCAACGTCGGTTACGTTCGCGAAGTCGCGAACGAACTTGATCTTCTTGCCCGTCACGACAAACGCCGAAAACACGCCGTCGATCTCGACAAATTCGATCAGTGTTCGTCCGGCACCGAGCCGTTCCTGCAATACCCTTACACTAAACTTATCAGCAGCTTTTCCGCCGCGGCGGCGCGCCGAAACGCTCGCGATCTCACGCGTCAGTTTTGCCACGCGGGCCTCACGTTCACGCACGGCAGCGTTCAGTACCGCAAGCTCGTCGTCTTCGGCACGACCGAGGCGTTTGTAATAGGAATTGAGTTCTTCGCGAACTCGCATGAGTTCGACGCCTAATTCATCCGACTCGTCTTTAGAACGCGTTTCGGTATTTAAGGCGTCTACCAGGGCCCGCGAACGCCCGCTCTCGATCGTCCTAAACGCATCTGCGATACGGTTCTCGTCCAGATAGACACGCGCCAAGCGGTCATATGGCCCAAGTCGTGCGGCCATGAACGACATGCTGAATTCCTCAGACGCGAGCGGAGCACGAAGCCGTTCGACGATCGCGATCGAGCGTTTGAAATACGAGATCGCATTCTTAGCGTCACCGCTATTCACAGCAGTTTTTCCAAGAAAGTTAAGCGCGATCTGCTGGGCGTCGGGCTGGTGCAGACGTTTGGCGTCAGCCGCGACCGATTCAAAGATCCGCTTAGCGTAAGATGGTTTATCGGCTGCCAAATACGCTTCGCCTTCGAGTGATCTGACCGTCAACGGCAGACGCGCGTTTTGCGTTCGTTTGAGCAATTTGCCTGTCGCCTTTGCCGCCGCAAGTGCCGCAGCGTGCTGGCCCGCGTCGAGAGCAATTCGTGCCTGTGCGATCATCGCGGCAGCTTGGCCGGGCTCATTTTTCTCGGCGGTGAACAGTGACAATGCACGTTTGAGCTGCTTCGTCGCTATCATCGCGTCACCGACCACGATCGCCGCACGAGCATAATTGAGCCGCGAACGAGCTTCCTCCGCACGCAGTTTCAGCCGTTTGAATTCGTCACATACGCGCTCGTAGATCTCGACGGCCTCAGCGTTGAGGTTCAGTTCGGCGTAGATATCGGCGATCTCGAGGTCAGCGATCGCCGTCTGATGCGGCATCGCGAGTACGTCAAATTTTCGCCGCGACAACTCGAGATAACGCAAAGCATCGGCGTAACGGCCGCGTAAAAGTGCGAGATTGCCCATACTCGCCTCGATCTCGGCCTCGGTGACGTGCATCTTGGCCGCGACCGCCGTCTCAAACGCCAACGCGTAAAACTGCTCTGCCTTTTGAAATTCATTAAGCTCGGCGTACGTATTCGCCAAGCCATTTTCGGCCATTGCCTGCCATTTTGGCTCTTTTGCTTTCTTGAATCTCCGGCGAGCCGATGCGCAATATTCCAATGCCTCGCGATGCTGCGAACGCCGCGAGACGATGTTGCTCAAGTTCATCTCGATCTTGCCGGCGGCGAGTTCGTCACCGTGTTTTGTAAGAATTGGGATCGCCGCAAGCCCGGTCGCGATCGCGTCATCATAGCGGCCGAGCATCGCGAGAGCAAGCAATCTCGCGACTTTGGTCTGTGCCGCGTCCGCCTCGTTTCCCGCATCAACAAATGCGGCAGCCGCATGTTCAAGCCTCGCAACCGCCGATTCGAATCGTCCGCGAACGATCTCGCCGATACCGCTCGTCCAATCGGCATTTGCCAAAACAACTGCGTCACGATCTACCTTCACCAAGCTCCGGGCCGCCGCGACGCACTGCTTGACGCGGTCCGGATCGCTGGACCACGCGGAGATGCACTCGTCACGGATCGCCGCGGCAAGTCGCGGATCGGCCAGCTGCGTGTTTTCAGCGAGCATCTGTTTTCGCCCGTCAGCGTCAGCCTCGATCAGAAGTTTTGCTAATGCGGTTCGGTGCATCGGTCTAATGAGTATATTACGAAAAAGGCGACCGGCAGTTCATTGCCGGTCGCCTCCTCATCACATTCGACAACTGATCAATGCAATTTCAGTCCCTCGATAATGATCTCGCTCGTTTCGCCGCGAACCGTCATCGCATATTCGCCAGCCGCGATCGTCTTAAATTTGAATCCGCCCATCTCGTCGATCGCAGAAACTGTATCACCGATCTGCACCGAACCGCCATCAAAACCGCCGCCGAGCACCTGTCCGCGAATGTCAAATCCTCCGTCCGCCGCCGTCACACGCAGGTCGATCGCATTTTCGCCCGCGTCGAACAGCATTTGCCTGGCCGCTCCGCCGCCGACCGAACGTTCGCCGAACGCCGCACGGTTTGGTGCGAGGTCGGCCTTCAGTACCGCGACGAATCGCTGTAATAGCGATGGTTCTGCGGCTCGCGTCCTAAAAAGGTCCTTAACGTATTTCAACACATCGGCCGGAGCATCGACCGATCGGTCGCTCTGCATCCGCGAGATGATGTGTTCGAGTTTTTGTTCGTGTGCGTTATTCATCGCCAATTTTTAAGCGTTATCGCTTTCCTCACCCAAACAGTGCGGCCCGTTTAACAAAAAAGACACCTGCCATTATTTAATCAGAACTTTTTCGAGTTTCTTCAGGCACCGCGACCTCAAAGGGCTGATGCTGGTCTCGCCAACGTTGATCGCCGCCGCCACCTCGACATACGTCGCCGCCGGATCGCGCAGATAGATCATCGACAATATTTTCTGACAGCGTTCCTCGAGTTCGAGCAGAGCGGTGCGGATCAGATGCTGCTCTTCGAGCTCGATCAGCATGTCGTCGGCGAGCGGCGTCTCGTCGCGGATATTGGCCATCTCAGCCTCCATCTCTTCTTCCGTCGCTGGCGAATAAAGCCCCTTCGATCCTCTGACGATCGCCCAGGTCTTAAATTTCGCCGTCGTCACGATCCACGATCTGATGCGGTCCGGCTGCTCGATCTCGCCGATCTTCTCAAACAGCGTCAGAAAAACTTCCTGAAAAACATCCGCCGCCTGCTCCTCGCTCAGCCCGGCTCGACGCGGCACCGCATAGATCAAACGCTGATACCTATTCACCAGCTCGTCCCATGCCGCCTGCTCCCCACCCACGCACCGCCGCACCAAAGCCGCGTCGCAATTATCGACAACGCGCGACCCGAGCACGGTTTCAATTGGAGAGGTATCCGCCACTAACTAACGATATTGAGATAAAACCGCAACTTTCGCAATCAGCGGCTCATCGGAAAATGGGCGCGAAGGCTCCGTTTGCGATACGAAAGTTGTGTTGGTGCGATGCCGACAAACGGTGTGACCACCGTCACATAAAAAATCCGGATCGGTGGTATTGTGCGGTCTATACTGGGGAGGTTTTATCATGATCAAGTTAAAACAACCGTCTCTCGTTCTTCATTCGCACGATGTTCCCGGTTACAAATATACGATGTGGCAGGGGTGGACAATGCCCAAGGGGGCGACAGTCAGAGATGTCGTCTATTGGATACTTTATGCCCGTGATCAGACGCCGGAGCTTTGGCTGCGGAATGTCGTCATTAATTGCCATGGGCTGGACGGCCAATTGTTTGTCGGCGGGGACAAACAGCCGACGATAAATCGCAGTAACGTCGATGCTTTTGGCGAGCTGCGGGGAAAGGAGATCGGCACTATCTGGCTGGTAGCGTGTATGGTCGCCAACTCCATTAAAGGAAAGGAATTTTGCCAGACCATGTCACAGCTTGCCGGGTGCAGCATCGTGGCGGCGGATGCCAACCAGTACGGCGTGTGGTGGCTTCCGTTCGGGTGTGTCGACAATTACGAGGGACACACGTACGAATGGGACGGGTCAGGCAAGCGCAGCGGTGTAAACGGAAACGGAGCCGGCATTCCCGGCGTAAAGTGAACGGCCTTTTTGGCCGAACTGCCGCGCAGCATGAGAATTGCCAATCATGGCGGTTAATGCTACATTTCCGCACATCCTTATTTGCGGAGGCCGTTTATGATTTCCAATGAAATTGAACACGCGACGTCGCGGCGGGCATTTCTGAGACTCGCGGCATTTGGCATCGTTGGTGCGACGCTGACCGGGGCCTGTGCTTCGCGTCAAAAGGTCTTGAAATATCCTGAAAGTGCCGAGGACATCGCGGACTTCTTCGAGTTCTTTACAGCGCCTTCGTTCGATGTGCAGGCAGCCATAAAGGGCCTGAACATAACCGGCGAACCAAAGGTTTTCGACGCGAGCGCAAATTGGCGGCGTTCGACCTATCCCAAACAGAACGACCTTATCCGCGAGATCGAACTCGGTACCAACCCGGCCGAGCTGACGTCCATGTACATTTACTACGAACGTCCGATCACGGTTTCGCTAGGCAGGCTCGAGGGGCTTTGCGGATCGGCAAAAAGGTACGGCAGCATGGTCGTCGGTACGATCATGCCGATGATGTCGGCAGTCTCGATCTTTCTTACTAACTACAACGCTCCGGCACCGACCCGGAATGGCCCGCCGCGTACCGATTCATTTGGTTTCTTTCCAAAGCCCGCGGACAAGACGACCTTCGCCGGCAGCATTTTGATCGATACCGACTTCACCGAAGCCAATGAAAAAAAGGTCACCATGATCCGTCTCGAACGTCACAAGCAAACAGAATGATGCCGGCTCCGCCCGCCGATGTGCGGAGCACATCGAATAGCTTTAGCTACACATGCAGCGAAGCGGAATGTGTAGTCATACGATACGAAATTAGTTTAGCGTGTGAAATACGCGGCATATCAAACATGTCACATACACGATTTCTCTAACACATCGTCTTTAGGACCAAAGGCGGCCAGCCGTTGATCGGAGCTTCGTGGGAAGGCGAATCGCAGATCACGGCGTTCGAAGACACTTGGCACTGGAACCTCGCCGCCGAGGAAACCTATCATGAACCAATAAACGAAACCGATCAGGTCGGCCGCATGATCGAATCTTTCCGCGCGCTTCTTGGCAACAACCAGATGATGGCATATCTCGTCATGATACCTTGTCGGTTTCACTCCCCGCCTCCGGAGCTCCTCGCGTCGGTGTTTTAGCCGGAAACCGGTTAGTTCGGTATAATGGCACTATGACCAAGAATGTTGGGATCGCGTTTGTCACGGGACGCAAGCATTTTCAAAATGTTTTGCGTACTTACGTGAATAATTGGTTAGAGCACGGGTTGATCGCCGACAAGTCGGTTCGGCTGCACTTGTTTGTTGTTTACGATCTGGATTACTTCAACACGAAGCGAAGCGATTATCGAAACATTGCACCCGCACTTGCCGAGAAAGTCGAATCGATAAACTTCTACGGCCGCAAGGCTTTAGACGAGGAATGCGCGGACTTGATCGCCCGCGGCGTTATCGACAAAGCCGAAGGCGACCTGATCTTTGGTGATGGCTATGCAAAGAAGCGGAACGCCGCCCTCTATTTCGCCGCCAAGAAAAAGATGGACCGTTTGCTTTTCATCGACGACGACGAATACCCATTGGCCGTTGCCCGAAATAAAGCTCAGAACCTGATCTGGATGGGACAGAGCGTTCTCGGAACACACCTGAAACACGGCGGTGATGCCGACCTCACCCACGGACATCACTGCGGATATATCTCGCCGATTCCCAAAATACAGTTTAACGACATACTTTCGCAGGACGACTTTCGCGAATTTATCGAGGCGACCAGTAACGACATCATCACGTGGGAAAGCGTGGAAAGAACGATCATCGCGAACAAGGGCGTGACATATGCTGACGCGGACGTGATAGATCATGGCGGGACGAGTGAAGTAGAAGAGGTATCAGGAATGAAGTTTATATCGGGAGCGAATCTATGCTTCAATCTCGAGCGGGTAAAGAAATTGCCGGCGTTTTATAATCCACCCGACGCACGCGGCGAAGATGCCTTTATGAGCACAACGCTCACTGCGTTCAAGGTCGTAAAGGTTCCGTGCTACACATTTCACGACGCTTTTCTTGAATATAATCACTTGCTCAACGGCGTTTTGCCGACCGATCTGAACGGCGTTGATGCCCACGACAAATTTGTTCTCCAGCGTTTCATCAAGGCGGCGATCGGCTGGATCAGGTACAAACCTCTGCTGACCTATATTACACAGCCGGAGAGGTACGAAACGGTGATCGAAGAAATGACACAAAAGCTCGATTCGTCCGTGCCTAAGCTCTGCGAATATTTCGGCACGCAGCAGTTCGAACAGATCCGAACGGACCTCGCGAAGTATCATCGAAACGTCCGGCGTCACTTTCGAACATTTGAGGCGACGAAAATTGCCTGGGCAAAGGTCACGCAAATGGTGGTGCCCATTGCATATTCGGTCTCGTCAGGCGTGGTCGAAGTCTTAGGGCATTGAGATTCTAAGTTCCTTTGGCAGGGGTTTTTGCATCATTTTCTCGATCACTTTACAAAAACGGTCAAGCTCGCGGATCGTGGTGAAGATATTTGGCGTGACGCGGATCCCCGAGAATTCATCGTGAACGATCGGGGTCGCAATTATCTTGTGCTTGGCCATTAAATATTCAGTGATTTTCGTTACGTCACCGCCATCGATAGAGAAATTGCCGATCGCGCAAAACTGTTCGGGATCGAACGACGTGTTGAACGATATGCGGGGCAAGGACTTCAGTCGGTTCATCCAAGAGGACGTTAAGTATCGAAGGCGCTCTTCCTTTCGCTTCGGCCCGATCGCCTCGTGAAATAACAAGGCCTCACCTATCGCAAGTCTGGTTGCCGAGGAATGAGTACCTATTTCTTCGAATTTGCGAATATCTGATTTCAATCTATCTTCCGAGGCCATCAAGGGCCAGACATTCTGGATCCTGTCTTTTTTCACATAGAGCAATCCGGCTCCTTTCGGCGTGTAGAGCCATTTGTGCAGCGAACTCCCGAAATAGTCGCATTGCAGGTCGTCGCGCTTGAAATCGAGCTGCGCGAAAGAATGTGCCCCATCCACGACCGTCTCGATCCCGCGAGATCTGGCCATATCGCATATCTTTCGGACCGGCATTATCTGTCCGGTGATATTGATCATGTGCGAGATCAGTATCAGGCGGGTCTGCGGACTTATCGCGGATTCGATCGCGCTGACGATCTCGTCGGTAGAAACCGGAGCAAGCGGTATCTTGACCATTTTGAGACGCGGCCCCTCGCGCATCTCCCTTTGACGAAGAGCAGTCAACATTCGCGGATAGTCCTGCGATGTCGCGATCACTTCGTCGCCCGATCGAACGTCGAGGCCAAGCAAAAGGATCTGAAGGGACTCCGAGGCATTCCGCGTGATCGCGATCTCATCGGGGTCGCACCCGAACAGGCCTGCCAGACCCGCCCGGATCGTTTCGGCTTGCGGTTCCAGTAGCTGCCACATCGTCGAGGAAGTCGCATCCTCTTGATGCTTGTAACGCACGTACGCCTCCGAAACCATCTTCGGGCTCGGGCTGGTCCAACCGCTGTTTAGGTTAATATTGCTCCGCGAGATAGTGAACGCTCTGGAGATCTCGGCCCAGTATTCTTCGTGTGTCGCAGCCTCCAAAGGCGAAAGGTGATCGACACCAAGCCCCGCATCCTTAATATTCTGGTACAGCGAGGTTATCGATGGCGACAAGATCGCCATCAATCCGAGACCCTTACCAGCAGATGCCAATAGCCTGCCTCGACTTAGTTTTTTCGGTTTATCCATGTCATCGAGACATTAGCCGTGCCCTGCTTCCTCAGACTCGAGGCCTTTTCAACTATTTGTCGATCCGTCGCATCGTTACCGTTGTCAACGGGTCTTCGCCTCCGGTCCGGCTATAAGCTAACCAGAATCCGACATTATCATATCGGACCATTTTATAGACACTGCCGTCCTCGTTCTTGCCCACCTCAACAGCGGGCCCGAAAATGTCTTCGAGTTCCGGAGCGTTCTCATTCCCGTCTTCATAGATCAGTGCGATCGTACGGACCATTCCCTTTGGGCCGATTCCGATCTGAGCCAACTCATTCTTCGCGAGCGAAAAGAGCATTCCCGACTTGTCTGAAGCCTTAGGTTTCCCGAGCTTTTTCAACACTTCGTCCGGGGACATTCCGATCGAAATGCCCTTAAGTTCATTCACGAAGGGAGCAGCGGCCTGCATTGCCGGAGCTTGAGCCAAGGACGGTTCCTGACCGAAGGTGACAATACCAAAGGCCATCACCACGGCAACTGTCATTATCGAATGTTTTGAGAACGCCGTAACGACATTCATAAGCGTGTGAATCATATCCATACCTCCTATTTTGTTCGGTTTGTGTTCCGTTTGTGCCTGAACCCTTTTAATGTAAGATTCCCAATTCTACGCTGGGGTTGACCGTTAGCGCGAACCTAAAGATCATCTATTGAGGTAGTGCCGGGCCTCTATGAAAAAAACACTCTGATATTCCACAACGAGAACTATAGAAAACAGAGTCGAGCTGCAGATTCAGAGTTTTAGGGTTGATGCAGCGATCTCGAACAGGAGATTGCGGACTCTGCGGCATCCATCCCCATCCGGTGCCCATCAGCTTCCATTTTTCCCACTACTGCCCATCCGCTCCATCACGTACTGCGCCATCCCATTTTTTTCAATTCCTTCGCCGCCGATCAAGTAGAGGAGTTCCTCTAAACAGCTCTTGTTCAATAAGTTACTTGAAAACGACAATGGCCATTTACCTTCGACGACTAATTTAACCGCCATCGCCTCCGGCGCATGCTGTGCCAAAACGATCCAAATGCCGTGCGACGCATGTATTCGATCGAGGTAATTCAAAACATTTGATCGCCGGTCCCGCGTTTTTGCAAGAGAAAATGCCTCGAAAGTCGCGCCGAAATGACACAAATGACCATTTTGATACAGCGAAAAATAGTGGGTATGATGGGACCGCGGTTGGGGCGATGGGCTGCCGCCTTCGGATGGCAGCGGTGGCGGCGGTGAAACTTCCTGATTCCCGTCGAAAACTCGATTGTTGCAAGAGGGTTCTCGATTGTCGCTAGAGCGTTCTCGATTGATGCCGGAGCGTTCTCGATTGTCGCAAGCGGCCTTCTCGATCGTTGCACGCGCGTTGTTTGATCGTCGCGAGATTTCCACGCATTTGACGCTTGTGATAACATTTCGTTCTCGAATGTATAACGGTTGCTTACAGCATGCGTGTTCCGATTCGGCGCGTTGGAGATAATTTTATGGACAAGTTTTTGATTCGCGGCGGACGGCCGCTGCATGGAAAGATCGAGATCAGCGGTGCCAAGAATTCGGCCCTGCCGTGCCTAGCCGCGACCCTGCTCTCATCAGAGACAGTGATCTTGCACAACGTGCCTTATGTAAAGGACCTGATCACGTTTCGGCGTCTGCTCGAGGATCTAGGAGCGACCGCTCTGACGCCGGAATTGCGGACCGTCAAGGTGAACGCGTCGAATGTTCAGATCTTCGAAGCTCCGTACGAGCTGGTAAAGACCATGCGTGCGAGCGTCCTGGCACTCGGCCCGCTGCTCGCGAGATTTGGCCAGGCAAAGGTCAGTCTGCCCGGCGGCTGCGCCATCGGAACGCGGCCTATCGACCTGCATCTAAAGGCCTTTGAGCAGCTCGGAGCCGTCGTTTCGCTCGAATCAGGCGATGTCGTCGCCCGTGCGCCAAATGGCCGTCTTGTCGGCAATACCGTCGATTTTGAGAAGGTCACGGTAACGGGAACCGAGAACGTGATGATGGCCGCGAGCCTGGCGGAAGGCAAAACGACGATCAAAAACGCCGCTCAGGAACCTGAGATCGACGACCTCGCCGAGCTGCTCAATAAAATGGGAGCCCGTATCAAGGGAGCCGGAACGCCGGTCATCGAGATCGAAGGTGTCGAGGCCCTCGGCAGTGCCGAGCACACCATCATTCCGGATCGCATTGAGACCGGAACATTTATCGTCGCGGCCGCGATCACCGGCGGCGAACTCGAGATCAAGAGCTGCGATCCGTCGCATTTGACCGCAGTTATTGAGAAACTACGCGAAGCCGGCGTCGATATCGAAGAGTTGAATCAGAGCACTTTGAGAGTAAAACGCAGCAGCGGCGGCCTCAAGGCCGTCGATGTCACTACCGAGCCGCATCCGCTCTTTCCCACCGACATGCAGGCCCAATACATGGCCCTGATGACCCAGGCCGAGGGCGAATCGAAGGTCGTCGAAACGATCTTCGAAAATCGATTTATGCATGCGTCGGAGCTGATTCGCATGGGAGCCGATATTCACATCTCCGGCAATACCGCGACAGTACGCGGTCGGACGCAGTTGATGGGAGCCAAGATCATCGCTTCGGACCTGCGCGCATCGGCCTCGCTCGTTCTCGCCGCTCTGTGCGCCGAGGGCGAGACCCGCATCGACCGCGTTTATCACATCGACCGCGGATACGAGACGATCGTCCGGAAATTGCGCTCGCTCGGTGCCGATATCGAGCGTGTCCAGGACACGTCCGGCAGCGTTCATGACACGACCGCTTGATCTGAACTTGTTTCCTTTTCTCCGGCCTCTGCGAAAAACCTCGGCGTACTCGGCGTGGGATCTTGCAGTTCTTTTCAGGCTTAGAAGACTGGATCAGACGCGAAGTTCGCGGATTAGCTAACAATTTCAGACAGCCTATGATTTAATTGAGTCATCTAAGTAGGCTCATGATGGATTGCATATTTTGTAAAATAGCCGCGGGTGAGATACCGGCCGCAAAGGTTTTTGAGGACGAACGCTGCCTCGCGTTTAACGATCTTTCGCCGCAGGCCCCGACACATATTTTGATAATCCCGCGGGAGCACGTTGATTCGCTCGATAAGGCCGATGAATCGATGGGCGAAACGCTAGGTCATTTGTTGCTGACGGCGGCTGATATTGCAAGGGCAAAGGGCTTTGCTGAGAACGGTTATCGTGTCGTTATCAACACAAATGCCGACGGCGGTCAGACAGTTTTTCACCTGCACGTTCACCTGCTCGCCGGACGGCCATTCGTCTTTCCGCCGGGATAAAATATTTATTTATTGACCGTTTTTATGAATAGATCTGTCATTTTGATCATATTTTTGCTTGCGTTAATACTGCAGTTCGGCTGTAAGAAAGCCGCTGTGAACGCGAACAGCGAGGCGAATTCAGATATAGCGAAGGTCTCGCCTTTTGCCGACATCACCGACGCCAACGCCGCGTTTGCTGAAGGAAACCGTTTGTTCGACGACAATCAGACCGAGTTGGCTATCGCCGCTTACAAACGGGCCGTTGAGATCGATCCGGATTTTGCCGAGGCATTTTTCAAGATGGGAATCGCCTATTCTCTGATCGAAAAAGAGGCGATGCGGACCGGCACCGGCGACATTGTGCCCGGCGAAACGAGCGGCAACAAACCGGTCAAGTCGAATTCGGAGAAGATGTTCGAGCGTGCCGTGACCGCATACAAAAAGCTGATCGCCGCCTCACCGGATGACAGCACGTCGCACTTTAATCTCGCCCGGGCATACAACAAACTCAACAAGGACGAAGAAGCCGAAAAATCGTTCGAACAGGCCGTCAAACTCAAACCCGACGACGTCGAATATCAAACCGAACTCGGCGGCATCCGCATCAAACTCGCAAAATATCACGAAGCCCTGGTTCCGCTCAAAAAAGCACTTGAACTCGACCCCGAGAATCCGGAAGCCGAAGAACTCCTCGAAGAGGCACAAGCCGGCGCAAAGCGCGTAGATTTTAATCAGCCGGACAACACGAACTCAGGTAAGAAAGCGAATACGAATTCGCTCGCCAACTCAAATACAAATACAAATGTTGCGGGAAATTCCAATTCTGCGACAAGGCCGGCGGACTCGGATTCTAAACCAAAGGTCGAATCCAAACCCAAAAAGGATGACCCAAAGGACAAAAAGCCCACACGTCCAGGCGGCCCCAAACCCTCATCGACAAGGTAATAGTGTCGCAAAAATACACACTTTGGCTGATGTGTGTATCAACTTGACATTAAGCTCTTCACAACGCAAATTAACCTTACGTATTGGGTAATATGCAGATCGAACTCGAAGCCGCCCCGACACTTTCGCCCGAAAGGCGGGCACTAATGCAGGATGCCCGCGAAGCGATAATTTATCGTCTGTCGCGCGATCTGCCAACGGATATCGACCTCGAACGGTTTCTGAACGTTGTGGTTTCCGAAGTCGGCCGTATGCTCGGTGCGGACCGATGCGACCTGCTGCAGCTAGGTGACGGGAAAGAGTTAAAAATCAGCCACGAATGGAGAAAAGATCGTTCGGTGCCCCGAAGTGAAGGCACCACCATACCGTTTGACGCCGCAAAACTTGCTGAACGGTTCGATATCACAAAACCCGTCCGGATCAACGACACGACCAAGACCAAAGACGCGACGCTCAAGTTTTTTACCAAAGCGCTCGAAACCAAATCGCTCCTGATCATACCTATCAGGCTTCGTGACAAGGTGCTGGGGCTACTGGGATTGCACGACACTCATGGCCCGCGTGTTTGGCTCGACGAAGAGGTCGCGTTTCTCGAATCGATCGCGCAGCAACTTGCTATTGGCTACCAATACACAAGGCTATATGTGACTCAGGAGCAAGAAACCCGTCGTACAAATGCCCTGCTCGAAATAGCAAATACACTTAATTCCTCGTCCGATTTCAAGGAAGTCTCGGCCGACGTATTGGAACGTGCGATTGGTCTGGTTGGTGCCGATTACGGTGCTCTCGGCGTGCTTGATCAGTCCGGAAAACGCATCTCGCTTGCTTCATTCAAATCTGCCGAAGGCATCAAGCTCGGTAAGATCTTGAAAATGATCGAGCAGCACAACAAATCGCTCGATGTCGACTCGTTTTCGGCGCTCGGCGAATTGCTTCGCGACGGCAAAACGCTGCGGCTCGTCGATTCGCAGCTCCCGTTTGCGATCCGTCTATTCTTCAACACGCAGCTAGGCGGTAAAGCCGCATTGGTCACGCCTGTCCATGTCGCCGGGAAGGCATTTGGTCTGCTCGGGTTCGTTTGGAGTAAAGAAAGTACGTTTGCCGACCATGACGTAGCATTGGTCGAGGGCATTGCAGACCAGATCGGTACGGCGCTTGAGCGTGACCAACTCTCGGCTGAGGTTATGCGGCTCAAGAGCGAGCTGCACCAGCGCCAGAGCGAGATCGTCGGCCAGGCGCCGTCGATCCGGCGTGCGATCGAGCTTGGGCTGAATGTTGCGGATACAAATACGACCGTACTGATCACGGGTGAATCAGGCACCGGCAAGGAACTGATCGCCAACCTAATCCATTACAATTCAGGCCGCGAAAACCGGCCTTATGTCAAGATAAACTGCGGTGCGATTCCCGAAACGCTGCTCGAATCTGAGTTGTTCGGTCACGAGAAAGGAGCATTTACAGATGCACGTTCCCAGCGTCAAGGCCGATTTGAAGAGGCCAACGGCGGAACGCTTTTTCTCGATGAGATCGGTGAGATGTCGCTCCAAGCTCAAGTGAGATTGCTGCGCGTTTTGCAAGACGGCGAATTTACACGGGTCGGCGGCAAACAATTGCTCAAGACCGATGTCCGTGTCGTCGCAGCCACAAACTCTGACCTCGAAAGGGCGATCGAGGAAGGCACGTTTCGAAAGGATCTCTTTTACCGCTTGTCCGTCTTTCCTATTGCCCTGCCGCCGCTTCGCGAACGCTCGGAAGATATACATCTACTTGTATTTCACTTTCTCGAAAGCTACAAACAAAAATCAGGAAGGTTCATATCGGGCATTTCCAAAGAGGCAATGCGTGCCCTCGTAAATTACGAGTGGCCCGGCAACGTGCGTGAGTTGGAGAACGCCATCGAGCGTGCGGTCATCATTGCTTCCGGCCGGCAGATCGAATTGAGCGATCTCCCCGAAGCGATCAGCCTTTCGGCCGCCGGGGCAACGGCATTTGTCAGGCACGAACGCGCCACAGCTGCAGGCGAGGGCCGGGCGTTCGGTATCGAGATCGAAATGCCTTCGACGTTCGAAGAGATCGAAAAACAAGTTATTGAGGCAACGCTCGATTATACGAGCGGAGACAAGTCGAGAGCCGCCCGGCTCTTAAATATTGGCCGCAAAACACTTTATCGGAAGCTCGGCGAATACGAGATCGAAAACCTGTAATTCTGCATCAAATTTAGTTAAGATTGCTCAGATGGCCAAGAAGCGACTCTCACAAAGATCGAGTTTCCCTTTTAGGGAGATAGTAGTATGAAAATTCGTTTATCCGGACTTGCCGCTCTCGTTTTCCTTGTGGGTGCGACCCAATTGTTTGCTCAGCAGCCTGCACCATCGCCGATCCCGGCGTCCGATGAGACGGTCAAGGTCACAACATCGCTGGTACAGATGGACGTTGTCGTCACGGATAAAAGTGGAATAGTTGTTAAGGGTCTGGAACCAAAAGATTTCGTCATCACACAAGACGGCAAACCTCAGACTATTACGAGCGTCACTTATGTCGATTCGAATACGTCGGAAAGAACGCGAATTGAGTCGAAAACCGGAAAAGCGGACAAGCGGGTTATTCCGGTTCCGCCGGCGAACGTGCGGTCGCGTCAGGGCCGCATAATCACGTTTGTTATCGATGACGGCAATTGCCTGGCTTCGCCCGCAAGCCTCGCGATGATGCGTGATGACATCAAGAAGTTCGTCGATCAAAAGATGCAGCCAGACGACCGCGTTGCCATTTACCGGACAAAAGGCGGATCAAGTTTGATGCAGTTGTATTCTTCAAATAAGGAGGCCCTCAAGCGCAAGCTGAACAAGATCAATCTGATCGTTTCCGGTGCATGTAACAGTGCGTTTGAACCTCTACGGGACAATTCCACGTTGAAAGCTACCGGTTCCGGAGCTGCGACATTTGAAAACGAAGAGAGCAAAAAGGCCCGAAAAGACAACGAAGACCGTGATCGCAAAAATCAGATCGCAGGAACCATCGGCGTTTTAAATTTCGTCGTCGAGCGGTTAAAAAACGTACCGCAGCGAAAGAACCTCTTTTTACTTTCGGACGGAATACTCGCAAATTTTAAGTCTGAGACGTACGATTCGTTGCGCGATCTCGCCGACAAGGCCGCGAGAGCGTCGGTTGTTATAAACACAATTAGTGCCAAAGGCCTGACCGTTACCGGCATGCTAACGGCTCAGGACGAGGTGCTGCCGGGGATCATCAACGGACCGGACAATACCGGCATCGCGAGCCAGGAACGGATCGACGAAGAAAAGGCACTGAACGAAGGTATCTCATATCTCGCGTATGCCACCGGCGGAAAATTTGTCCGAAACAGCAACGACTTGGCGAAAGAAGTTACACGCGTTCTGGATTCGACTACCGGCTATTACCTGGTCGCTTACGAACCGGACGAAGACACATTTAGCGGGAAGGCGTTCCATAAGATCGATGTTAAGGTAACTCAGCCCGATCTCAGGTTGAGCTTTCGTAAGGGCTTTTACGGCCGGACCGAAAAAGAGACACAGACCGTCTACAAGACTCCCGACAGCCCTTTATTTCAGGCGATCAGTTCGCCGCTTGACGAAATCGGACTCGATATTCAGATGACGACTCTGCTAGGCAAGGACGAAACGGCTGCCGGTCTAGTCAGAATGATCGTTCATATTCAGGGCAGCGATATCACATTTACCGACGAATCTTCAGGTGAAAAAAAGGCGGTGTTTGACGTTGTCGCGGTTGTTATCGACGAGAAGGGAAAGGTTGCCGAGGAATTTAACCGCACGTATCCGATCCGCATTCCCGCGCGGGGACTGGCGACAGTGCAGAGTAACGGGATCGATTTCTCGACCGACATCGTTTTAAAGAAACCGGGAATGTACACGCTTCGACTTGCATTGCGGGACAGTAATTCGAAACGCCTTGGAACGGCGGGCGATCTTATTGATATTCCGGATCCAAAAAGCGAAAAATTATTTGTATCCGGGTTGATCACCTCTGAATTGACGACCGATGGGAAGGCAAAGCTCTTTTCAGGCCGGCCGATAAACGCTGCCTTCGCCCCGGTCTTTTCGATGACGACACCGTCGGTCAGACGATTTCGAGCGGGGTCGGCGGTGCCGTACATCTTTACGATCAACAATGCCCGGCCGGACGGATCGACCGGTACCGTTAGGATCACCAAAGAGATCCGCCTGTATCGCAACGGCGAACTTATTTCCACGGAGGCTGAAGTTGCCGTCGGGACCACTGGTCGACCTGCAAGGTCAGGCATCGACGAATCGGGAATTACGCGGCTTGACCCCAGTTACGCACCCGGAGAATACGCCCTACAAGTGATCATCCGCGACAAGGTGACAAACCGTGTCTCGTCGCAATCGATCGATTTCGAGATAGTCGATTAGTACGAGGGCGGTACTACTTAAGGATCTTAACGAAAAGGTATTTACTCGATTAGTACTTCGCCTGCCAACTGATCTATGGATGTCATCGTCGGCACCGCCGGACATATCGACCACGGTAAAACAGCTTTGATCAAAGCGTTGACCGGCGTTGATACTGATCGGCTTCCCGAAGAAAAGCAACGCGGAATCACAATTGATCTTGGATTTGCCGAGCTAACGATCGCCGACACGCATTTTGGGTTTGTCGACGTCCCCGGCCATGAACGGTTCGTAAAGAACATGCTTGCCGGTGCGTCGGGCATCGATCTGTTTCTGCTCATAGTGGCCGCGGACGAGGGCGTGATGCCTCAGACGCGGGAACATTTTGACATCTGCCGCCTGCTCGGGGTCAATGAGGGCATGATCGTGTTGACTAAGACGGATCTTGCGGATGCCGATACACTAAACCTGGCGAGGTTTAGTGTCGCAGATCTCGTGGCCGGCACATCGTTTGAAAATGCGGCTGTCGTGGAGGTAAGTGCCACAACCGGTGTTGGGATCGGATCGCTCAAAGAGGAATTGGGCAAGACCGTCGATCGTGTACGTCCCCGAGAGAGTCAGACTATCGCCAGGCTGCCTATTGATCGCAGCTTTTCGATCAGAGGCTTCGGAGCCGTCGTCACGGGTACTCTTGCTTCTGGCCACATTATCGAAGGCGCGGAAATGGAGCTTCTGCCGGACGGCTTCAAGGTCCGTGTACGAGGGATTCAGGTTCACGGTAAGAGCGTCAAAACTGCAAATCCCGGCCAACGCGTCGCTGTCAATCTCGGCGGGATCGACCACTCGAAAGTTGTTCGCGGAATGGTGTTGGCGGAACTAAATGTTCTGCGGCCGTCGCAGATCATGGATACAGAGATTGAAGTATTGGCCAGGGCCTCGAAACCGCTCAGAACCCGTCAACGGGTCCGCGTCCATGTAGGAACGGTGGAGGCCTTAGCTCGTATTCAGGTACTCAACAATTCCGGCAAGATCGAACCCGGAACACGCGGATTTGCGCAGATCCGGCTGGAAGGTCCGATCGTTGCAATTCAGGGTGAGCGGTTTATCATTCGGAGCTATTCACCTCAGATCACGATTGCGGGCGGGTTGGTACTCGATAATGCGACGGGAAAACATCGCCATCGAGATTTCGCTCAGGTAGTTCAGTACCTGACGGACCTGCAGCGGGCGTCGAGCTCTGAGGGTCGGATCTTAACGATCGTTTCGAATGCCGGTTCGTCGGGGCTGAGATCCTCCGACCTTCAGGCCCGGACCGCAATGCAGAAAGCGTCATTGACCGCTGCTTTCGACTCGAATATTTCCGCGGGGACAATAGTTGATTGCGGCGGCGTTTTTCTTCCGACTCCCGAGTTTGAAACTTTATGCCTTGCAGCCGAATTCGCAATCGGCAAATTTCATGAGAGCGAACCGCTATCGAAAGGAATAACACGTGAGGAATTGCGTGAGAGTGCATTTTCCTTCTTGCCGAACGAGGTGTTCCAGGCTGTGATATCGTCGATCGAATCAGACGGCAAGATCGTCACAGACAAAGACACGATTCGGATCGCAGAACATAAGGCAGCACTGTCGTCGGCCGAGACGCTGGTAAGCGAACAGCTTATTTCGATCTATTCGAATGCCGGACTCGCGGTTCCAAAATTGGACGAAGCCCTCGCGCATGCGGTATCTGCTGCAGATCTCGATATGCAAACTGCGAGAAAGCTCTTCGAGCGATACCTTGATTCGGGAGAAATTGTTAAGGTTACGGAAGAACTTTATTTTGCAAAAAGAGCCATCGATGCTCTGATCGATATGCTGAGAAAGCATGCCGCGGCCGGCGATCGAACGGTTGACGTCGCACAATTCAAGGAGCTGGCGGGCGTTTCGAGAAAGTATGCGATCCCGCTTCTCGAATATTTTGACCGGACTCGCATAACCGCTCGATCCGGCGATAAACGGATCATCCTGTAATGCAAAAATTCCTGACAGCGCGTTGGCAAGATCTGATAATGGCAAACTTTGCTGTCGATCCGTCGCTGCTCGAGAGCCGATTACCCGCAGGGACCGAACTCGATCTGCTGGACGGAAAATGCTTTGTAAGTCTCGTCGGATTTATGTTCCTCGACACGCGCGTGTTGGGAGTGCCGATACCGTTTCACGTCAATTTCGAGGAGGTCAATCTGCGTTTCTATAACAAACGCGAGGTGGATGGCGAAATTCGTAGAGCGGTTTGTTTTGTGAAGGAGATCGTGCCGCGGTTTGCCATTGCGACCGTCGCCCGCGTTCTCTACGGCGAACCGTACGAAAGCTGGACAATGAGCCACGAGCGAACCGAAACCATCGTTTCGTACGACTGGTCAAAAAGAAATTGCCGAAACCACTTGAGCGTCGGGATCGACGAGAGCGTCGGTGTTCCGGCCGAAGGATCGCACGGCGAATTCATCATTGAGCACTATTGGGGCTACACAGCCAGAGGAGCCGGCCGAGTCGACGAATACAAGGTCGAACATCCGAAATGGGAACTGTTCTCGGTCAAGAACGAAGTGATCGACGTCGATTTTGGCGGCACATACGGCGACGAATTTGCGTTCCTAGCCGACGAAAAGCCGTACTCGGTTCTACTCGCAAAAGGCTCAGAAATTGCGGTATATAAAGGTGAAAGGATCAGATGATAATCGGCATCGTCGCCATCTCAAAAAACTTCGCTATCGGCAAGGACGGAAAGCTGCCGTGGCATTACACCGCGGACCTTAAGTTCTTCAAACGTACGACAGTTGGCAACGCTGTCGTGATGGGCTCAACCACATGGAGGTCGATCGGCAAACCACTTCCCGAGCGAGAGAATATCGTACTTAGCCGTTCGAAAGATCTTGTATTGCCCGACGGTGTTCGGCACATGTCGGGAGTGGATGAGGTCATCGATTTTGATGAGCAGTATCGGAACGATGTTTTTATTATCGGCGGAGCCGGCGTGTACGCCGCTTTTTCGAACGTGATCGATCGGTGGGTCGTGACCGATATACCTGAGTCGTTCGACGATGCCGATATATTTATGCCACGCGATTTTCTTGACGATTTCGATCTCGAAGACACGATCGAACTCGAAGACGATCTGCGTGTAAAGATACTGCATCGACGGCGAGATTGATGTATGATGTTGGCATTCTCGCATTGGAGGCAAACGCTTATGATGGGCGGACGCACATGGGATGATTGGATCGAGGAATATTCCGAATCGCATCAGCATCCGATCAACAAGTTAACGCATCAATTCGGCATCCCGATGATCGCGATCTCGATACTGCTGATACCATCGACGTTCTTTGTCGCTGGAATCTGGCGGATCGCGTTGGGCCTTTTTGTCGTCGGTTGGATCCTGCAGTTCATCGGCCACTATTTCGAAGGCAAACCGCCCGAATTTATGAAAGATTACCGATTTCTTTTTGTCGGCCTGCGATGGTGGATGAAGAAGACCTTCGGTTAATGACCTCCTGACGTTAAATAAACGATCGACCCAAACCTTTGAAGGAACCGCTGATCCTAGCTCTCGATATCGGCTCATCGAGCGTTCGCGCCGCGATCTATGATGCCGACGCCAATCCGATTCCGCGCGCATCGGTCAAGATCGAACGCTCATTCCGCGTGACACCAGACGGTGGATTTGAGATCGATTCAAGCCTCGCGATCGAACAGGTCGTCACATCGATCGATCAGATCCTCGACAAAACCAACAAACTGAAGGGTGAGATCGATTACGTAGCATCGTGCTCGTTTTGGCACAGCCTCGTCGGCGTCGATCCGAAGGGCAATCATACGCCGGTCGTTTTGGGCTGGGCCGATACGCGGAGTCGGGCGTTTACCGAGATACTTCGAAAGCGGTTTGACGAGACCATCATTCACAACCGAACTGGCGCAAGATTTCATTCGAGCTTTTGGCCGGCAAAATTGATGTGGCTGCGGAAGAAATTTCCGGAGGCGTTCGCACGTGCCGCGGGACTGATGTCGTTTAGCGACCTGATTGGCCTGCGGTTTTTTGGCGAAATGGCGACGAGCGTTTCGATGGCTTCGGGAACCGGAATATTCGATATCCGAAAATGCGAATGGGACGCTGAATTGCTCAAATACCTAAAGATCAAACCGACGATGCTGCCGACGATCGCCGCAGACGATCACACCTCCAAACTAAACAAAAAATACGCCAAACGCTGGCCGCGGCTTGCTAACGCAAAATGGTTCCCGACGATCGCTGACGGTGCGGCCGACAATATCGGTTCTGGTTGCGTGACTAGGTCGAAAGCCGCATTGATGGTCGGAACATCCGGAGCTATGCGCGTCGCGTACGAGGGCGAACCGCCCGCAAAGATTCCAGACGGCCTTTGGTGCTATCGAATTGACCGGGAAAAAGTCATCCTCGGCGGAGCGTTATCCGACGGCGGCAATGTGTACGCGTGGATGAAAAAGAACCTCAACCTGCCAAAAGACGCCGAGCAACAGATCGCAAACCGCCAGCTCGGCGCCCACGGCCTTACCGTCTTACCATACTTCCACGGCGAGCGCAGCACGCTCTACCGCGAAGACGCGCGCGGCGCGATCACAGGCCTGACCGCCTCGCACGATTCCATCGACATTCTGCAAGCCGCGATGGAATCGGTCGCCCATAGCTTCGCCGAAATACTAAGACAGCTAAACTCCGTCGTAAAAGTAAAAGAGATCGTCGCCTCCGGCGGAGCTCTCCGCGATTCACCGGTCTGGACCAAGATGATTTCCGACGTGCTTGGTCGCGAACTGACTATTAACGAGACGGACGAATCAGCTCTTCGAGGCGCGGTTTTACTGAATCGGCGCCATTTTTTTGATCTTTAACTACCTTTGAATTGGAGATAGATTTATGACGCGCACGCTAACCGTCCTCGTACTTCTGCTCACGGCACTTGCCGGTTTCGCTCAGAATAATGGTAATCAATGCGAGGAAATAAAGCTCACGGCTCCTGAAAGAGTCCGTCCGGGAGAAGATCTCGTAGTTCTAGCCGTCCTCAGTAAGTCCGAGAATAACGTGACGGTAAGGTTCGATTGGATCGTTATCAAACTTTCCGACAGTCACGAGATAGTTTCGACAAAGAGGTACGTTGACAAAAGCTCAATTTCACTTAGTACAACCAGGGATGACGATTTCAAAAGATTCACCATCATTGCAATTCCAAAGGACCTGCAATGCGACCAGGTAGGAACGATAGAGTCCTTTGTATCGTCTGGCATTTTCGACCCGCACTACATTGATGTTTTTGAACTTACTAAATGGAACGAAGCTTATGTTCGCCTCGATAACGCTCTAATTACGAGGGATCGATCTGGCGATGATCGCCTTTTTATTTTTATTCAGTTTCCGAACGGAAAGAATGCAAAATCACCAAGGGTTATTCTAGACACGATTTATGAGTTCTTGGTGAAAAGACGAAAGATGAAACCTGAGAATATGGCTTTTGCGGTAAGGACGGGAACTGAACCCGTGAATATACGATTTCAATCGATCCCACGAAAACGCGACAACATCTTCTTAGAATTCGGAGATATCATTATTTATGGCGAACACTATCGAGAAAAGCGGCTTCTCTTAAAATGAATCTCGGAATTCAAAGTTAGAATTGAACGTTTTCATCGAAGTAGACTCGGCCAGCCTCTAAACACGTATTCTCATTTTTGCTTGCATCGACAACTACTGGCAAAATAGAGTTTGCCGACCAAAATTTCAAGCCATAATTAGAAACTAAGACGATGACTTCACTATCGAACCTCGACCAACTCTGTATCAACACTATCCGCACGCTCTCGCTTGATGCCATCCAAAAGGCAAATTCGGGGCACCCCGGGCTGCCGCTTGGGATGGCACCGGCGGCTTATGTGTTGTGGACCAAGTTCCTCAGGCACAATCCGAAGAATCCGAAATGGTTCGGCCGCGACAGGTTTTTGTTGTCGGGCGGGCATGGGTCGATGCTGATCTACAGCTTGCTGCATCTGACGGGCTATGACCTGTCGATGGACGAGATCAAGCGATTTCGGCAGCTGCATTCGAAAACGCCGGGGCACCCGGAGAATGTCCTGACGCCGGGCGTCGAGGTGACGACCGGGCCGCTCGGACAAGGTTTTGCGAACGGTGTCGGCATGGGCATCGCTCAGGCACACTTGGCCGCGAAATTCAATAAAAAAGGCTTCCCGGTCGCTGACGGCTTTATCTACAACATATGTTCGGACGGCGACCTGATGGAAGGCGTCAGCTACGAAGCCGCCTCGCTCGCCGGACATCTGAAGCTCGGCAATCTCATCTATCTCTACGACGACAACCAGATCACGATCGACGGTTCGACCGATCTTGCGTTTACTGAAGACCGGACAAAGCGATTCGAGGCAGCAGGGTGGCATGTCTCTGAGGTCGCCGACGGCAACGATCTGAAAGCTATTGAAAAAGCGATCAAAGACGCACAAAAGGTCAAAAACAAACCGTCGCTGATCCGCGTCCATACGATCATCGGTTTTGGAATGCCAAAACAGGGAACATCAAAAGCCCATTCCGACGCTCCCGGCGAAGAGGCAGTTAAAGAAACCAAACGCAATCTCGGAATGCCCGAGGACAAGAG
>CAZVDM010000011.1:0-2489 GCA_964625555.1 uncultured Chloracidobacterium sp.
GGCCGCCAAAACGCTACGTCCGACTTGCCGTCTCCTGTAAAATCGACCGGAACTATCGAGTCGGTCTGACTGCCGAACTGAAGTGCGGCACTACCGCCATTCGACGATCTGAGCCACCACCATTCGGAACCACCGGCACCCGTCGGGCGAAAGACAGCGAGATCGGTCTTGGCGTCCCCGTCAAAGTCAAAGACCGGACGCTTGACCGCAAGAGCAACGGCGTTATACGAGTCCATTTTTCCATAACCCCATGTACCATTCGGCACCGCACCTGTCGACGCATCCTGCCTTGCCGATCGCTGGAGCATACTCTTTACCTGCGCTGCGTTGAGACGCGGGTTCTTTTCCAGCATCAGTGCGATCAGACCGGTTACCTGCGGTGCGGCCGCACTGACTGCACTAGCCCGGCCGTAGAATCCATTGCCGTCCTGGATCTTGTTGAAGCGGAAGGTATTGAAATAAGAGGTAGGATTATAAACGGTAAATACCGAGTCGCCGGGAGCCGCGAGATCGACGCCGAGACGGCCGTCAAAGGTCGGGCCTGTGCTGCTGCCGGTCCAGATATTGCCGATCGAGCCCTGCCCTGTATTTGAACGCGGAATGCCGTCGATGTCGATCCAGTTCGTCCTGATGACATAATCGCCCGGGCAGATGTTATAAAGCGAGGTGGCTCCGTCCCAAATGCTGCCGGGGACGACAAAATTCAGAAACTTGTTTGAGCTTGCAACGGCTTGGCTAATGCTCGACGGATTAATGGTCGCGTCAAATCTGCCATTAGCAATGGTCGCGCCGCTCAATTGGACGGTATAGTTACCGACCGGGCCGGTTATCTGGATGAAGATCTCGCGTTTGCCATTTTGTGCACCGTAAAAAACCTGGCTCGAACCCTTGTGGTAATAATTGAATGCCGCGGTCGTTTGAAAATCGGCACCGGCATTTGTCGCGGGCGAAATGTACGGGCCGAAGTTGCCCAAGGGTGTTTGAATTGAAACGTCGAGCCGATCGTTGCCGCCATACCAAAGGTCAAAGAGCATCGTTCCTGCAGCTCCTTTTTGAATCTGTACTGATGCGGATCCGCCTTGTGTGATCGTGCCGCCGGCGTGATTCGGCATCCCGCCTTCATCTCCCGGGCCGGTGACAAATATCAGCCCCGGTTTTCCCGGCCCGACCGTGGCATCGATCTTACGGGCGAGGCTGCTGGTCCCATCCGTCGGACCGCCCTGCGAGCCGAGATTTAACAGCATCACTGCCGGTTTGCCGAGTTCGATCGATTTATCCCTGACAAAATCAATGCCCACCGGATACGCCGTCGCGTCGTTGAAGGGGGCTTCAGCAGGTTCGCCGTCATGAGCCGGAGCACCGTCCGATGTGACCTTGACGGCGATGATCGTCGCGTTTGGCGCAATGCCGCGGTATTTGCCATTTAGGCTGTTTCGTCCATTTCCGGTTGCGATCCCGGTAGTGGTCGAACCGTGTCCGACAGCATCGCGCGTCGCGAGCGTCGGCCCGCCGGTCAGTGCCGCATTGATCTGAGCCTCGGTATAGATCGTGCCTCGGCCATAGGTATTTCCCGGGGCATTCGCACCAGTATTGTCCGACAGGTCGAATATGTACTTTATCCGCGTCGTGCCGTCAGCATTGCGGAAATCGTTATTTTTCCAATCAATACCGCGATCCAATATCGCTACGATCACCCCCTGTCCCGACACGCCGAAAGTGGACACGGCGAGATCTGTCCGTGATTCCACACGGGCCTGATCCATGGCAAGGATTGCGGCAGAATTGACCAGAAGGATCGCCATCGCGGTCAAAATTGCCGTACCTCTCATAACAAACAAGGGCTTCGCCGAGCCGGACCTGATAGTCTTCTTTCTCGCGGTTTTCATATTCATAAATTCTCCCGTCTTACGCTTCTATTTAATAAGGCGTAATTTCTTGACAAAATCAGCCAATCAATTTTGCTTTTTAGCCTCTGAACAACAAGGCAATTTTCAGCGAATTATCAGCTCATCAAATTTGCCTAATTTCTGCACAGCTCGACACTCCTGTTCCCAAAGGGCTCGAGTGTTTATAGGCGGCGTTATCGCAGCAATGATAGTCGCAGTTAGCCTTGTTGTCTATGAGTGTCGCGGAAAACGTGATGGGCGATGTTGTGGGGGCTGACAAAGATCGAAATGCGGATTGTCACAGGGCCTTTTTTTGTTGTCACAGGAGGTGGTTTGGACCGTCGCAAGCGGACAAATTGGTTGTCGCACGCCCGTTTTCGATCGTCGCAGGACTTAAACGACCCGGACTCGGCCGAATTCGGTGAGGAGCGGGCGGAGATGTTCGACGGCTGCATGATGTGAGGCGCCGTTCGTGGCGAGGATGCCGTTGAAATTTTGGAGCTTGGCCTTGTCGTAGCGCATTTCGCCGCCGAATATATCGGTCAGGCGGCCGCCTGCCTCCTCGAGGATGATCTGCGGCGCACAGGTGTCCCAGAGCTTTGT
>CAZVDM010000011.1:2589-40463 GCA_964625555.1 uncultured Chloracidobacterium sp.
CCGTCGATCGGATCGATGATCCAAACGCGGCGTTTGGAGAGGCGGCGTTCGAGGTCGTCGTTCTCCTCTTCGGATAGGATCGCGTCATCAGGAAACGCGGCTTCAAGGCCGTCGACAATTATCCGGCTGGCCTCTTTATCGGCGATCGTTACCGGTTCGTAACGATCATCGACACCCAGCTTTTGCTCGGTCTCAAAGTCAGTTGCGTAATGTTCGAGGATCTTTTTTCCGGCGATTCGTGCCAGTTCGATGGCGGTTCCAAGCTCGTGCTGCAGCATTATCTACAGCGTATCACGCCACATGCCCGTGCAGAAGCCCGCACGTGAGTAAGGGCGTATCACCCAACGTTGGTTCGATCAACAAAGCTTGCACCAAGGCCTCAGCACTAGGAAATATCAACCAATTCCGTTATCCCGCATCGCGGACAGACGAGCGTCCGCCGGGTTTTGTCGGCCCATTTCGCCAGGGCGAGATTGGACAATTGCGGGTGTTTACCCTCGCTTTCGCCCTCGCGAAACATCCGCGAATGTCTGGCTTCAGGCATGGGTTTGGGAGCGAGTTCGCTCTCGCAATGACGGCAAACCCAGCCGCTGCCGTCATTGTAAAAATCGTTGAGTTCGATCATTTAGGAAATGGGCGGACCGGTTTGACGGCCCGCCCTTTGGCCGGTTGAGTGTTATTCCGTCCGGCGCGTCGGCCGCGAAGAGGCTGGCGTGCCGAGCAGCTTGACCGGAACGGTGACATTCTTTCCGCCTCGATATAGTTCGACCTGTATCGTCTCGCCGATCTGCTTCTTATCGAGCTGCCTATAGAGATCGTCGATGTCGTTCATCGGCTGTCCGTCGATCGAGATGATGATATCACCGATCGTGACACCGCCGTCCACCGACAGCGTTAGACCTTTAAGCCCAGCAATTGCAGCGGTTGTGCCCGGATCGACGCGCTGGAGTACGAGGCCCGTTTCGACCGGAAGCCGATAACCGCGAGCTGCGACCTCGGTTACGGGAATTAGCGAAGCACCGAGCTTAGGCCGGCGAACTTCGCCAAATTGCAAAAGCTGGGGGATGACGCGTTTTGCGGTGCTCACCGGTATCGCAAAACCGACGCCGACGCTGCCGCCGGCGGGCGACAATATCTGCGAATTGATACCGATCATTTTGCCAAATTTATCGAGCAGCGGGCCGCCCGAGTTGCCCGGATTGATCGAAGCATCGGTCTGGATCGCCGCATCGATCGGACGTCCGGTCGGAGCTCCGGCCATCGGACGCGAACGGATCGGACGCTGCAGCCCCGAAATCACGCCCGTGGTCAGTGTGCGGTCTAGCCCGAATGGATTGCCGATCGCGAGCACCTTTTGTCCGACCGTCAGCCTGTCCGAATCGCCCAAAGGCACGACCGTCATGCCCGCAGGCGGATCGATCTTGATGATCGCAAGGTCCGTGTCGGGGTCGCCGCCGACCACTTTAGCCGGATAGACCTTGTCGCCGCCAAAGCTGACCGTTACCTTTTGCGCACCTTCGATGACGTGATAATTTGTGAGAATGTTGCCGTTCGAGTCGATCACGGAGCCCGAACCGTTACCCTTGCCTTCGGAAACGTCACCCCAAAAATCCTGCTGATACGTGGTTGTATTGATAAACGCGACGCCCGGTGAGATCGATTTATAGACCTCGATGTTGTTCTGCTCGTCCGAGACCGACGACGGGTCCGAGATCCCGGCCGGCGGCGCCTGCTCAGCCAGTGTCATATCCGCTCCGCTTTTCGCGAGCATGAGTTTTCCGTAGTTATAAATGAGCGCAGTCACACCAACGGCGATCAATGCGGATGCGAATGCGAGCAGCAGTATTTGCCGTGCCGACAGTTGATATACCGAATTCTTGGTCATAATTTCACACTTCCCTTTCAAATGAATAATAAAGATAGCAAGGATTTTGATGCGATAGAAATCCTTTATGGTTGTGTCCTGGATTACGAAAAAAATGGCCCGCTTGTTTCGTCAGAATCAAGCCGGGCCGATATTGGGAGAAAAAATTGCAGATCTTAGAACTAAGATCGTCGCTAGCACCAAATCAAATGAACGCCGCCAGAAATTGGCCGGGCAGATCACCGAGTTCTTTGATCAGCTGGTTTGAGACATATCCGGCTGCCGCAAGCCCGGTGAATAAATGTACGCCCATCAAACCGATGTAGATCGCTAACGCGATCGCTAGGCCGTATCTCGCAAGCGGACGGTTGCCGCTGCGAAGCAAGACGATAGCAGCGACCGCACCGATCGCTATCTTTACCGCAAGGAAAGGTCCATTGCCGATATCCAGCAGGCTCGCCATCAACTGATTTCCCTCGGTAGCGACTCCGCTGCGGACCCAAACGATCGTCAGTAGCGCATCAAGCAGATTAAGGGAAAAGAGTAGGATCGTCGGCAACGCTAGATGCATAAAGGTGTTTTCTCCCTGCTAAACTTTGTTAAACTTGTCCCTTAAACGACTTAACCCCCGGATCGTACACCGGGGGTCAAGCGAAATTTTAGGTTCGTGAACTATCTCTGACGCTTGGAGTAAAGTGCTAATAGGGAGCTTTTTCAGAAAATCGCCGGATATTTATTTTTACAAGGATCGGTGCTAATCTGAAGTGGTATTTACTGCATTTCTCCAGCCAGATTACGGACAACGAATATGTCCACTGCAGATTCAAAGGTGCGGCAGGAAATGCAGTTCTTGCCGATCATTATCGATAGGGACATTTTGAGGAGCGAACGAAAATGAACAGAATATTTAACATCAAACATTTAGCACTATTATTTGCGATATTGCTTGCGATCGGCTCAGGCGACGCGATGGCGCAGAAGAAGAAACCGGTTCTCAAAAAGAGACCGGTGGCCAAGAAGGTTTTGAGACCGGTCACGCCGATGTTTACGGTCGATTCAGGAACCATCTTTCGCGCCAAGATGAACTCGACGATCTCGTCGAAGACCACGGCCGCCGGAAGCACCTTTACGGCACGTGTGATCGAACCCGTCTATTCGACAACGGGCGAAGTCGTTATTCCTGAAGGATCAACGCTCATCGGACGCGTCGACTCGGTCAAACCCGCTAGAAAAGGCGGCAACGTAGGCGAGATCGATGTCAGTTTCACGTCGGTCAAATTGCCGAACGGCAAGGTAAGGGCGATCAACGGTTCGCTGACCGACCTGGATTCCAAATCCGCCAAAAGCGATGCCGAAGGTACGGCCTCAGGAGACAAGACAAGTCACCGTAAGGTCAAATTTATCGGCGGCGGCGGTGTCGGCGGAGCTGTCATCGGAGGCGCGATCGGAGGCGGAAAAGGAGCTCTGATCGGAGGAATTATCGGAGGTGTAGGCGGATTGATAGCGGAAACGCAGACAAAAGGCGAGGAAGCGACGGTAAAATCCGGCACAGAATTTGGCGTCTATCTCAATCAGACGATCTCGCTGCCGCGATATGCGGCTGCAACGCCCGTCAATCAATAGTCTTAGTCTATTCGTTATTTGGGAAGCCGGCGAACAGCCGGCTTTTTTCATTATACCGCGTGAATCAGGAACTCGGGCGTAACTATCGTCGGGGCGAAAAATCCGGCCGCGGAATTGAACATTCGCAGGCGGGCCTGTTTTCGGACGTTAGCAATATGTCCGAAGTTCCAGGTAACAAAATAGTCGATCTTGTGATACGAAGCTAATGCGACGTGGATCGCATCGGCGATGTACTTTCGCTGAAAGATGCCGCGTTCGATATATGCTTCAGCGAGGATCGCCGCTTCATCGACCAGTTCAAGCTGAGCCAACGGCTTTACAAGATTGAGATAGCCCGAGCGGTGCGGTTCGGCTATCCGCTCAAATTCGCGCTCGACAAGGACAGAACTGAACGCGTCATACTCGGCTAGTTCGTGTTCCCACCAATGGATCGTTAGGTCACGGCGAAACGGGTCTCCGTTGTCGAGATAAGCTCCGGCCACGGATGTTTCGAGATAGAGGCTGATCTTCATCGCCCGTTTAGTTTAGTTTTCAGGCGTTACCGATGTAAAGGTCACTTTTGAGTTCTTGAAATCGAAGGTCAAGCTGTAATTCTTAAGAAAATTGCCGCCGAGGATCCCGGACTGCTCAAAACCCGAAGCTTCATTGATAAGGTCTAGATCGAGCGCTATCGCCTCGATAAGCTTCCGGGAATGGCTGCCGAATGAGACCCGCGGTAATAGAAAACTCGGAACCCCCTCGGTAATGCCCGCGGCGCCGATCACCCGCAGTTTTTCCTCACTCAGATACGGCAATATCTCTTTTGTATTGGCTACTCTGTCTGAAATGACCGAAACGCTTGCTCCGGTATCAACAATGAAATTGAGAGGTGATTCGATTCCCTCGAGTTGAACCTGGCCGCTTAGAAATCCGCTCGACGTGAGGCGAAGCGGAAGAGAAATCGTCGCTTTCTCGCGAAAATCACGCGTGTCAGTATCTTTTTTGGTCAACGCGAATGTCTTAGAGCCGTAGTCGATAGTCGTCAAAAATTTTGAGATCATCGCGAGTCCGAGATAGCCGTCAACTTTCTGAGCCTTATCATGAAACTCGCGAATATAAACCGGAACATTTCGGACCTTCACATCCCCGATATCAACCTGCTGCAGAAAGCCATAGATAATCTCGAAACGGCCGTCACCGCCGATGCCCTTGGCATAGCCGCCCCGTGTGATCGCCTTTACTTTGAGCAATTTAGCCGTTTTATCTGAGATCACCGTGATGCCGGAACCGGTGTCGAGCACGAATTTGAGCGGTTCGCTTCGGCCATTAATGTATAAGGTGATAACCGGCCTGTTACCGACAAGCTCGAAATTCACATTCGAACTTTCGTTACCAATCGAATTATACAAGCCATCTTTTTGGCCAAGAAAGCGGAGAAAGCTAATGAGCCCTTTGATCCTCTCACGCCGGTCCTTATCCGTATCTTTTGAAACGCTAAGAAAACGAAAATATGCGTCCGCGGCATCGCGATAACGTTCCGCTCTGGACGAAACTTGCGCCAAGGCAAATAAGTAATCAGGCTCGCCGCCGTTGTGAAAGACCGCTTCCTGCAGATTTGCCAGGCTCTGTGTTATCCGGTTTTCATAAAAATCGACCAACCCGACCCCGGCCCAAGCCAGGTCCTCTTGCCGGTTCACTTTTAACGAATTGTAAAATATGAGACGGGCGTCGACGAACCTGCCCGCGGTAAGCAAAACCATACCCAATACCGCGTATGCACGCGAATTTTTGGGTTCGGCTTCTGCGACCGGAAATACGAGGCTGTACGCTTCGCCGAGTTTTCGCTGTTTGGTAAGTACGAACGCGAGTTCAACCTTAGCCGCCGATGATCGCTTATCATTCTCGATAACTCGGCGGAGTATCGCCTCAGCATCGCTTAGAAGTCCGGCCCGCGTCAATTTGCCGGCCTGTTTTATGCTCTTGCGCGTTTCATCCGCCCCGCCGGTCTGCGGTTCTAACGCAAATGAGGTCGCGGCCGAGGTTATTGCGAAAAGGGTCGTGAAAATGAAGACCGCGAATATTCCGCTCTTAAATCTGCCGAAATATCTATCATTTTCACTGTGTTTCATGACGCTTCCTCCGTCGTGCGACTTCTCGATCTTAATTACTTGAGGATCACCCCGGTTTTCATCGACCAAAGGACCAGGTCGAGTTCGTCAAAGTCAATTCCGGTCAGATCTGTCAAATTGTGGAGCTTTTCTTCGATCATTAGATACCTCGAACGGTTATTTGGTGGCTTTGGGTCCTCAATTATTTTTAATTCGGCCAAACAATTAAGAACGTGTTTGTCGAGGATGGCATAGCCCTTATAGCCAATGTTTCGTAAATAGTGGCTCGCCTCTTTGTATCCGAGGCCCTTGATACCTTTTTCTTTGACGAGCCAATCTCTTCGTTCGTGCTTGCATTCAAACCCTTTTAGCTTTTTACGCAGCATCATTCCGCAATGTTCCTGCAAAAACGTGCGGGACGCGACGATGTATCGAGATCGCGCGTTAGGGTATCGATGAACACCGAGAAGTGCGTTCGTCAGTTCGTCCTGGCCGGCGGTCATAAGTATCGGTTTGACCGCCTCGAGCGAATTCAAACCCATTCGGGCTGAGCAGCCGCCCGTAAAGAAGCAGAAGACCATTTCTTCCCAAAGTTTGAGATCGGTGCCGCTCGATCCGATCGCTTCAAATTCGCTGAGTCGCCTTTTTATCTCCCGGCGTCTCTCTGAATGGACTCGTTTTATATTTTCAATCGTTATCGGTTCTTTCTCTCGCTTCACAGTGTTTAGGTTGATTTTAGGAGCCCACCACTCAGGGTGTCAATCTATTTGTTCTTTGCACGATTTACATTCGTCCTCAACTTCTGATATGTTGCGGCAGGTGAATTACTAGATAGATCGGAGGCATGCAGCTTATGGGAAGAATAATCATCGGGGTGATCGTCGGATTTATTGTTTGGTCGATAGTTTGGGTCGGCAGCGAACCGACATTGGCAAAATTCTGGCCGGAGTATGCTTCGCATTCGATGGATGTGGAAAAAGCACTTACCAACGGCTCCACAGTAGAAACCAGCTCTGCTATTGCCATCGCCAACCTGATCCGGAGTTTTCTCACTTCGATAATCGCAGGATATCTTGCCGCACTTGTGGCCGGTGAATTCAAGAGATCGACCATGATCCTTGGAATTATCCTCGTGGCCGTCGGCGTCGCCGTCGAGTTCATGTTCTGGAACGTCGCTCCCGCTTGGTATCACATTCTGTTCGTACTTTTCCTTCTCCCAATGACAATTCTCGGCGGCCGCATGCGCCGGAGTGAATGAGGAGGCTAATATGAGGTTGATGATCGGAGCCGTCGCGGGCGGCATACTAATGTTTTTCTGGGGCTTCTTTTCACATCAGATCATCGGCATCGAGCATAGGTCGATGAAGATGTCTTCAAACGAGGCTGTCGTCGCGACCGCGATCAAAAACTCCTTTCCTGAGTCGGGGATGTATTTTCTGCCCGGCATGGATATGTCAAAAACCCCGACTGAAGAAGAGTGGAACGCCTTTGCTGCGAAAGCTAAAGAAGGCCCGACCGCACTTGTTGTTTACAACACGACCGGTATGGACGTGATGTCCGCATCTCAGCTACTGACCGAATTTGGCTCAAATGTTTTGGCTGCCTTGGTCTTGGGCATCATTTTCACACTTTCGCCCGTGACATTCGGCCGCGGTGTCATAATATCGGCGCTTATCGGAATTGGAGCTTGGCTCGCAGTGAATGTCTCTTACTGGAATTGGTATCGATTTCCATCAGCTTTTACGATTTCCGAGTTAGTCGATCAGTTCGGCGGATGGCTATTGACCGGCGTGGCTGTGGCGTTCCTGCTTAAGAAACGCGGCTAAAGCTTTGTCCGAATTGCCAGCGGTATTGGCAATGGAAGTTCGACTTGGCAGTAGGTTCGGCTATTGAGATCATAAACCGCCAATTCAGCCCTATCCAGGATCTCGTCCGGGGGCAGATCGGACTGCGATTCGTAACAAGCGTGCGCGATGCACGGCAGCGGCTTTGCAGTTTCGTGCACCAGACAGCCGATTCCCGGTTCGAATAGCGGGCATGCGTAAGTCGCGGTTTCGGTCTCTAATGCTTCGTCCAGTTTGTAGGCTTTAATGCAATTGACCGTTCGTTCGCGAACGGCCTTTTTTATTTCTGGCGAGAGACCGTCGAGAGCCTCGTTGATCGCTTCAGCTTCGAGCCGCGAGACCCTCACGTTTACGAAATGGGCATCCAGACAGCATGCCCCCGGCGTTTCGCAGGTCACGCAGCTTTTTGCGCGATGTTCAAATCTAGACCTGATCTCAGATCTGAACTCAGACCTGATCACGGCAAGACTTCCAATGGCCTTTTGCTGACTGATAAATTTCATTCCAGATTATCAATACCGTCGTCATTCGCGCGTCGCAAATTTGCAAGAGGCTAACCGCTCCGTGCTACACTTAGAAAAATTTGATTCTACACATTTTAGGAGAATTATGCTTAAAGCAGGCGACAAAGCCCCGGATTTTAACGCAAAGGACCAGGACGGAAACGACGTGAAACTCTCAGATCTCAAGGGAACACGAGTCGTGCTTTATTTTTATCCTAAGGACGATACGCCTGGCTGTACCAAGGAAGCGTGCTCATTCCGTGACGCCGATGATGTCTTTCGCAGTAAAGGCATTCGAGTACTCGGTGTTTCGACCGACAGCGAAAAGTCTCATCAGAAATTCATATCCAAATTTCAACTGCCGTTCGATCTGCTTGCCGATACCGACAAACAGATCGTCGAATCGTATAGCGTTTGGGCGGAAAAGAGCATGTACGGCAAAAAGTATATGGGAACGCTTCGCAAGACATTCCTCATCGATGGCGACGGCAAGATCGTAAAGATATTTGACAAGGTAAATGTCGCAGAGCACGCTGACGAGGTCCTCGAGGCATTTGGAGAAAAGTAATTATGTTCTTTAGAAGTTTGATAACAGTAATGACTTTGTTGGTCGGCATCTTCATTTCTGCGTGCTCGACATCGACAACAAATTCGACAGTGAACAGCTCAACGGCCAAGGCATCTGCACCGACAGTAACGCCTGCCGCAGCTCCGTCGTTGCCGCCCCTGGACAACGCTGCCCGTATCAGTCTCGCCGACGCGAAGAAGGCATTCGACGACGGAACAGCCATATTTATCGACACCCGATCTGATGCAACCTACAAGCAAGAACACATTACGGGTTCGATCAATATCCCGACCGGAACCCTCGATGCCAATCTCAGCAAGCTCAATAAAAGCAAGAAATTAATAGCGTATTGTTCCTGACCGAACGAACACACCAGTGCCAGTTTGGTATCTGACCTAAAACTAAAAGGATTCGATAACGGTTTCGCACTTGTTGGTGGTACAAAGGCTTGGCACGACGCCAATTTCCCGATGGAAGGCAGTAACTAAGGGCTACATCGTCTAGATAATCAGAAATGCGCTAAATGCGAGAACTCTCGTATTTAGCGCATTTCGTGAATTTCGCGGTTAAATCTACGTCAGAAGTTCGTTACAAATACGGCCGGCAGTTTTCCCGTCCCACAGCGGCGGGATGCTTGCAGATCGAGTCGAATTTTCTTCGTCCAATATTTCGAACGCTGCTCGTTTGATCTTTTCTGGGTCGGTTCCAACAAGGACATTTGTTCCGAGTTCGATCGTCACAGGCCGCTCTGTGTTGTCACGCAGCGTGAGGCACGGGATCCCCAAGACAGTCGTCTCTTCCTGAATGCCTCCCGAATCGGTCAGTACCAGCGTCGCTCCGCTGTAAAGCCGCATGAAATCTAGATAACCGAGTGGTTCGATCAGGCGAATGTTTGAATCATTGATCGAATCCTTGAATCCAAATTCGTCGATCTTCGCCTTAGTCCGCGGATGCACAGGAAAAATGATCGGAAGTCGTTCGGATATCGCGATCAGCGAGCCGAGAATGCCCGAAAAGATCACTCGGTCATCAACATTCGACGGCCGATGCAGCGTCAGCACTGCATAATCGGTTTCGGCAACGCCCAGATCTTCGCGGATGGTTGATCGTTCAGCGATCTTGAGATGCTCAAGCAGCGAGTCGATCATCACGTTGCCGACAAATCTGATCTTTTGTGAGGGAATACCTTCGCTTGCGAGATTTTCGTCAGCGTCCTGAGAGGTCGTCAAGAGCAGATCTGAGATCGAATCGGTGAGAAGGCGATTGATCTCTTCGGGCATCGAACGGTCACGCGACCTTAGGCCGGCCTCAACATGGGCGACTTTAACGCCGAGTTTTGAGCAAACCAACGCGCACGCGATCGTCGAATTTACATCACCGACCACTACGACCCAATCAGGCTTATGTTCGAGCACGATCGGCTCAAACTCGGTCATCACCTTCGCCGTTTGTATCGCATGTGAACCCGAGCCGACACCCAAATATACATTTGGCTTTGGCATGCCCAGATCGTCAAAGAACGCGTCTGACATCGCAGCATCGTAATGTTGCCCGGTGTGCACGATCAACGGCTCAAACTCCGCTGGCCGCCGCTTCATCTCGGCATAGATCGGCGCAACCTTCATAAAGTTGGGCCGGGCACCGACAATGAGAAGGACTTTGATCATTAGAGTCTGACGATTCGAGCGTTGCTGCCGTCGCGCGTTTCCGGCGATAGTGCATTTCGCGTATCGACGATCAACGACGCAAGCTCGCAAACTCGGCCGTAATCGACGGGTGAGTGTTCGGTGCAGATAATAACGCAATCGGATTCCGTGATGAGTTCATCGGTCAGGTCGCGGTTGTGCAGCGGCTCGCCGTCGCCGATCGTGTAGGCGTGATCGAATGTGACTGTTTCGACGAACGGATCATGAAAATAAACGTCAGCACCATCAGCGCGAAGCAGATCGATGATCGAAAGGGCAGGCGACTCGCGCATGTCGTCGATGTCCTTTTTGTAAGCGACGCCCAGGATCAGGATCTTTGAGCCGTTGACTGATTTCTTCTCATCATTCAGCGCAGTCGTTGCGAGCTCGACGACATAATTAGGCATCGTCGAATTTATCTGTTCAGCGAGTGAAATGAACTTCGAATCAAACCCGTGCTGACGTGCCTTCCACGACAAATAATGCGGATCGAGCGGGATGCAATGCCCACCAATTCCGGGCCCCGGGAAAAACGGCATAAACCCAAACGGCTTTGTCGCGGCAGCTCGAACTA
The DNA here is from genome assembly GCA_964625555.1 of uncultured Chloracidobacterium sp. Lineage (GTDB taxonomy): Bacteria > Acidobacteriota > Blastocatellia > Pyrinomonadales > Pyrinomonadaceae > OLB17. The sequence continues at coordinate 13,338 of CAZVDM010000011.1, forward strand.
CTTCCCACGTGTCAATGCCGAGGGCGTTGCAGAGCTTTGCCATCTCGTTAGCCATGCCGATGTTGATCGCCCGAAAAGTGTTTTCCCATAACTTCGCTGCTTCTGCCACGCGAGCCGAAGAGACGCGATGAACATCATCGACGATCTGCCCGTAAAGTAACGCTGCGATCTCTGTCGAATCTTTCGAGACGCCTCCGACCACCTTAGGAATATTATGTGTTTGAAACTGCGGATTGCCCGGGTCAACTCGCTCAGGCGAAAAGGCGAGCAGAAAATCTTCATCGAGCTTAAAGCCCTTTTCCTCGAACATCGGCTGAAGGATTTCGTCCGTTGTGCCCGGATAAGTCGTTGATTCGAGGATAATTAGCTGACCGCGACGCATGTATTTCTGTATCTCGCCGCCGGCGGTCAGAATATACGACATGTCCGGATCCTTCGTTTTACGAAGGGGCGTCGGAACACAGATGATGATCACATCGCAGGCATTCAATTGACTAAAATCGGTCGTTGCAGTCAGTTTTCCGGTCCCTATACACTTCGCAACATTTTCGTCCGAAACATCGACAATATATGAGCGTCCGGCATTTATTTCAGAGACTTTTCTGTCGTCAACCTCAAATCCGACCGCACCATATCCTTTAAGGCAAAATTCAATGATCAGTGGCAGCCCGACATAACCGAGTCCAATGACGCCTATGCGCGCGTCACATGAAGAAATAAGCCGTTGCAGTTCGTCTTTTATCATTATTCTGTTAAGCAAATTTAGTGTGAAATAAGTGGCGGGTCGCGATCAAGTTCAGGCATCCGGCCCACATCCTAAACTATGTTAATCGATATATTTAGTCAAGAAAGGGGCGGTTTATGTTAACATTGACTGGCCCGGAATTCGTCCGGGATCATCACCGAATATTTTACCAGATCACTGTATTCTCTCCGGCTTAAGATGAGTTCTGAGATCGCTTCTACCAACCCCGTCGTACATGCCGTGCTCGGGGGCACCGCACCTCGACCCGCGCAACTTGCCGCTTCGCGAGGCATTTTGCCGTTGCCGCAGTCCGATCTGCTTGAGATACTTGTCAGTTTCTATAACGGCGACGATGCTGAATTGCGTGAAAATGCACGCGGCACACTCGTCGAGCAAAGCACCGACGGGCTGGAGAATTCGCTTCGCTCGCCGGACATCGCTCCGTCTGTACTTGCATATTTCGCGAGCCAGTCAACCCTCCCAACATCGCTGCACGAAGCGATCCTTACGAACACACGAACGCCTGGTGACGCAGTCGCAGATTTTGCCCGCAAAACGCAAAACGGTCCACTGCTGGAGCTGCTCTCATTCAACCAGCAGTTATTGATCCAAAATCCGGCGGTCATCGATGCTATCATCGCCAATCCGCACCGCACGCCTGAGGCCGAACGCCGTGCGTCGGAAACAAAGCGGGAGTTTTTTGAGAAAGAACGCGGGGCTCAGCAGATCGCGGATGAATTACGTGCTCGAGGGCAGGATGCTGCGGCTGAGTTTGTTGAGCAATCTGAATTTGGCTCTTCTATGGAGGAGTCAGGCCTGACCGTGGAAGACGCACTGTTTCTGGCTCAGCATATTGAGGTTCTCGACCGCGAAACCGACGATTCGTGGCTTAGCCTCGAATATATCGAAGAGATCTACGAGGAGACCGAGGCCCAGCGTAAGGCCACTGTTGACAAGATCATCGGCGAACTCGCCAACGAAGAAGAAGAGATCCCCGGCGAGCGTCTCTCGATGATCAACCGCATCATGAAGATGGGCGTCAAAGACCGCGTCCGTCTCGGCATGAAGGGAGACCGCGAGGCCCGAAATATCCTGATCCGAGATCCAAACCGCCTGGTTTCAAGCGCCGTCGTTAACAACCCGCGGATCACCGAACAGGAAGTCGAGATGATCGCCGCAATGAAATCGCTTTCCGAAGACATCCTTCGGCAGATAGCTGCGAACCGGCAGTGGTCGCGAAGCTATAACGTTATGCACAACCTCGTCCGCAATCCGCGAACGCCAATGGCAAATGTCATGACGATAATGATGCGCCTTCAACTGCGCGATCTGACAGCGTTGTCGAAAAACCGCAATGTATCGGACGCAGTCCGCCGACATGCGTTGCGGCTGCTTGCTACTCGTACCGGACGTTAGAGAAATTTCGCGATCCTTCCCGTTTTCACGAACGACCCGGCCATATCCGTAAATGTATGGCTCGCCGCTCCCAGCCAAAGGCCAACAAAACTCGTTACAAAGAAGCCCTCGCCAAGGTAGGTCCGGACGTATTCACCGATCAGTCGCCACGCGTTCGCAAAATCACTGACATCCGGAACACTATCATCCGACATTCCGGTCCACGCGAGTGCGAGCAAATATGCTGCAAGCGTCAGCACGCCCATAAAATAAACGACGCGTATCAACGCCCCGAATATCAGTCCGTGCGAGAATCTCGATCTGTGGGTAAAAAACGACCGGTATGGAATCCATAAAAAGCGCAGGAAATACCACCTGGAATACTGTCTCGAAACTGTATCCAGATCCGGCCCGAACATCAGCCCGCCAAACAGAAACGCTACGCCGACCACCGCTGCGGAACCCGCATTGCGAGTAACGAAATACGCCGCCGCACTCGCAGGCACTGCAAGCAAAAAGGTGATCGCATCATGTGTTCGTCCGCTGGGCATCGGTCCATTCTATCGCACGCGGCACAAGACTCGACACGGCATTTTTGTTAAACTCTTCGATTCGATGGCAAGTCTCTGGCAAAAACTAAAAACCACGCTCGCAATGATCAAGTTCGAACATACGCTGTTCGCACTTCCATTTGCCTTCCTTGGAGCGATCCTTGCAGCTAGCGGACTGCCGACTTGGCGGCAGTTGCTGTGGATCACGGTCGCGATGTTTGGTGCGCGCTCGGCGGCGATGACGTTTAACCGGATCGTCGATCGTGACATCGACGCCAAAAATCCGCGAACTGCCGGACGCGAGCTGCCGAGCGGCAAACTTTCGGTCGGCTTTGCCTGGGCATTTCTTTACGTTTCGATCGGCGTATTCTTGCTGGCCTCATATTCGCTCAATTGGCTTACATTTGCTTTATCGCCTGTCGCTTTGGTCTGCGTTCTCGGTTACTCCTACGCCAAGCGATTCACGGCGGCCGCACACATTTTGCTTGGCCTTGCTCTCGCGATCTCGCCGTCAGCTGCTTGGATCGCTGTTCGCGGTTCGCTCAACGACGAGATCCCAATTCTACTTTCGCTTATGGTTTTGATGTGGACAGCGGGCTTTGACGTGCTTTATGCATGTCAGGATTTCGAATTCGATAAACGGTCGGGCCTGTATTCGATACCGGCTCGATTCGGGATCGCACGTTCACTCTGGATCGCAAGGCTGTTTCACGTCCAGGCGTTTATCGTCCTATTGATACTTTATCTTGTCAGCGGACTTGGATCTTTGGCTCTCGGCGGTGTCGTCGCGGTCGGCTTGCTGCTTATTTATCAGCATACGCTCGTCAAGGCTAACGACTTAAGTAAAATGAATGCCGCGTTCTTCACGACAAATGCCTTTGTCAGCATACTTCTGCTGTTGACCTTCGGCGGTGCCGTATTCCTTAATAAATGAAACAGCTCCTTGCCAACATAAGCACCGAACTCTCCGCGACGCTGATCTCCCGCGGACATAAACGCTCATACAGCGCAGATCAAGAGGTATTCGCCGAGGGCGACTCGGCCGAATTCCTGCCGATCGTGATCTCGGGCGCGGTCAAAATGTTTCGCTCGCCCGAGCCGGGAAAGGAAGTGATCATCGGCATCTTTCGTGATGGCGAGATGTTTGCCCTGCCGCCTGTCTTTGACGGCGGGCCTTTCCCGGCGTCTGCGGTGGCGATCGAGAACAGCCAATTGCTGCAGATCAACCGCGGCGAATTTCTGAAGTTATTAAGTGAATCGCCGGAGTTTGCGTACGCAGTGATCGCCTGGACGTGCGAGATGCTGCGCGAAAAAACGTCGATCATCCGAAATCTCGCGACCGCATCGCCCGAGCATCGAGTCGGCAACGTCCTCGTAAAACTCGCCGAATCTCAGGACTCGGGATTTCCGCTAAAGATCGCGGTGCGCCGTCAGGATATTGCTGAAATGGCAAGCCTCACGACGGAAACGACGATCCGCGTCATCCGCCGTTTTGCCGAGATGGATCTGGTCCGTATCGTCCACGGAAAGATATTTATCGATCGGATCGAGCCTCTACGGCTGTTTCTGCGAGACTGATCTCAGCGATACCGATGTACTCCTGCATCCGCCCCGCTATAGAATGGGCTCGCATCTTTAGAAACTCAGCTCTTTCGCCTACAAATTCATCATCGACCGACCGCTCAAACAATTCGAGCCATCGCACGAAATGTTCCGGTTTCAAAGCCGATCTCAGATGCAGCGCCATATGCACCTCGAGCGGATTGCGTCCTAAGCCCGCGTAATTACCGCTCTGAAAAAGCATCGTCTCCCAAAACGCACCGATTATCGGCAAGTGATGTTCGAGGTCGATCTTTGCCACGTCCTTAAAGATATAGCCGATGACCTCATCCGCGAGTGCCCTTTCATAGAACACCCGCATAATGAGGTCGATATCGGTCCGTGTTCGGATGTCATCCATATTTACGGGAGATCGGCCGTTTGATTTTCGCCTTTTGTTAGCATCAGTTTTAGTGAGAACCAGACAAATGCGACCGCTCCGATCGCAAACACCGTATCACCCAGCATTCGCATCCAACGCAAGCCTTGCATCAGTTCGGTCTGCATAAATTCGGGGCTGCGTGCCGACCAGTAGCCGACCGACACTGATTGGTACGTCTGCAGAAGTCCGATGGGCAGCAGGCTGAGAAGGAGTTCCATCAACATTCCGATGTTGATCGCCCAGAATGCAAACCCCAGCAATTTCGTATTCCAGATACGCTCGGGCTGCATGGCCCGCATACAAAACAACAGCAGTGCGAGTCCCAGGGTGCCGTAAACACCGTACAACGCTCCATGAGCATGGACGGCTGTCGTATTGAGCCCCTGCATGTAATAGAGTGCGATCGGCGGATTTATCATAAATCCGAAGATGCCCGCTCCGACGAGATTCCAGAATGCCACCGCTACGAAAAAGTAGACGACCCATTTATATTGGGCGAGCCATGGCTTCACCTTTGAATGGCGGATCTGCTCGAACGCCTCGTATCCGACAAACACGAGAGGCACGATCTCCAGGGCACTGAACACCGAGCCGAACGCGAGTGCGATCGTCGGCGTTCCGGCAAAATACAGGTGATGGAGTGTGCCGATAATTCCGCCGCTCAGATAGATAGCTCCCGAAAGCAGCGAAGCCTGTGCGGCGTGTTCTGCTTTTATGACCTTTAATCTTGCGAACAGAAACGCGATGACGACGGTGGCGAAAACCTCGAAAAAGCCTTCGACCCAAAGATGCACGACCCACCAACGCCAGTACTCGACGACCGTGATGTGCGAACGCATACCCCAGAACAGGCCCGGTGCATAAAATAATGCGATGCCGGCCGTCGTGCCCATAAAGAGCCATATCAGCGACTTATTGGTTCCTTCGCGTTTCAACGCCGGGATCGCGGCACGCCCGATCAGGAACAACCACAGCAGAAGTCCGATGAATAACGCGGCCTGCCAGACACGGCCGAGATCGACATATTCGTAGCCCTGATGTCCGAACCAGAACCACATGTCGCCGCTGCCGAGCTTGTGCATGACGCTCATCCATTGCCCGCCCATCGAGCCGAGCACGACGATAAGCAGTGCACCGAATAATACATCAACGCCGAGTTTCTGAAATTTCGGTTCTTTGCCGCAAATATAAGGTGAAATGAACAGCCCTGCCGCCAGCCACGCAGTCGCGATCCAGAAAATTCCGAGCTGCGTATGCCACGTTCGCGAAACCACGTACGGCAAATAATCCTGTAACGGAATACCATAAAGGCCTCCGCCCTCGACGCCGTAGTGAGCCGTGATGATGCCCATCACGATCTGCAGCAGGAAAAGCAGCGACACAACGAGAAAATACTTGACCGTCGCCTTTTGCGAAGGAGTCAGCGTCTCGCCGATCAGTGGGTCTGATTCCGGCGTCTCACTATCCTCGGCCTCTTTTCGCCACCCTGCATAAAACCAGACCATCGCGCCGATGCCCGCGATGAGCATGATCACGCTGACGCCGGTCCAAACGATCGCCGAGCTTGTCGGAACGTTTCCGACCAGCGGCTCGGATGGGAAATTGCTCGTGTATGAGATCGTGTTATTCGGCCGGTTCGCAGCCGATGCCCACGATGTCCAGAAAAAGAATGCTGTAAGTGATCGAAGCTTTGCCGGATCAGACTGAGCATTCCGCTGGATCGCATAATCCTTGTTGCCGTTCGCAAAAACGTCCGAATAATGTTTGAGATTGTCTTCAAACGCCTTGGCTCGCAGCGGATCGACGGTGATCTTGCCGGTCGCTTCGTCGTATGTGTTCTTTCGCAGCATATCCTGGACACGCTGCCTTAGGACCGCCTGCTGCTCGCTGCTTAGTGCGTCATACGGACGTCCAAATTCGCCGTTCGACCATGCGTTCAAAATGAAGACCGCTTCCCTGTGCAAATAATCAGCGGTCCAATCAGGCGCGACATATGAGCCGTGCCCCCAGATCGAGCCGACCTGCATTCCGCCCATAGCCTGCCACACATTTTGTCCGTCCGAGACCTGTTCTGCCGCGATCAGTACTGATCCATCGGTCGAAACTACCTCTTTCGGTATCGGCGGAGCCTGACGAAATATCTCCGATCCGACCCATCCCAATATCGCGAACGACAAAACAAAAACTGCTCCGAGTATCATCCAAAGTCTTTTCATCTCAATATTCTCCTGCCGGCAATTCTTGCGTTGCCGTTAAATGATCTCCAACGTGGTTCATCTGACCGATCTGGTTGAAAGCCCGGGGTGCAATCGCTGTGCCGCTGTAAAATACTGGGCTTTTTCCCTTGGAACCCGCAACTGCGTGATTTTTCGCACGTATCGGAGTGAAACCACTCACTCGCCGACTTTCGCCGTTTAACTGCTTTTGAACTTTGTTACCAAAATTTGAAGGTCCGGATCGGCGATCACTTCGTGTTCGACACCTGATTCAAGCGTGATCAGCACACCGGGACTAAGTTCCTGTTCATCCTCCAACTGTTCCCCGGCACTAAAAACACCGTGGCCAGAAACGCAATAGACGGTTATGGGCACATCTGCGTGATGCCTCGACAATACGGCATTATTGCGAAGCCGCACTTCGACGATCTTTCGATACGCACCATCGAAAAGCTGCTCGACCGTTTTATCTCCAACAACGCCGGCATTATTGTCCTGACTAAGATCTTTTATTAATTTGATTTGATCCATATTCCTGCATCCTCAACTGAACTAAATGTACGTCCGGCTCAGCGTTCACAAAATGATTGCAATCATAAAGTGCAGATTCTTTCGATCGGGGGACAGTCTGTCCACCGAACATTCAAACCAGATAGACAAACAGACGGTCAATTTACTTTTCGATAACTGCATAATATGTTTCGCCGCGGGATCTGTCGGTACGTTTTCGCACAGTGTTAATTGGTCCTCGTCAGGCAGCATGAATGATCTGGAACCTTTAGGTATGAACCAAAAACGTGCGACTCCGAACGGGAGTCGCACCATTGCACCATCAACAAATTCGAACCGTTACGGTTGTGCCGTGTAGTTAAGGTCGCTGGTTTGGTCGATGACGAGAAAGGAGGCCGGGTTTGGCGTAAACACGTGCAACTTGGTGCCGATGAAGATCTGATAGGTACCGCCGACGGTCATCGAATCAAATTGGTAGTTGCCAAACGAACCGGTCAGCGTCCGGCGTTGGTTTCCGTTGCTGTCAATGAGCGTTAGGATGACGCCCTTTATGCCGTTGCCGTCGGCTCGCATGATGCGGCCGCCGACGCTAGTTATCGGAGAATTCCTTACAACGATCTGCCGGTAATTGACGACGGCCGAGTTTGTGCCGTTCGTGATATTAACGCCAAAGTTGAAGATTCCGGTTTGATTAGGGGTTCCGCTGATCGACACAACTCCTCCCACGGTGTTTAGTGTCATGTTGGGCGGGAGCATGCCCGTCACAAGGGAATAGGTGAACGCACCGGCGTTTGAGGTTAATAGTTGGTTAACGGCCAGATCTTTTCGCACCATTACCAGATCCGCGACATAGGCAGTCGAACTCTCAAAGGCTCCGATATCTACCGTTGCCCCGAACGGGCGAGCGGCACCACGCTGGTCGGCCGCCACGGCTACCGGCGGATTATTTGCTGAACAGCTAAGGTCCGTGACACAATTTTGTCCCGCATCGAGAGCGGGCGAGCCCGTCAGCACAGCGTGCGTCATACCCATACCACCGTAGTTTCCGAGCGGCGAAAGCACAGGATTTACGTTCTGCAGATCGGACATCACCCAGCCGGTCGATCCGGTCGTATTGCCGATGATGTTATTGCCCTCCGAATTTACAGGCCCAAAGGCGTCGAGAGAGCCGGCCGCTCCGGTGTTGTTGGCAATTATCGAATTGCGGATGACCAAAGGATTTGTGCCGGTTCGGTGTAAGCCTCCTCCTCCGATACCTGACGAATTACCCACGATCGTCACGTTGGTCATATTCAGGCTCGTGCCGTTGAAATAGACGCCGCCTCCGGTACCGGCTGCAGCTGCATTACCCGAGAACGTCGAATTTGTGATCGTCACCGTCCCATTGGCTTGGATCGCACCTGCGATACCCGTCGCCGTGGTCGTATTTCCCGAAACGGTCGTGTTTCGAAGATGCAGAAATGAGGTCGAAAAATTCTGCATCGCCGAACCGGAACTCGTCGAGGAATTATTGGTCACTGCACAATTTATCAGAGTTAAATTAGCAGGAACCGACGGCGATGCCGAAGCCGCATTGTTCAACGCTCCGCCGTTTGCCGCGGAGTTGCCGGTGATCACCGAATTCGAGATCACCATTGTACCGCCGACGTTGTAGATAGCTCCGCCGCGTCCGCTGTTGGTCGCTCCGACGCCGTTGCCGCCGGTGAGTCTCATGTTATTGATATTGACCACGACATTGGCCCCGCTTGCAAAAATGCGGCTGGCGCCATTGCCGCTTATCGTCAGTCTTTCCGCTCCGGTGCCGTTGATCGTCAGCGAACCGTTGTTTGCGAACACGATCTCGGTTCCGCCGAGCGTGATCGTCTGGTTGAAGTTGAATAGAGCCGAGAATACGATCGTGTCGTTATCTGGCGTTGCGTTAGCGGCGGCAACGGCCTCGCGCAGGCTGCAATTGTTGTCGCAAACGCCGTCGGATGTGTCCGCGATATTCGTCACCGTGTAGGTCGCACCAAAAACCGCCGAAGTTGCGCCGGTGACAAAAAATAAAACAAGGACAATACTGGCAATTCTGAACATATGGCCTCCGTTTAAGCTAGATCTTGTTTTTGTTGATTTCGCGAGTAGTCTACTTCAGTTCCAACGTTCTGGCAATGATTTTTTGGCGCCAAAAAAGGCGTGCAAAGCACGCCCTGGTATTAAGAATGGTATTGGCAATAGATTAATCGACGAAATCGATCTTGACCTTATGCGGGATGATGCCTGCCTTATGGCCCTCGGCCATCAAGCGCTTGACGGCTTCGCGGCCGCGGTCGCCATAGTCGAGCGTAAGGTCGTTGACCCACATCGCGACAAAGCGGTCGGCGAGTTCGGGCTGCATATCACGTGCGAACTGCATTGCATAGGCAAGTGCGTCCTCACGGTTTTCCATCGAATAGACGATGCTCGCGTGCAGGTGTTTCGAGACCTGTTTCATCAGGTCTTTACCGAGATCGCGGCGGATGACATTGCCGCCCATCGGCAGCGGCAGCCCTGTCTTGTCGTACCACCATTCGCCGAGATCGAGCAACTTGTGCAGGCCCAATTGGTTGTAAAACAACTGGCCTTCGTGGATCAGCAAGCCGGCGTCTACCTTTTCCTTCTGCACCGCTTCGATTATCTCGTCGAACGGCATAACGACGTATTCAAATTCGTTATTGTAGATCCGCAATGCAAGAAAAGCACTCGTCAGTTCTCCGGGAATTGCGATCTTCATCGAACCGATCTCGGCGGCTGTTCGCGGTTCTTTTGAAACGAGTATCGGGCCGTACTTGTCGCCAATGCTCGCACCGTGCGGCAGCAGAGCGTACTTATCTGCCACATAGGCGTAGGCGTGAAACGAGATCGCAGTCACGTCAAACACGCCATTTTTGGCATCTTCGTTCAGAGTCTGGATATCCTTTAGCGTGTGCTCAAATTTCAAACCCTCGGTCTCGAGTTTATTGGTGGCGAGCCCGTAAAACATAAACGCGTCATCCGAGTCGGGCGAATGAGCGACCGTGATGGTACGTGTTTCGGGCGATGTTCCTGCAGTAACTGACATACTTCTAGATCCGGGAAAAATACACTTTGGTGTCGTACAAAACCTTTATTTTACCGTTTTCGGCGTGTTTCGCAAACAGCATTTGGAGTTCCTCGTTCATCGCTGGAAATTCGGCGGCGGTTTCGCTCGGCATGTACGACGAAGACAGCATCCTGCCCTTGATCCCGTCGAAATCAAATATCTGCTCGTTTTGAAACGTCGCCGCTATGTATTCCTGCTGATAAAATCCGCTCAGTTCGCTCTCCGCGATATTCTCATGACGGACATTTCCGTAGTCATTTGCGTACTTAAGCAAAAATGCTTCGTACTCTACCAAAAATGGCGTCGTGTCGAGCTGACGCTCGTTCCAGATAAGCACGATATGTCCGCCAGGCTTCAAAATTCGATAAAATTCCGGCCGTGTCTTCTCCGGATCGAACCAATGAAACGCCTGTGCCGAAACTACAAAATCCACCGAACCGCTCGCGAGCGTCGTCGCATCCGAGGTCCCGTCAACGGCAATAAACCACGGAAACTCTGCCAACTGCATTACTGCCGCCGCCCGCATCGCTTCGTTCGGTTCTATCCCAAAAACACGGTTACCGTTCTCCAAGAACATCCGGCATGAAATGCCCGTCCCACAGCCCACATCGGCGATGATCGACTCAGATGACAGGCCGCAATTTGTACTCAAATAACCAACGATCTCTCGCGGATAATCCGGCCGATACTTTACGTAGTTCTCGACACGGTTCGAAAATCGCTCAATAGTATCCGTCATCTAATTCACCTACTGCGTCGCTGCCCCGATCGGGATATCCCCACTGGCTCCGAACGGCACACCAAAGTAGCTTGTGAATCCGTCGCTGCTCCGCAATACATTCCACATACCGGTCGATGGCCGCCAAAAAGCGATATCCGTGCGGCCGTCTTTATCGTAGTCGCTTACGGTTGGTTTGTCTGTACTTTGTCCAAATTGCACAGCAAACGCCGAACCTGACGAACTCCGATTCACCCACCATTGTCCAACGGACGGCCGGAATATCGCGAGGTCGGTTCGCCCGTCACCATCAAGATCACCGTCTAACGGAACGTCGCCATTTGCACCGAATTGCAAGATCTGAACGCTGTTATCCGAACTCCGAAGAATGTACCAATTGCTCGTTGACGGCCTAAAAACCGCATAGTCGGGGGTTCCGTCGCCGTCAAAATCGGACGAAGCGGTCGGCGTCGCCGTTAGGTTATAGCGGGCAAATCTGATCCCGAACGGGGAGGCGACAATGCCTCCGGCGTCGCCAACAACAACGAGTTTGTCACCGTAGATCACAGCTCGTGTTGCGGATTCATTATCCGGCGTTACCGAAAGCGAGATGCCGCTCGCCCCGAACGTTGGATCTAAAGTTCCATTGGTGTTGTATCGGGCAACTGAAAAATCGTAAACATCACTCTGACCTGATGAACCGGCTGCAAGTATTTTGCCGTCCGGCTGCACGGCAATATCACATGAGTTGTCCCAGCTCGACTGACTCAAATTCGATACGATCATTCCTGTACCGGCAAACGTGGTGTCGAGAGATCCATTTGCATTAAGACGTGCAACAAGAGAGTTGTTTCGCGCATTTGAGGCATAACCGGAGATAACCGCCTTGCCGTCAACTTGGGTCGCGATGCCTTTGCATTCGGTGAGAAATCCCGCATTCATTATGAATAACCCGCCGGCTCCGTAGGCAGCATCAAGCGAGCCATTACTGTTATATCTCGCAACCACGCATCGGCCCGATCCTCCCGCTGCCAATATCTTGCCATCCGGCAGGATCGCAACGTCACGAAGATTATCGGCAAATCCACTCGAATTCGTCACGACGATCCCGCCATTGCCAAAATTCCCGTCGAGTGTGCCGTCGAGATTTATGCGAACTAAAAGGAAATCCGTTTCGACCCGCCCGCCGCCGAGGATCTTACCATCGGGCTGTATAGCCAAAGTCGTGATCCCGTCACCCACAAACCCGGGAAACGAATTAAGAAGCAATATCCCATCTGAGTCGAAAGTCGGGTCGAGAGAGCCGTTTGGCAAATAACGGACGAAGACGATATCACCCCAGCCACCCGTGCTGCTCGTTCCGGCGACCACGATCTTACCGTCGTTTTGAACAACCACTGCGTACGGGTCATCATATCTGCCGCTGATGTCCGTATAAACAATTCCGTTAGTACCAAATGTCGGATCGTATTCACCATTCGCATTCAAACGCATGACCAAAAAATCGCGGGTCGATCCGTTGGTGGCAAGTCCTGTTATCACGATCTTGCCGTCAGTCTGAACGGTGACACCCTGAATATAAACCGGATCAGTAAAATCACGTGCGACCTTGCCGCCGACGCCAAAGGTTGGATCCAGCGACCCCGGGGCTGCAGCAAAGTTCGAGACAGAAGCCAATAATACGATCAAAAATGCACATATGCGTGGGGTTTCCATTGGTTTATTCTCCTTGATAGATCTCGTCGCCAGTCCATTGCGACTTGCGCGAGTGCGGGATGTCGAACTGGTCTAAAATTCGAAAACAAAGATGATCTACGAGTTCTTCGATGCTCGTTGGCCGGTGATAAAAGCCGGGGCTGGCGGGCAGAATTTGGGCGCCGGCGTGCGTCAGCCGCAGCATATTTTCGAGGTGAATCGCGTTATAGGGCGTCTCTCGCGGGACGAGAACGAGCTTTCGCCGCTCCTTTAGGCAAACATCGGCGGCACGATGGATCAGATTGGTTCCGGCGCCAGACGCGATCGCACCGAGCGTTCCCATCGAACACGGCACGACGATCATTCCCGCTTGTTTGTTCGAACCGGACGACGGTTTTGCCGCAAAATTATCAAGCCGCCAATAACGGATTATCTTCGAATCCGCTGGTAAACCTAACCATTCGTTGATCTTTGCGGTATCAACGTCACGCAAATTCGCCCCGGTTTCGACCTGGGCAACGACCGCCGCCGTTCCGGACATGATCAGATTTATTGTATCGACCACGCCGCTCGCCGCAAGCAATTGGAGCGTCCGTTGGGCGTAAATCGTGCCCGATGCACCCGTGATCGCGACCGTTAATTCCATATGTTTAATTCTAGCCCTTGCCGTCTGAATTCAAAAGCAATGAATCCTTTCGGCTCAATGACGTTTATTCGCCTGCCCGTTTGTTGTAGATTCTAAACAGATGAACATTGAAGATATCAAATCGATCCTCGCCGCAGTTTCGAGTGGAAATGTAACTGCTGACGCGGCCGCTGAACAGATAAAGAACCTTTCGTTCGAGGACGTAGGCTATGCCAAGATCGACCACGGACGTTCCACACGACAGGGTTTTCCCGAAGTAGTTTTCGGCCAGGGCAAAACGCGCGAACAGATCGTAGGCATCTTCGAAAAACTCGTCGCACGCTCGCCGAATGTACTGATCACTCGCACGACCGCCGACGTTTACGGCGATATCCGCAATGTACTCGCCGACGCCGAATGGCATGAATCTGCAAATTTGATCCGCGTGATCCGCGACAAGACCGAACTCGGCTCCGGCGAGATCGCCGTCGTCACAGCCGGAACCAGCGACATTCCCGTCGCCGAAGAAGCAGCACTCACCGCCGAAGCGATGGGCAATCGCGTCACGCGAATCTGGGACGCAGGCGTCGCCGGCATTCACCGAATTATCTCGCAGCGAGAAATTCTGCAAAACGCTAGAGTTGTGATCGTCGCCGCCGGAATGGAAGGCGCTCTGCCCTCGGTCGTCGGCGGACTGGTCGCTGTGCCCGTCATCGGCGTCCCGACCAGCATCGGCTACGGCGCTTCGTTCGGAGGCATCGCCGCTCTGCTCGGCATGCTCAATTCCTGCTCGTCAAACGTCACCGTCGTCAATATCGACAACGGCTTCGGCGCCGGTTTCGTTGCCAGCCTGATCAACCGCTCGCCCGGCCCGGCCGCGTAGATCCGCCGGTAAACAGCTAGCCGGAGCCTTGATCGTTGACCGGAGATCGCGTTGAAACCCAAAGCTCGACGCATTTTTCTTTAATTCCGTCGGCCGGAACTGCGCTTTTTGCGGGTTGTCGATCGCGTGTTTCGAAGGCCGAGGACGAGGATCCCGTTTTCGATCTCCGCCTGCAAGAAACGAACAGTTTCGTCGAACCTCATATCGTGCCGCTCGCAAAAAGGTTTTATGCGGATCCGTTTATTATCGCTGCGGCCCTTGGGCCGCAAGGGAAACGCACAGGTCATGAGCCTGCTTACGGGCCGCAGCCCAATTACATCCGTGTCCGGATCATACATTAGCTTAACGGCCTCCGGCTTTCCCAACGCCTCGAACGTGAATCGATTTAGCATCAGGTCGCCGACACGGTTTATCGAAACGTATATGTTTTCCGGCCCCGGCTGTCTCGGTCCATCCTCGTATTCGATCCAGTTTCTATCCATTTTCGTCACCTTACACTATCGGTACCATTGTATCATCTGTATCGCTTTGTTTCAAGTATGATATTGCGGCACGAAAGATCTTTTTTGCCGATCCTGATGTGATGAGCGGGCGAATTTCGGACTACGTAGACTACGTTTAGAACCGAACTGCTAATTTGGACAGCGTTGATCAGCCTGACCAGAAGCGGAGATCATAGCAAAAAGCGGATTGTCGCAAGGGCTGTTTTCCTGTGTCGCAGACCGCAAAAACCATTGTCGCAAGCCAGATTTACACTGTCGCAATGGGGTGTATTCACTGTCGCAGGAATAGTCAGGGATTCAATAAAACAAACAATCGGTCTGCCCAGTCTGAGCGGGAATTTTTGAGTATCTCGTATTGGACCTGAGCGAGGTCGCGGTTGCCTTGCTTGATATAAGCACGGCCGAGATTGTAGCGGGCCTTGTCAAAATCAGGGTTGTAACCGAGAGCGCTGTTCAGGGCCTCGATACTTTCTTCGGGTTTGCCCGATTCGAGAAAGCTTTCGCCGAGATAATTGTAGGTCTTGGCGTCAGGTTTGTAGGTTTTTAGCTGGTCAAATATGACAGCAGCGTCGGCGTACCGTTTTTGTTTATAAAGGGCCAGGCCGAGTTTTTCGATGGAGTTTGCATGATCGGGCTTGATGGCAATTGCCCGGCGATAGGCGAGTATCTCTTCGTCGCCGCGGTTCATTTTGCCAAACGTCAGGCCAAGCGAATACTGCGTTTCGGGGTTGTCTTCGTCGAGTCGTACAGCTTGCCGGTACGCTTCGACCGCGTCCTTGTATTGGCCCAGGGCATAGCTCGACGCACCGATATTGATGTAGGTCGCAGCCCATTCGGGCCGCAGTCGTGCTGCGGCACGCGACGCCTTTAATGCCTCGGCGTGACGCCCCAAAACGCCGTAGCAAAAACCTGCCTGATACCACGCCTCCGCGTAATTCGGATCGGCCTCGACGGCACGTTCAAAATATGGCACCGCCCGCCCGTAGTCGTCTCGCGACATCTGTGCCAGACCTTGAGAATAAAGCCTTTCTGCCGACGAGCGTTTGTTCTTTGCCGCTTCGGAATTGAGCGACGAAAAGGTTTGCAGCTCATTGATCTTGAGCTGGGCAATGCGTTCGGCCGGCACGGCAAAGTTTAGATTTTGCCCTTCGGCGGCCTGCAGCGTCGCGACACCGATCACTTGTCCGGCCATGTTTACCACCGGCGAACCGGACGAACCGGGCGAGATCGACGCCGTGATCTGGATGATCTTGCCGTAGCCCGCGATCTCGCGAACCGCGGACACGATCCCGTTCGAAACGCTGCCCTCGAGACCGAACGGATTGCCGATAACAACGATCGATTCGCCCTCTTGCGGCACCGCACGAACGATCGGCAGCGGCACGGCGAGGGCCCGGGGAACATCAACCTGGAGCAATGCGAGGTCGCCTTCGCCATCCACAGCCAGAACGCCGCGGACGGTAAATTTCTTGCCGTCCAGCAGATGTATCTCGACCCGGCTCGAACGCTCGATCACATGCCGGTTGGTTATTATGCGGTCCGGAGCAATAAAAAAGCCGCTGCCGCGAGCTATGGTGTTGTCCTTGGCGTCAAACGTCTCGATCGCGACCGCCGACGGCTTTATCCGTTTAACAAGCTCGGGCAAAAAATCCTGCGCGTTGGAGTGAACCGCGAAAGACACGAAAAGGACGAAAAAGAAAGCGAGTTTTTTGATGCTAAGGGCCATTGTTACGAACTGTCGTAATTATATGCCCTTTCTGTGAGGTCAACAAACTTTTAAGGGGAAAGAGCGGGGGCAAGCCCGCTCTTATATTTCCAGCTTCAAACAAGAAAAGGCTACCCAAGAAACTTCTTGAACAGCCCCCAAAATGCCGAGTTCTTGCTTTTTCTATTTGCCGATTATCCCATTCCCATCGAGCGCCGTGTAGACATCCGACGAATACAGCCCGAGCCATTTGTCGGTGTTTGGAGTTAGAAAGATCTTGTCATATACCTGTGCGTTGAGCGCTTCTAGGTCGACGACACGGCCGCGGCGATTCTCGTTCAACCACTCGTATAGCTTGGTGTGAAACAGAAATTCGTTTCGCGTTGTGTCGAGAGCGACGAAATTGTCGAGCTTGGCAAACATGCCGGTGAATTCCTTTTCGGTCAGGCCGGTTTTCGCGTTCTGCCGTCGGATCATCGCGATACTGTTCGCATCGAGCTTTTCAGCCGGCGAATATACGGCCGTTAGCTTGTTCCAGTCGTCAAAATTGATTGACGGCTCGAATTTCGCAAAATCGTCATACACGCGCAGGATCGAATATTCATCCACGATCACCATCTTTGAGACTGCCATCGGGGCCGCGAGAATGGCGATCGTTCCGGATCTGGTCTCGGTCATTTCGACGCCCGAAGTGTCGATCGCCTTCTGACGTTTTGCAGTGATGGCATCAAAGTTTTCCTTGCGATATTTCAGGCGGGCCTGATTTTGCTGGGCGGCAGGCAGTCGTTTGATGGTCTTTATCGCCAGATTTGCGCCCGTGAGGTATTTCATGAACATCGACGGCGTGTAAAGTCCCGGGATCGCGTCGATGACATTGCCGTCCGCATCCAATATGTAATGGATGCTGTTGCCCGTGATCGTCCGTTCGATCTTGCGGCCGTCGCCAAAATCGATCGTGATCCGCGGAGCCGGCCGGACCGATTTCCAGTGCAGAATGTAGTTTTCCCTCAGATATTTGCCGATCTCGGCGTTTGGATAGAGGATCGCTCGAAACAAGCGGCTGTTGGCGCACGAAAACTCTTCGTTCAGATTGCCCAGTAGCCGCAAGCTGAGGATCGGCTTGTTCTGTGCCTTTGCAACGCGTTTTGCCGCGTCGAGGTCGGTGTACCAATAGAGGTGCGACGTGTAAACGTCCTTTTGCATTGCGACCGTGTCGAGAGCCGTCGCGATACGTTTCCAATCCTCGTCCGCCTCGCCGGTTTTCTTAAACCGCTCAATGTCGGCAGCGTACTTAACAAACAGTGCATCAAGCCCCGTCCGGCCCATCGCCCGAAGATCGGCGATCGAAGCCGTCGCCGTATCCATGTCGATCGACACGGCATTGACCGTCAGTTCTTCGGTCGTCGCGGCGTAAGCCGTTGCGGAGAAAAAAAGGGAGACAAGAATAAAGATTGAATATTTGTTTTTCATGCGTTTGCTCTCCTAAAAGATTTGGTAGAAGAACGAAGTTGGTTTGGCCTTCTTGCAAATTAATTCTTAACTTTTCTTCCTTTGCGTGCTTGGCGCCTTTGCGTTAAGTTGCTTTTTCACGCAAACACGCTAAGAACGCAAAGGAAGAAAAGTTAGGAATTAGGTATGATCAACAACGCTACAAATTTTGTACTCCGCCGATAGATGCTAACATTGACCTGTAATACTTATTAAAACCATGAAAATTGCTATCGGTGCCGACCATGCCGGCTTTGAGGAAAAAGAAAATATAAAAACGACACTAGATGAGATCGGTATTGAATATACTGACATGGGCACGATGTCTGCCGATTCGGTCGATTATCCTGACTATGCCCGAAAGGTGGCCGAAGCCGTCGCTAGCGGCGAAGTCGATAAGGGGTTGTTAATGTGCGGCTCCGGCACCGGCATGGCGATCTCAGCCAACAAGGTAAAAGGCGTCCGTGCCGCGGTCGCCTGGAACGAAGACATCGCCCGTCTTGCACGCCAGCATAACAATGCAAACGTACTCGCTCTTCCGGCAAGATTCGCATCCAAAGACGAAATGGCCAATATTGTAAAAGCGTTTTTCTCGACAGATTTCGAAGGCGGCCGCCACGCACCGCGTGTTGACAAGATCTCGCAGATCGAGCGCGACGACCTCTGCTAGAAATATGCCAAGAATACTAGCCGTCGCGGGCAGCTATCGCGAACATTCATACAACAAGCGCGTCCTAAATATCGCTGCGGAAGGTGCCCGTAACGCAGGTGCCGAAGTTACGGTTATAGACCTGCGCGACTTTCCTCTTCCGATCTATGACGCCGATATGCAGGCTGACGGAGCATTCGATGCAAACGCGCTGCGTTTGCAGGACGTATTCAATGATCACGACGGCTTTCTGATCTCGTCGCCCGAATACAACGGCGGGATTCCCGGCGGATTTAAGAATGCGATCGACTGGCTTTCTCGTGCGAATGACAAATACGGAATGTACGGCCCGATCAAAGGAAAAACCGCTGCTTTGATAACGGCGTCGCCGGGACAATTTGGCGGCATCCGCTGCCTGGCTCATCTTCGCGGTGTTTTTACGATCATGGGTTTGCATGTGCTTCCGGCGGAGGTTGCCGTGGCGTTTGTCGGTCAGAAGTTCGACGGTGATGCTGCGGAAATGACCGATGAAAAAACCAAACATATCCTCGTAAGTCTTGGAGCTTCGCTCG
Source organism: uncultured Chloracidobacterium sp. (assembly GCA_964625555.1). Taxonomy (GTDB): domain Bacteria; phylum Acidobacteriota; class Blastocatellia; order Pyrinomonadales; family Pyrinomonadaceae; genus OLB17. Next base: position 32,674 of record CAZVDM010000011.1, read on the forward strand.
CAGGTGTGGTAAAACACTAGAACCCGCTCGGCCGGGCGTCGGTGTCCGATGGTCTATCAGTTCCACATTCCCAGATTTCCACTTGATCAGTTTGTCGAGGTGCTTGTTTATTTCAGCGACGTGAGCCTCGAGCACAACTTTGATCGCTTTCTGCCGAACGGCGACACTGAGATCCTCATCGATTTTCACGATACCCCGCAGTTCATCTACGACAATTCGAGCCTCAAAGAGATACAGGCGTGCCAACACGTCTGGGCGTCGGGCCTGCGGACCGAACCGATCACAATTCCGGCGGGCAACAAGTCCGAGATGATGGTCATCTCGTTCAAAAAGGGCATGGCCGCATCGTTTTTCCCTTTCCCGATGGAAGAGATCGCCGACAGCGTCGTCGATGCCGATCTAGTTTGGGGAACGGATTTCGGCGAGCTTCGCGAACGTCTGCTCGGCACCAAAGATATCGATCTGCGTTTTCGGATCGTCGAGGAGTTTCTGATCAAAGAGTTTCGGTCACAGATGGCCGTCAATCCGTGCGTCGCTTTTGCGGTTCAGCAAATGACCGAGCGGCCCGACGCGTTGAACATAGCTCGTATGAACGAAAGGATCGGCTATTCGAAGAAACATTTTGCAGAGATGTTTCGTCGCCAAGTCGGCGTCACCCCTAAGTCGTACCTCAAGATCATGCGTTTTCAAAAGGCCGTAAAAACGATCGATGCTGCCACAAATATCGACTGGAGCCATATCTCGCTCGAATGCGGCTTCTACGACCAATCGCATTTCATCAATGATTTTAAGCATTTCTCCGGTTTCACGCCTGAACAATACGCAAAAATTCACACCAATTATCAAAATTACATTCCCGTCGGCTAACGCCCAGGCGGAAGCCCGCACGAAGTAAGGGCGTAAATTTCAAGTTGAGGGTTACGCCCTTACTTCGTGCCGGCTTCTGCAATACCTTGGTAGGTAAATTTTTTCCAATACACGCTCTTTAGGCATCACCTATTATCGCCGTGTTATGGAAAATATTTACATCAATCACATCGCGGTTTTTGTTTGTGCCGTCATGAGCCTGGTCATCGGCGGTCTTTGGTGGTCGCCTATTTTGTTCGCAAAAGCGTGGCAGGCGGAAAACGGCTTGACCGACGAACAACTTTCAAAAAGCAATCCGGCAAAGACGTTCGGCCTGACATTTTTGCTTGCGTGGGTAATGTCGTACAATCTGGCGTTCTTTCTCGGGGCTCCGGGAACGACCTGGCAATGGGGCGTCGCGGTCGGGCTGCTGACCTCGATCTGGGTCGTTGGTATGTTCGTTATCATTGCACTTTTCGAACAGCGCTCGTTGAAATATATGGCGATCAATTGCGGTTATATCACCGTCTACTTCGCCGCAATTGGTTTCATATTAGGGATCTGGAGGTAATTATGGCACAGAAAACATCGGGCGAATTTGAGAGCGAATTTATGGCCGGCCTACAAGACGCAACGGGCAAAGATCTGTCCGAATGGCTAAAGGTCGTCGAAGGTTTCAAAAGCAAAAAACGCAACGAGGTCATCGCATGGCTAAAATCTGAACACAAATTCAATCACATGCAGGCCTCTCTGCTCGCCGGGATCCACGCAAACGGCGGCAAGCCCGTCTACGCAAGCACCGACGATCTGCTGGAGAATCAGTTTGCAAAGGCCGCCGATATGCGCTCCCTGTACGATGCGTTTGTCGGGTTTGTCGCAAAGAACTTTCCCGATGCGACTTTCTTGCCGAAGAAGACATATGTTTCCGTATTAGAAAACCGCGAATTCGGGGCTGTTAATATCAAGCCGAAAGAACTTCGCATCGGCCTCGACCTCGGCGACCGGCCGTTTGACGAAAAGGTCGAAAAGGCCAAACTCACCGGGCCGATGCCGCGAATTTCGCATATGATCGTCGCTACTGACAAAAGCCAATTTGACGGAGAAATGGTGGAGCTATTGAAGCGATCGCACGCCAGGTGCCATTAATAAAAGCTCCCCTTCTTCTTTAGGAGGGGTGGCAGCCCCGATGTTTTTTATCGGGGTTGACGGGGTGGTAGTTCACCAGAATTTTGATAAGAAGCGAAGGAGGAAGCTGTTTCCGCACTACCACCCCGCCCGTGAAGCACGGGCACCCCTACTAAACAAGAAGGGGAATTTTAAGAAAGTACCTTTCGCAAAAATGAGATCAGCGGAAACATCTCTTTCATGGTCTTCACGAGATACTTTGGAAATTCGGGCGAGATGAGAAATTTGTCATCGTGCAGCTCGGTATAGGCCATGAACTCCTTGAGTTTGAGGTGCTCGACTGCCTTGTGCTCTGGGTCAAAGCCTTTTGGGGCGGATCTCAAACGGTCGCCTCGCATCTCACCGAAGGTGTCAGCGTAGCTTTTCTTATTGACGATCTTGAAAAATTCGTCGGTGTTATTGGCTATCGCGGTCCTTATCTTCAGCAGTTCAGGGCCGTCAGGAATATGTTTCCCGCCAGCGACAAAGCTCGCTCCGGGCTGCAAATGAAAATAGTATCCGGGCTGCATCGATTTGCGGCCGCCGGGGCTGATGTAGGCTCCGAGATTTACTTTGTACGGGCTCTTGTCCTTTGAAAAGCGCACGTCGCGATAGATGCGAAAGACGCACGTTTTGGGATCGATATCCGCGACAGCGTCGTCAAATTTACCGATCTCGCCGATCAGGTAACCGGCAAACGCCGTCATATTGTCCTGAGCCGCGTCGAACGCCTTTTTGTTTGCCTGAAACCATTCTCGGTCGTTGTTATTGTCGAGCTTTTTGAGAAAATCGAGTGTTTCTTCAGCAATCATAATTCGCGTATATTAGCATAGCCAGTGGAGTTTAATGAGAAGAATATTTGTCGCAATTGCATTTCTGATCGCCGTCGGACTGTTCGCAGAACTTAAAGCCCAGCCCGCGAAACTCAAGATCATTTTCAACACGCCCGAGAACCAAAAAACGGACGACTACGACATCTATTCGGTAAATCTCGACGGCTCGGGTCAAAAGAACATAACCGCAAACCCCGACGTTGCCTGGACATATTATTCGTGGAAGGATCGCTTATTCTTCGTAAGCGACCGAAACGCGTGTAAACGTTGTTATTTTCTATACGAATCGGATGCAGACGGCAAGAAGATCCGCCGAATTACCGATCTTCAGCTCGAAGACTCGTGGATGAGCAGCCGCAGCGACAGAAAGGAGATGATCGTTTCCGGCCGTATCGGTAAGGAGATCCGCTATCAGCTATTTGTGGTCGATATTGAGACAGGCCGGTACAGGCAACTAACCAATGAACCGGCGGCCGCCTTCAGGGATCCGACCTTTTCGCCCGACGGCAAAAAGATCGCCTATGTTTACAAAAAGAATCGAACCGACCGCACTGAGATCGAAGAACTCTATGTAATGAACGCCGAGGGCACGAATCGAAAGAAATTAACGACCTATCCAAAGGACGACCCGATGTCCAAGGAATTCGGTTATAAGGTAGGCCCGCCCCAGTGGAACGCAAAGTACAAGTTCATCACCTATCAATCCGAACAAGGCGGCAAAAGCAGCATTTACGCCGTAACGCCCGACGGAAAGAAACAGTGGAAGCTGACAACCAACGAACTCGCCGAAGGCTGGCACGATTGGTCGCCCGACGGCGAATGGCTCGCCTTCGACGCACGCGATGCGGCGAGCGGACGTTATAATATTTACCTAATGAACTACAAGAGCAAAGAAGTGAAAAAAATAACCGGAGCCAGTTCGCTAAAGTACCACCAGGCCCCGATATTCATCGAAACGAAGTAACGAGCAAACTCCACTTAAAATTTGAGTTTGCCTATTTCGAAGCGTAAGATTATCGAAACCTAAGCGAGTTAAATTTTAGATGGACTATTGCGAACATATCGACGCCATATTGCCCGTAGAACCAAGTGCCGCAGGCTGCGAGGAATGTCTCAAAACCGGTGATCGGTGGGTACATCTTAGGCTCTGCCGAATGTGCGGGCACGTCGGTTGCTGCGACAATTCGATCAACCGACACGCGACCAAGCACTTTCACGCAAGCAGCCATCCGGTGATCGAATCGTTCGAGCCCGGCGAAGGTTGGGGCTTTTGTTACGAAGACGACCGGTTCTACGAGTCTCTGCCAAGTTGATCCAACTTTCGCCGAACTGGACCGTGTCTGTCGTTGAATTTTATGAGCAACGCCGAACTTTTCCCCGAAATGCCGCTCGACGCCTGGCGGCCCACAAAGAACACGCTGCATCTCTATTTGCAGATCGTCGGCAAGATACGGCTGCGAACGCACCCGCGTATCAATCACTGGTGGCACGTGCCGCTGTATGTCTCGCCGCGTGGACTTACTACACGGACGATTCCACGTAATGGCGGCAGCTTTGAGATCGAATTTGACTTTCACGCTCACGAATTGGTGATTCGAATGAGCGATGGCCGCGTCGAGGATTTTGCTCTGTACGACGGCCTCACTGTTGCCGACTTTTATGCCAGCGTTTTTGCCAATCTCACCAAACTTGGTCTAAAACCTGAGATAAAGGCCGAGCCGTACGAAGCCCCGTCAACCACGGCGTTCGCCGAAGATCACGAAAACAAAAGCTATGACAAGGAATACGTCGAGCGATTTCACAAGATACTCGTAGCCGTCGACGAAATATTCGAGGAATTCCGAGGCCGTTTCTGCGGCAAATCGACGCCCGTTCACCTTTTCTGGCACAGCTTTGACCTCGCCCTGACACGATTTTCAGGCCGCCGTGCCCCGAAGATCGAAGGTGCCAACATGGTCACCCGCGAGGCCTATTCGCATGAGGTCATCAGCTTTGGTTTCTGGTTCGGCGACGACAAAGAAAACAGCGTCGCCGCCCCGGCTTTTTATTCATACACGGCGCCTAAACCCAACGGCCTCGAAAATGAGCCGCTCCAACCTGACACCGCATCCTGGACTCCCGACGGCGGAATGGCTCTGTTGATGTATGACGATATTCGAATCCTCGAAAACCCGCGTGCAGCGGTACTCGAATTCCTCGAAAGCTCCTATCAGGCGGGAGCCAAAGCCGCGGATTGGGATCCGGCGAATCTACAGCTTTCGAAAACGCCGGGTTCTTAATCTCTATGCTTCTCCAGCGAGCAATACTTGTTGTCACATTAGGTCTTTTGCCCGTTTGTAGCTCCGCGTTCGGGCAAGCGAGAGTCGCATCGGTCGATGAGATCCTGACCGCCGCCGCAGATGCCGTCGGTTCGCCACGGGATATTCAGCAGATCCGCAGCATCGAAGCGATCGCCGACTGTACCGGCCCGAAAGGAAAATACACGACATCGATCAGTTCGTTTCGCGAAAACAGGACCCGATTTGAACAGACTTATGCCTATCGAAAACCGTCAAGCATATTTATCAACGGTGATCTCGTTTGGGAGAGAAACGCGGACACTGGCGAACATACAATCTCGAATTCATTTCAGCGAATGGTGTCACGTCTCCACGAATACCAGAAAATGGCGTTCGATCCTCGGGCATTTTTTAAGGATTTTGAGTTTGCTGGCAACGAAGAGTTTAACGGCCGCCCGTCAATAAAGATCGCAGCCAAAAATGAACTCAATATGGCGACGTTCTTATACTTTGATACCGAAAACAAACGCCTCAACGGTTACAAACTCCTGATCCCTAATTCGACCGAAACCGTCGCAAACATTTTCACAGAATGGAGAAAGGTCGGTAAAGTCACATTGCCATCGGTCGTCAAAGCCATCGACAGTTCCGGCGAATGGACGCTTTCATTTCATACGATCAAGCTGAATGCCGCCGATCCAAAGCCGCTCGAAATTCCACCGCGAATCGCCGATGTGGCCGAACTGCTGAGAATGCACGAGGAACAGAAAACCGCGCACCTGACCTACAATGCGGAGTTGATGGTTGGCGACTCGCCTGAGAGGCCGACTACCGTTCAACGCGGCAGCGTCGTCAAACGAACGCGTGCCGACGACCTCGCTCGTTTCAAAGCATATTTTGGATCGTTCAAATTCCTCGAATGGGAAGATATCGTGCCGCCAGTCATTCGAATCTCAAAAGACGGCACAATGGCGACCAAGATCGTTCAAAAACGCGTTCGCGGAATCTCGAAGGACAAAGACGGCAAAGAGATCACCGAACACGTGGTTTACGCATGGCTCGAAGTTCTCGAAAAGATCGACGGGAAATGGCGGCTCGTTACCATCGCCTCCACGGAAAAGGACGGCAATAAATAACAATGATCGACCTCCGAAGCGATACAGTAACGAAACCAAGCGAAGCCATGCGGCGAGCGATGGCGGCGGCTGAGGTCGGCGACGACGTTTACGGCGAAGATCCGACGATCAATCGTTTACAGGAAAGAGCGGCGGAGATCTTTGAAAAGGAAGCGGCGTTGTTTGTACCGAGCGGGACGATGGGCAATCAGATCGCGGTTAAGGTACATACCAAGCCCGGACAGGAGATCGTCATCGAGGAACGTGGGCATATCCTAAACTACGAGCTTGGGGCTTCGGCGATCCTAGCCGGTGTGACGATCAGGCCGGTGAAAAGTGGCGACGGCACGGGGATGCTCACGTGGGCCGAGATCGCAACCGTGCTGAGCACCGACAGCATCTACGACCACACGCAAACCGGCCTGTTGTGCCTCGAAAACACACATAATCTCGCCGGTGGACGCGTTATGTCGGCGGCGTTTTGTGCCGAACTTTGTGAGAATGCCCACGCCGCTCGGTTGCCGGTTCACATGGACGGAGCCCGAATTTTTAACGCCGTGACTACTTTGAACGAATCAGTCGCCGATCTCACGCGAGATTGTGATTCGATCCAATTCTGCCTTTCAAAAGGGCTCGGGGCTCCGGTAGGTTCGATCCTACTCGGTTCTCACGATTTCATAAAAGAAGCCCGAATCTGGCGAAAGCGTCTCGGCGGCGGGATGCGTCAGGCCGGCGTTCTCGCCGCCGCCGGCCTCATCGCCCTCGAAGAATCGCCAAAACGCCTGCACGAAGATCACGCCAATGCAAAACGACTCGCCGAAGGCCTCGCGAACATCAATGGCATAGAGATCGACGTCGAAACGGTCGAGACGAATATCGTCATTTTCGACATTTTAGGCACTGGTAAGACGGCGGCAGATATCGTCTCAGGACTAAAAGAACAAGGTGTTCTTTCGATCGGTTTCGGCACCAAGATCCGTTTCGTAACCCATTGTGGCGTGTCGGCGGGTGATATTGAAGGTGTAATTGGCGCCTTACGTTCAGAGTGCAAGCTTTAGCTTGTTCACTCCTGACGGCCATACAAGCTAAAGCTTGCACTCTGAACTTTATGAATATCGAACAACTTCGAAAATTCTGCCTGTCGTTTCCCGGCGCGACCGAGGATATAAAATGGGGCGCCGACCTGTGTTTCTGTGTTGGGGCGAAGATGTTTTGCGTCACAGGCGCCGATTCCGTACAAAGTGGAATGTCGATAAAATGCACGCCTGAGAGTTTCAATGAACTCATCGAACGCGAAGGCATCGATCCCGCGGCTTATGTCGGACGTTACAAATGGGTCCGTATCTCCGATCTCGATGCCGTCACGCCCGACGAACTAAAATCACTTATCGGCAAGTCTTACGAACTCGTTTTTGATAAACTACCACCGAAGATCAAGAAAACTATTGCCTGAAACAAGCTAAAGCTTGCACTCTGAACATGATCATTGCCATTGACGGCCCAAGCGGAGCGGGCAAATCAACGCTCGGCAAGATGCTTGCCAAAAAACTGAA
>CAZVDM010000012.1:0-5898 GCA_964625555.1 uncultured Chloracidobacterium sp.
ACTCCGGAACGGCAATTGAACCATTCCGGAGCCTGAGTAGGAAGTTTGATTGAAATTAGTTCAGCAAAAATTCCTTGACGAACATTATCGACGAATAGAATTGGTAGTCGGCGTTGTTCTTTTTGCTGAAGCCGTGGCCTTCGTCGTTGGCCATTAGGTACCAGACGGGCGTGTTGTTTTTCTTGATGGCGGCGACGATCTGTTCGGCCTCGGTAAACGGGACTCGCGGATCGTTTTTGCCCTGGACGACCATCATCGGTTTTGTGATCTTGTGCGCGTTGGTGAGCGGCGAGATCTTGGCTAGAAACTCGTACATCTTCGGATCACGCTCGTCGCCGTACTCGACGCGGCGCAGGTCGCGGCGATATGATTCGGTGTTCTTCAAAAACGTGTTGAAGTTCGAGATGCCGACGATGTCGATGCTCGCCCGGATCTTGTCGTTGTAATGCGTCGCGACGGCGAGCGTCATATATCCGCCATAGCTGCCGCCGGTGACCATAATCCGATCTTTGTCGAGATCGGGCTGCGTCGCGATCCAATCGATCAACGCTCCGATGTCTTTGACAGAATCTTCACGTTTGAAACCGTTGTCGTGCGCCAAAAACGTCTTGCCGTAGCCAGACGAACCGCGTACGTTCGGATAGATCATCGCGACGCCGAGATCGTTGATGAAATAGCCGTTGCGTCCCTGCGGGCCCGGCGTCGATTGGCCTTCGGGGCCGCCGTGGATATTGATGATGACCGGTCGTTTGCCTTTGAATGATGTCGGCGGTTTGTAAACAAACCCCGAAATTTCGAGACCGTCAAAGCTCTTCCACTTGATCAGTTCCGGCTCGCGAAGGCCCTTTGTTTCGAAGCCGTTCAGCTCTGTCTTTGCCCAGTGTGTGAGTGTGCCGGTCTTTAGATCGAGCGAATAGGCGTCGGTCAGCGTCGCGAATGAGCTGATATTCAGCCCGAGTTCGCCGGTCTTTTTGTGCCAGCGAATGCCGCCGACTTGACCTGCGGGCAGTTTCGGAAGTTTGATCTCTTTGTTTGTCGCGGTGTCGAGAATGTGGAGTTTGGACCACCCGTTCTCGTTTGTCGTGAACGCGAGCCATTTGCCGTCCTCGGACAGTTCGCCGCCATTTACGTCCCAATTAATGTGGTCAGTGAGCGAAGTGATCTTGCGGGTTGCGAGATCCATATACACTAGCCGTGCAAACTCGCTGCCTTTGTCGGTCGTCAGGTAGAGGCCACGGCCGTCCTTGCTAAATCCACCGACGTTCCACGCAACTTTCTCGCTGCCTTCCTGCGGCGTCAGGAGAGTTTTGTCGCCACTCGCGATGTCGTAAAGATAAACGTAGCTTTCGTTTGCCGAAACATATTTGCCGACGACCAGTTTTTTGTCATCCGGCGAGAATTCGACCGCTCCCCAGCCGACGCCGTCGAGGGCGACGAGCAGTTTTGCCGAATCAGGATTTGCCGGGTCGATTGTGTAGAACTCGGTCTTGATCGTCTCGCTCGACGTTCCGCCGCCGGTCGGCACCGATGTGTAGAGATATCTGTCGCCGGCAGTCGTCCACGGCCCGCCGCCGATACGCATCTTGTCGTTCGTCGTCAAACGCGTGATCGTGCCGGATTCGACATCGTATCGATGCAGTTGTGCGATCTCGTTACCGCCGGTCGCCTTGAAGAAGACAAAATACTTGCCGCTGTTCGGCTCCCAGTTGCCGCCGCCGACCGGATCAGGAAAGTCAGTAAGCTGCTTGACCTCGCCCAACGGAGTTTTCAACATGTGCACCTGAGCGACGTTGCCGGCACGCTTGACGGCCAGCATTTCGCGTCGAACCGGATGCCAGCTGCCGCCGCCGACCGGAATTACCTCGGTATATTTCTTAGTTGCCTCGGCGATCTCGATCGGGATCGAAGGCATATTCTCCATCACAAGCGCATCAGGCGGCACCACGCGCCTGATAACCGAAGCCTTTACATCCGCTGCCTTGCCGCCCTGCGCAAACGATAATGCCGGCAACCCTGAAACCAATAATAGGAATAGCAAAAAGCGAGCGTTTCTCATGACAAGATCTCCTTTGGAAAGGCTAAAATTTGGAATGACGAAACTATACACCAAAAAGTGCTCGATGACCAGCGCACCTTTTCAGTCATGCTTTGTTTATTGGTCTAGGTGCGGCTTAACGTTTCAATGCCTTAGGAGCAAAGCCATCATCCTAATAGTTTTGACCGGAGATTGGGGACATCTGCCCAGATGTGGCAGGTGCAGGTGAGCAAGACCGCATTCAAAGCCGAGGAAACATGAAATAACTCCAGCTTTGAACTACCTGACGTAGCGCGGCCCTGCTTGGTTTGAGGAAAGTTCTAATCGAGTGGAAATCCCAAAACGATTCGGCGAAATTATAGGGTAAAAGCGGCAATCTGAACTCTGAGGTCCCGGTGATCTCCGTGGCGAATTCTGCGCTGACGAGCCCTTACTAACGTGCGGGCTACGGACACGGATGCAAAACAAAGGCTCCAATGTGTGGTTGGTTTGTATTCAAACACGTCTGCAATGCGAGCAGCAGCGAATCTCTTAGGTCTTCGGGCGTTACTATGGCGTCGACCAGACCTCGGGCGGCGGCATGCTTGGCGTCTAGTTCGCGGTCGTAGGTTTCGCGGACCTTCTGCATTTCTTCGAGCATTTCGGCGGGCGGTTCTTTGCCGTCTTTTTTGAGTTTTTCGATCTGGGTGCCGTAGATGGCTTGGGCGGCGGAGTCGCCTTCCATGACGCCCATGCGGCCCGTAGGAAGCGAGAAGATAAAGTCGGGGTCGAAACCCTGCCCGGCCATGGCGTAATATCCTGCGCCGCTGGCGTGATTTATCGTGAGGACGATCTTTGGCACGGCGGCGGTCGCCATCGCTTCGACAAAACGGGCTCCGGCACGGATGATGCCACTGTGTTCAGCTTCGGCGCCGACCATAAAGCCGGAGACGTCCTGAACGAAAAGCAAAGGCGTCGAATGGCGGTCGCAATTCTCAATGAAATACGCCGTTTTTTCGGCAGATTCGGTGTAGACGATGCCGCCGAAACGCGGCGGGGTCCCCGGCTTCCCTTTCGAAATACCGCGGCTGTTGGCGATCACGCCGACCAGAATACCGCCTATGCGGGCCGTGCCGCAGATCATTTCTTTGGCAAAATCGGCTTGGAATTCATCGATGCCGCCTTGGTCTAGGATGCAGTCGAGCACACGTTTCATGTCGTAAGGTGCTCTGTGGTCGTCAGGTAGAATATCGTAAAGCTCACGGAACCCGGCCGCCACGGCTCCCGATTCTGACACCGACACACGGCTCGTTTCCTTCGCTGGCAATTCGCTAACAAGTTCGCGGATCTTCTCTAAACACGATCTATCATCCGCTGTGCGGAAATGGGCGACGCCGGAGATCGAGTTGTGCGTCATCGCCCCGCCGAGAGTTTCGTTGTCTATCGTCTGGCCGGTCGCACCTTTTACGAGATTTGCACCGCCGAGGCCCATGAAGCTGGTGCCTTCGACCATTAGGATCACGTCGCTCAATGCAGGAAGATAGGCTCCGCCCGCCACACACATTCCCATGACGGCCGAGATCTGCGGAACTTTAAGGTATTTCCGCATGATCGAGTTGTAGTAAAAAATGCGTGCGGCACCGTATTGTCCGGGAAATACGCCACCTTGGTATGGCAGATTGACGCCGGCACTGTCGACCAAATAGATGATCGGAACACGATTGCGCATCGCGATCTCCTGGGCCCGCAAGATCTTTTTGATCGTTTCGGGATACCACGCACCGGCCTTGATCGTGGCGTCGTTTGCAACGACGACGCACTCTCGACCCTGAATTTTGCCGACTACAGTTACGACTGCAGCCGCAGCTGCTTGGCCGTCATACTGATCGTAGGCGACGAGAAGTCCGATCTCTTGCTGAAACGAACCCGCATCGAGCAACAGGTCTATTCGCTCACGCGCCGTAAGCTTTCCCTGTTTGTGGATCTTTTCGATCTTGTCCTGGCCGCCGCCGAGGTGGAGCCTTTGAGCAAGACTTGAATATTCGTCAGTCAATCTGCGTAGACGCGACTTCTTCTCGGAGGTTAGTTTCATGCAAGGGTTCACCGAAGGCTCCGGCTCCGGGTATTGACACTATTTTTCACTGATAATAAAGGTCGGCACCATACCGCCGCCAGACGAGACGTTGGCAAGCTCGGTCGAAGACAGCCTCGTAAAGGCAGAGCCAACCTTGCCCATGAAAAGCAGCGGATCAAGATCTACGAGCTGTTCGACGAGTTCCCAGTTGCCTTCATCGTCCGTAAACATCGGAAAGAGCTCTTTCGCCGTCTTCACGCGCTCCTGAACGAGGTAATCGCCGTCCCGCAGTGCTGCTTCGATCGCGTCATCCCATTCAGATACGCTCGAATTCCAGCCGATGTAAATACCATTGCCGCCGTAGTCGTCGTTGGGTTTCAAAACCAATTTATGCGGGTTTGCACGAGTCCATTCGACCAGGTCGATCGTTTCGCCTTTGTTCTCGGTCTTCTCTTCACGAAATGAACGCGTCCAAGGAATGTGCTTTCCGATCGCATCGAGCTCGGCGTCGCTAAATAAGTGTCTATACCGCTCGTTGGTCAGCACGGCGAACACAGCCTTTTTGTGAACCAATTTCCCGCGAAAACTGTTGACCATACAGATCGCACCGGCCCGATATGCGTCAAGCAATGCTGGTTGGGCCTCCATGATCGGCAAATACTCATTGACGAGCAAGCGTTTGTAAACGATGTCGATCTCAGTTCCGTTACACGATAACCGCGAGCCGTCAAATGTGAGTTCGCCCGGCGAGCAGATCATCGAGCGATAGCCGTTTGATTCAAAATAATCGCGAAACAGCTCAAATTCCTTGATAGTCGGCAGGTCCTCAAGATCGACGATCGCAATGAGCGGATCCGATTTCGGCGCGCCTCCGCAGAATTCGGCATAACACTCGATCAGCACATCCAACAATTTCGACGAACCCTCGAGTCCTGTGATCTCATAACGTTCGGCGAATTTCTGCATCACCGGCAGCAGTTTGAATATTTCGGTCGCCGAATCAGAGAACGCTACACCCGCGGGGCTTTCGCCGTTGAGTTCGACATAGCTGTACGATTCGCTGGTGAGAAACGAATCGAGCCGTGAAGTCGGCGAGACGTGTGAGTACTTGGGATCGATACGTACGAGTTCGCGTTCGATCTCGGTGACGCCGAGTTCGTTGAGGATCTCATCGCTTTCGATCGCCGCATCTTTGACCTTCTGAAGTGCACCGAAGATCGTTTCGCACAACTTTTTGATAAGTATCCAATCGCTTTCCATCACAAAATGCGGCCGAAGATAGGGCGAAAGGCGACGGCCGCCAAAGATCAGTTTCGAGCTCTCAAGCTGCGAATCGAGCATCTGCTGCGATGCGGCCGCGAGGTCGGCGTCTTCGAGGAGTTCGTGATAATGAGCGACGGCTTGTTTTAACATACTATTTAGACATACTCAGGATCTCTTCGTATTCGTCCTTGGTCACCGGACTGACCGATAGCTGGGATTGACGCAGAAGGCCGAGATTTGCGAGAGCCAGGTTCGACTTTAGCTGAGCGAGCGTGACCGGTTTCTTAAGAGCCTTTACCGGCTTTAGCTCCACCGCGACCCATTTTTCATCGGTCGGATCGGGGAATTCTGCCTTCGAGACAGTCGCGATGCCGACGATCTCTTTGCCGATGTTCGAATGATAATAGAACACTTTGTCGCCCTTCTTCATCGCCTTGAGATTGTTGCGTGCCTGATAATTCCGAACGCCCGTCCAATCGGTCGCTCCGTCGGCAACGAAATCGTCCCACGAATACGAATCAGGTTCCTGCTTGACCATCCAATAGTT
>CAZVDM010000012.1:5998-38828 GCA_964625555.1 uncultured Chloracidobacterium sp.
CAACGAAATCGTCCCACGAATACGAATCAGGTTCCTGCTTGACCATCCAATAGTTCATAGTTTTTTAATTGGCAGCGAAAAGGCACAAAATGCGCAGAATTTTTGTTTACTTTGCGCCTTTTGCTCTTCTTCGCGGCGAATAAGCCTTACTTCTTAGATTCGGCAGCTTTTTTGTTCAGCCATTTCGCCCAGCGTTCGAGGTATGGGCGGAATGGTTTGAACAGCTTTGCACGAAAACTACCTTCGGATTGCTTCTCGCTCCAAACCTTCAGGTTCTTTTCTGCATACACACGAATCTGCGGTTCCAGAGCCGTGCGTTTTATCGAATGCTTTTGGGTCAAATAGTAGTGCTGGCCGATGAGCGAGAACAACAAACCGGCTATGTTGCCCTTGAAGGAGCTCTTAGCCATAAATTTTTTGACAAATGTCTCGGTCGGCTGCAGCAATGCCCCCATCGACATCTCAAACCACGGTGCCTGATTTCCGGCCCGCGGATGGTAAAGTCCCGGCAGATCGCCCTTGATAGGCGTGTCCATGTTCTTAAGCCGCGGGTCATTGATAAAATCGACGAGTTTTATCTTTTCAACACCGCGATATTGTTCGACCGGCAGAAAATCGAGGATCTTGTTGATCGTCACCTCGGTGTCCTTTGGAAGCGTTAGTGTCGACGCATTATCGATACGTATTTTTGTGATCTTCGCGGCCTTTTGGCCGGCGGTTTCTATTGCCATAATTAATGACTAATTGTAAATCGTGGATCGTTAATAGTAAATCCGAGACATCAATGTGGCGAAAACGCAACAGAAAAGAGGTTTTTGCAAAAGCTTACACAGGTAAATCGCAGATAAATCATAGGATTTTATTGGTATGCGTCTTGGCACAGTGATTGTATGAAGAATAGCGACAAATGAATCAAACGACCCTCGCTAAACCTATTGAGATCACCGGCGTCGGGCTGCACACCGGCGTCGAAGTGAACATGACACTGCGCTCCGCGCCTGAGAATACTGGCTATATATTTGTACGGACGGACCTCGATAATTTTGAAATACCGGCGTCGGTCGAATACATCTCACATTGCAGCTACGCGACCACTTTGATGCGGCGAGGGGTTGTATTGTCGACGTGCGAGCATCTGCTTTCGGCGCTGCGGGGTGCGGGCGTGGACAATTGTTTTATCGATCTCGATAATATCGAGATCCCGATCATGGACGGCTCGAGTGAGGATTTCATCGAATTGATCGAAAAAGCCGGTGTTGTCGAACAGCATTCTCCGCGCCACGTTCTGCGCATTCTTGAGCGAGTCGAATATAGCCATGGCGACCGCAAGATGTCGATCGAACCGGCAGACAGATTTGAGATCGACTGCGTCATCGACTTCCCTCATCCATTCATCGAACGGCAGCATTTGAATTTTGTCTTCAATAACGGCTCGTTCGGACGCGAGATCGCATCGGCACGGACATTCGGGTTTACACACGAGATCGAGATGCTGCGTAAGGCAAATCTGGCTCTCGGCGGTTCGCTCGACAACGCGATCGTGCTTACTGAGAACGGCATGCTCAACGAAACACCGCTGCGTTTTGACGACGAATTTGTCCGCCACAAGATCCTCGATATAATAGGCGACCTCGCACTACTCGGAATGCCGATCGAGGGCAAAATAACCGCCGAAAAAAGCGGCCACGCCGTACATGCGTCGCTGATGTCTAGACTCCTCAAAGCCGAACATGCCTGGGAGATCGTGGAACAGGAAAATTAAGAACTATCAACCGCTAAATACGCGGAAAATGCTAAAAACAGGACACTTATGTATTTAGCTATTTTAGCGGATTTCGCGGTTAACTCCTGACCCTAAGCACCGAACTGTTGTAAATGGTGATCGAGGTGTTTGTAGAGCATATTTGACCATTGCGTCTTGTTCAGCACACCAAAGGAGTGCGATTCGGTGCCGTCGAAGTGGTCGGCACCGAGCTCCGTGGTGCGGTTTATGTATTCGATCAGGCGAGTGCGTTCGCGTTCGAACTCGCGTTCGTCGGCGATGATGAACTGCGGCCCGGTAGGCGAATTCTTCTTCGGCGGTTTGTCGCCGACAACGATCGGGGCGACGATGTATTTCAGTATCAAACTCATCGGAAACTTCGGTTTCGGGTGCTTATCCGGCTCGTAAATGCACTCATACGCGACGTTGCAATGCGCCAGCATCCTCGCCACGTCCATCTTCCCCCACAACCGCTGCGACTCCGGCGTCAGTGTGTTCAAACGCTCGATTATTCCGTTAGAAACCTCTTTGTCGAAAATGTTTGGATATGGCATGGTTTTTCATCCTCCACGGGTCGAAGAAAGCCTTCGCAATTAGAATTCGCTGCCCATCAGTAAACCGATAATACGTCAGTTTTTTGCCGTGTCAAGCGGCGGTCTCGTTGTTGCGAAAGGACGCGATAGAACACGAATAAAGCAACTTCCGATTCGTGCCTATTCGTGGTTAAAAACTTCCTCAGTTGGCGTTGCATTTATGATATGCTATTGCATACACACATTCGCGTGTGGCTTGATCTTTGACAATCGATCAGGCGGCCGGATATTGACCGATCCGCCAATTTGCCATTACTGCTTGTAAGACATTGTCATAATCATTTTTTTGAAAAGTCGCGAATTTGGGGTATTTCGACACTGCAAGTCCAATGATCACAGTGCGTTGCCTGCCCCAATGGCCGGCGGGACAACAGCGGGACAGGCCGGGACAAAACGTCGCGGGACACCCTGGACAGCCGGGACAACATGTACACGCGGGACACTCGGGACAAGCCGGACAACTACTTCTCCCAATCGTCAGTATGGAAAGTTCCCTCTTTGTCGGTGCGTTGGTATGTGTGAGCCCCGAAGTAGTCGCGTTGGGCCTGGATGAGGTTGGCGGGGAGGCGTTCGGTGCGGAAAGCGTCGAAATAGGCGAGGGCCGAGGAGAAACAGGCCGCCGGAATGCCGTTTTCGTTAAATGCAACGACCGCTTTTCGCAGCGAACCGATGCGGGAATTCAACATGTCGGCGAATGTCTTGTCAAGCATAAGGTTATCGAGCGACGGTTCGGAGGAATATGCCAGGCGGATCGTTTCGAGCAGTTTTGAGCGAATGATACAGCCGCCGCGCCAAATTCGGGCGATCTCGGCGAGATCGAGGCCGTAGCTACTTTCGACCGACGCTCTTTGAAGCAGCGACATTCCTTGTGCGTAGGTAAAGATAAATGCACAGAAAAGCGCATCTTTGAGTTCTCCGACCGACGTTCTCGAACGGCTCGCGTCGGCGGTTGTTCGCATTCCTTCAAACTTTGGTGCGATCTTGGTTCGAACTGCTTTTTGGGACGAGATCTGCCGCATCGAGACAGCAGTATCGATGGTTGGGATCGGCACTCCGTGGTCCATCGCCGCTTGCGAAGTCCATTTGCCGGTTCCCTTTTGACCGGCTGTGTCGAGGATCATCGAGACAAGCGGATTGCCGGTTTCGGGATCGGTCTTTCGCAGCACCTCGGCAGTGATCTCGACAAGGAACGAATTGAGTTCGCCGCCGTTCCAATCGGTAAATGTGCGGTGCATCTCTGTATTTGCCATCCGCAGAGCACGCTGCATGAAATCGTACGTCTCGGCGAGCAGCTGCATCATCCCGTACTCGATGCCATTGTGCACCATTTTGACGAAATGCCCGGCCGAGCCCGAGCCCATGTAGGCGACGCACGGTTCGCCGTTTACCTTAGCGGAAACGGCCTGGAGCGTGGTCTCGATACGGTCGTAAAGATCGCGGCGGCCGCCGGGCATGATCGAGGCACCGTGACGAGCACCTTCCTCGCCGCCGCTGACCCCGATGCCCATGAAACCGACGCCTTTGGCTTCTAACTCAGCAGTACGGCGGTCGGTGTCGGTGAAATGAGAGTTGCCGCCATCGATGATCAGGTCGTCTTTATCAAGGTGCGGCACGAGATCGGCGATCACCCTGTCAACGATCGGCCCCGCGGGCACGAGCAGCATTATGTTGCGCGGAGATTCGAGCTTGGCGAGGAAATCGGCAAGATCGCTGCCTATATCGAGAGGCATGTTTTTGCCTTCGTTGAGGAGCAGTTCGCGTTTGCCGGCGTCGAGGTCGTAACCAACGCCGCTGATGCCGTGTTCGGCGATGTTGAGCAGAAAATTGCGGCCCATTGTGCCGAGACCGATCATACCGAAATGTGCTTTTGTCATAAATTCATTTCACCACAGAGGACACAGAGAAAGAAAGCGATTTTTGAACTCTGTGCTCTCGGTGTACTCTGTGGTAAATTCTTCTTTTCAAGATGTTAAACTATGCCGTCGAATCATCCAAAATTGCATGAGGCTATCAGACCAACGACACTAATACGGTCTTCGAAACTAAACGACCATCTCGGGCTCGATCTGACTATCGCGAGCGAGACGTTTCAGCACACCGGCAGCTTTAAGTTTCGAGCTGCATATAATGTCGTGCTGAATAACGCGAATGACGAATTTATCGGTGTTTCGTCCGGTAATTTTGGACAAGCCCTCGCATATGCTTGCAAATTATTGGGCCGCAAATGTACGGTGATAATGCCCGCCAATTCCGCTCAGGTAAAGGTCGACGCAGTTCGAACGTTCGGAGCGACCGCCGATCTTATAAATGTGAAAGAGGTCAGCCGCGCCGAACGACTTGCCCAACTGGCAGCGGAACGTCCCGACGCATATCTTGCAAGTGCGTATGACGATCAGCTCGTAATTGACGGCAACTCGACGCTGGGTGATGAGCTTGCTGAGATGGAGTTTGACTATATCGTTGTGCCGGTCGGCGGCGGCGGCCTCATCTCAGGCATCGTTCAGAGCTTCGGCAGAAAAGCCTCAACGACCGAAGCAATCGGGGCCGAACCGCTGATGGCAAACGACGCTGCACGGTCACTTGCGGTGGGCGAATTGGTAGCTAACATCGCAGAGCCGCAAACGATCGCGGACGGCACGCGAACGCTTTCGTTGGGTAAGGTGAACTGGCCGATAGTCAGGGATGGAGTTCGACAAATAGTTGAGGTATCAGAGAATAACATCAAGAAAGCATTGAAGTTATACTTTGAACTAGCAAATCTAAAGTGCGAACCTACGGGAGCACTGTCGCTCGGTGCAGTTCTCGAAAAACCGGGTTTGTTTGCTGGAAGGAAAGTCTGTGTGATCGTCAGCGGAGGCAATGTGGACCCAACTCTTTACGCTGAACTGATCCTGTCATAGCTCAATTCTTCGTGCGTTTTGCCGCTGACTTAAGATAGATCCCTGAAAACGTCACATTCATTCCGCCGCAGTTCATATTATCTGCAACTATCAGGAACCTTCCGGTAACGAGCTGCATTGACGCACGGCAATCGTATTCGCCATTGCCGTCGGCATATTCGAGCTTATCCGCGTCGTATTTTGCGACTCCATCCAATTCGCCGATGTGGATGTTGTCTCCCAGTCCTTTCCAAAATGCGGTGCCCTTAACACTTAACGTGCCCGGCACGTTTGCGGGTGCGAATATAATATCGTTATCAGCATATTTCCATTCGCCGACCCAGACATTTGCACCTGCGATAGAAAGGACCGGGGGCGAATCGAGGTCACTCAGTTTCAGCCACCCGACCGTCGGAGCACCTTTCAGCTGTGCAAACCATGAACATACATAGTCGCCGCGTTTTCGATTGGTGATCACCCAGTCACCGGAGACGACGTACGACCTCGTTCGGCACGATGCCGATCCCGGACATTGTTCGTTGTCGTCACCGTAAAAAAAGGCTTTGGTGCTCTTTTTTCCCTTGACGACGCTGACGCCAAATTCTCTTGAATCAAGCGTGAAAAAGCCCTGGCGGCACCAGTTATCGGGATTGCCGGGAACCTGAGCGACCACCGCTGCAACGGAAAATGCTAACAACAGAACTGCCCCTGCGATTCTGAATTGGTAGATACTCATCAAAGACTTGAACGCAGACCACACGCAAAACTTGCGTTTGCCTAAACCTTTCCGATCTCCTCAACAAACGTAACGCGATTGATCTCGTAAAGTGTTGTAAGGCCGAGAAATACCTTTTTGACGGCCGATTCGCGCAGCGACGACAATCCCTCACGCTCTGCCTGGCGGCGGATCTCGGAGCCGGGGCGTCGTTCGATGATCATTTCGCGGATCGTGTCCGACATGTCGAGAAGCTCATGGATCGCCGTACGGCCGCGATATCCGGTGTGGTTGCAGGCGTCGCAGCCTACGCTCTTGAAAAAGACCTTATCTCCAACATCTTTTTGATGAAGTCCAGATTCCGCAAGTTCATCAGGAGTTGGAACGTAAGCACGTTTGCACGTCGGGCACAAGAGTCTCACAAGCCTCTGAGCCAGAACGCAATTGAGCGACGACACAAAGTTGTACGGCTCGACGCCCATATTCAGGAATCGGCCGATAACATCGATTACGTTGTTGGCGTGAACCGTCGTAAACACAAGATGGCCGGTCAGCGCCGATTGGATCGCGATCTGAGCAGTCTCTTCGTCACGGATCTCACCGACCATGATCTTGTCAGGGTCATGACGCAGGATCGAACGCAGCCCGCGGGCAAATGTTAGGCCTTTTTTCTCATTTACGGGGATCTGAACAATGCCGTGCAACTGATATTCGACCGGATCTTCGATCGTGATGATCTTGTCTTCTTCGTTGCGGATCTCGTTGAGTGCGGCGTAAAGAGTGGTCGTTTTACCGGAACCGGTAGGGCCCGTGACGAGCACCATGCCGTACGGTTCCTTGATATAGAGCCGAAATCTCGCTACGTCCTCGGGGTCGAAGCCGACAACATCGAGATCGAGATTCTTAAAGCTCTCGTTGATCTGCTCTTTGTCGAGGATACGGATAACAGCGTCTTCGCCAAACACCGTCGGCATGATCGACACACGAAAATCGACCGTTCGGCCTTTGTAACGCACTCGGAATCGGCCGTCCTGCGGGATTCGGCGTTCGGCGATGTCTAGCTCGGACATGACCTTGATACGCGATATAAGCTGTTGGTGATAGGCGATGTCGATCGGATCGACCTTGGCGTAAAGCGCCCCGTCAATTCGGAACTTGACCTGTACGTCGCGTTCGCGGGTCTCGATGTGGATGTCCGAGGCTCGCGATTCCATCGCGTTGTAGAGTATTGTGTCGACGAGCTTGATGATCGGCGACATGTCGGTGTCCGACGCAAGGCGGTCTAGGTCGAGCACCTCGTCGCCTTGATCGGTCTCTTTGACGAGCGAGATCTTAAATCCGGAAGCGGCTTCCTGCAAAACGCGCTGTGTCGAATCACCTTTGCGCAGAACAACGTCGATCGACCCTGCGGTCGCCACGTACGGCACGATGCGCATATTAAGAACGTTTTCGAGCTCGTCGAGGCGTTCGAGATTGGTCGGATCGGCCATTGCGGCATGGAGGTTATTGCCTTCACGCTTCAGCGGCACAAACTGATTTCGAAGCATCAGATCGACGGGAAGGCGTGCCAATTCATCATGATCGACCGG
The DNA here is from genome assembly GCA_964625555.1 of uncultured Chloracidobacterium sp. Lineage (GTDB taxonomy): Bacteria > Acidobacteriota > Blastocatellia > Pyrinomonadales > Pyrinomonadaceae > OLB17. Next base: position 13,537 of record CAZVDM010000012.1, read on the forward strand.
TGATGGGCCGTCGGGCGGCAAGAGATCGATAAACGGCATCCGGTATCGACGGGCCAAAACTTTGGCATCGATCATTTCGGGCGGTTCGTTCTCTAGAAAATCCGACAGTTCGATCTTTGGTGCCGACGGATTGCTTGTGGTTACTTCTTCAGTTTCCATACAAATATTAAAAACTCTCTACTGCTTGCGGCCGCCGAACGGTCCCGACGAGATGGTTTGGATGATCGGCAAATAGATCGCAAGCAAAATGATAACAACAATGCCGGCCATGAACAGAAGGATCGCCGGTTCGAGCAACGTCGTCAATTGTTCGAGCCGAACCTCGGCCTCAGCATCATAGAATGTTGCGACCTCATCCAGCATTTCCCGCAAACTACCTGATTTTTCGCCGATGCCTATCATATCGAGCGCTAGTTCCGGCAGCCAGTTTGCTTGTTCCAACGCTTCGGTGAATCCGCGGCCCTCACGGATCATGGGCAGTACGCCCTGGCTGCGACGTCTGAGCTCAAGGTTGTTTATTGATTGCGAAGCGATATCCCAAGATTCGGGGACCGTGATACCGCCGGACAACAAAGTCGAAAGTGACCTCGCTAGTGACGACGCCGCCATATTTCGGATCAATTGTCCAGCAACCGGTATCCGCAGGAGCAACTTATGCAGCATCAGTTTGCCGTTCGCGGTTCGAAGCCACAAAACCAGCCCAACGATAACGATTATGGTCAACGGAAGCAGCCACCAAATATTACCGACCACGGCATTAGAAAATGCCAGTACTGCGACCGTAATCGTAGGCAATGCGCGGTTAGCGCTGAGCCCCTTAAACAAGTCCGACATTCGCGGCACGATGTAGAACGTCAAAAATCCGACCATCAATGTGGCAGCGAGAAGCAAAAACGCGGGATACGCCAAGGCCCCTCGAAGTTTGCGGGAGATGCCAACGCTTCGTTTCAAATAGGTAACAAAGCGTGCAAGTACGTCGTCGAGGGCTCCGCTCTTTTCACCGGCGAGAATGGACGCGGTATATATTCTCGGAAAAATACCTTGGGCTTCAAATGCGTCCGAGAGCGGAATTCCGTTCTTGATCTTGTCTTCGACATCCACCAATACTACCCTCAGGTTCGCCGAACCCGAACGTGTTTTGAGCAATCCTATTGCCTGCAGCACTGGTATTCCGGCGCGCAGCAACGCGGAGAACTGTTGATTAAAGAGCAGGAAATCGCCCGCTTTGACCTTACCTTTCTTCGATCCGCCAAACGATAGTACTGATGAAAGACCCTCTTCAGCAGACGATATCGCGAACACGCGAAATCCTTCGGCCTCGAGCCTGACGCGTGCATCAGCGATCGCTGCGGCCTCAACAACTTTGGTTACGATCTCACCAGACGGCGTGCCAAGACGGCAAATGAATTCAGACATAGGTAGAAGCTTTTACGAGAGCCGAGATAAAGCCCGATCTGAATCCAATTTACAGCGATGCTTCGAAATCAGATTCAGGGGTCAATGGCTTTCTGGATTATATCACGCGATTTGTAGATAAATGTTGCAGCGTGGAAATTTTGGATGATTCTTTACGTAGTAGAAACAACCTTAATCCAAGCCTAAACATCTCAATTTTTATCTTGCGCGGATTCTATTCATTACCTAATATGTAGGTTACCTCTGGGAGAGATTATGGCCTTAAATTTGTTGGTAGGTTTTGCACTGCCTTCGGTTGCTCGAGCAACAATGATCGGGGTTCTGATTGTTTCTGTTTTTACCGCTCTCCACGGTCAGGATCCAACTCCGACACCACCATTTGCGGATGACGACAACGCACCGCTCAAAGTTAAGACCGACCTCGTTACTTTAACGCTTACCGTTACCGATCTATATGGCCGGTACGTTTCGGGCCTGAACAAGAACGCCTTTCAGATCACAGATAACGGCGAGCCCCAGGAGATCACCTTCTTTAGCGACAGCGACGCTCCGGTTTCCGTCGGAATTCTATTTGACGTTTCCGGCTCGATGAGCGGCGATAAGATCAACAAAGCAAGAAAGGCATTGTCGCGTTTCATTCTCACGAGTCACCCTTCGGACGAATATTTTTTGATCGCATTCAACAGCCGTGCGCAATTATTACTCGATCGCACACGGGACGGAGAAGCCGTCCTGCAAAAACTTACATTAGTTCAGCCGAAGAACAACACAGCCCTTTACGACGCTGTCTACCTTGGCATCGAACGCGTCACGCGCGGAGCACATCAAAAGCGGGCACTTTTGATCATTAGCGATGGGCAGGACAACGCTTCGCGCTATAATTTTGGAGAGGTTAGGCGTTTGATGAAAGAGGCTGATGTGGTCACGTACTCGGTCGGTATCATGAGCCGCGGCGATACGTCTAGCTCAATGGGAATGCAGGGCCAATCTTTTCTTGATGAGATCAGTTCGGTGACCGGTGGTAAATCATTCTACCCTGATACTGATGTCGAAATGGATGAGATCTTCGAGCGGATCGCCCTTGAACTGCGGCATCAATATTCGATCGGTTACACGCCGAAAGATTTTCAGCCCGATGGAAAATGGCGGCGTGTTAAAGTTAAGGTCAAACCTCCTCGCGGTTTGCCGCGTCTAACGGTTCGCAGTCGCGACGGGTATTACGCGACCCCGAATACCAATTATCGATAGGACAGACGCACAAAATGAAACGTAACGCTTACCTTTTTCTCTCCGGAACGGCCTTAGCCGGAACAGTTTTATTCCATTCTTTTTTTGCGGCGAACGCCCAGATCAGAACTGCTCAGAATAGTAAGGCAATGACCGCGACGCCAACCCCTACGCCGGCAGTGTCTCCAACGCCAACGCCAAAACCTACGCCGGACGATGAGATAATCAAGGTTGATACAGAACTCGTTAACCTTAATGTCCGCGTGATTGACCGCAATAGTAGACCTGTGAACGACGTCAAGCAAAGTGAGTTTAAGGTCTATGAAGATGGCGTCCTCCAGCAGATCGATTATTTTTCGCGATCTGAGGTGCCGACAAATTATGCTCTCGTCATCGACAATTCGGGGTCGCTCCGTTCGCAGCTTGAAAAAGTGATCGAAGCCGGAAAGATACTCGTAAACACTAACGGCCCAATGGATGAAACCGCCATCATCCGCTTTGTCGGCCGAGAAAAGATCAGCATCGAGCAGCCGTTCACGACCAACAAATCCGACTTGAACGAGTCGCTCGATAACCTCTATATCGAAGGCGGCCAGACCGCGATAATCGACGCGGTCTATCTTGCAGTCGAAAATGTAGAGGAATATCAACGATCGCAGAGTGCAACGGATAAAAAGCGCCGGGCGATCATTCTCGTGACGGATGGTGAAGACCGCGACAGTTATTACAACGAAAAGCAGCTTTTCGACCTATTGCGTGAATCTGAGGCTCAGATATACGTCGTCGGTTTCGTCGGAGATCTTAGTAAAGAAGGCGGCTTTATTGGAAAGAGCCCACAGGGTAAAGCGAAGGCCTTTCTTGAGCGAATGGCAACTGAAACCGGAGGAAAGGCCTATTTCCCGGCCGGTGCGAGCGAACTTCCGGCTGTTGCAAAGGAGATCGCAAGTGAATTAAGGACTCAATTTTCTATCGGTTATATTCCGTCAAATGACAAACGCGACGGCACATTTCGAAACATCAAGGTCGTCGTTGACGACGGGCCGAATAAGCAAAAGAGAATCCCGATCACCAGAACCGGGAGAACGGCGGACTCAGACGGCCCAAGTTCAGCAAAGCGGGCCACAACGCCAACTAAACCGTAGCGATACTATCGGATCTGATTGATCAAGAAGGCCGGGCAGTACAAACTGTCCGGCCGTAATTTTGTGCGTCGATCTCTTTCTACGTCCCGAGTTTACATTGAGCGATCACATTGCGAAGCGTGTCTGCAACATTTGCGGCCTTCTTTTGATTCACCAAAAACTCAAATTCTGAGATCGCCGTTAACTTACCTCTTCTTAGACTTCCGATCGCACGGCTACGGGATTGGTCAACGATCCTGATCGATGACATTTTGCCGCGGAAAGGTGGAATGATACTGATATCATCGGATTCCAGTGAGGACAAGATCAGAACAAATCTGATCGAAGTAACGCGGCCCCTCAACTCACTTCCCGTCCGGCAGAAAAGGAGCTGGAACCGTCATCGCGAGGAAAGGTTCCACCGGCGAACGACGGTGGCGAAAATGAAAAAGAGCTTCTATTGCGGGATGATATTTTGATGTTCGCATCGCAGCCATCAAATTCCACGTCGAATACATGGGGAGCATATTTGATCAGATACATTTCAAGAAGCTCTTTATTCGATCGGAGCTCTGCCGCAACATCCTGAGCTATCACAGCACCAAACGACGTTATTATGATGAATGTAAGAGCTGCGACTTTCGTTTTAATTTGCCTCCACTTATTCGGGGACCGAGCCGGAAATCTTCTTTCGGTTTGTTTCACCCGTCACAAGTACTGGTATTCCCTCATCGACCTCGCTGTGTGGTCGCGGAATGACATGAACAGCGGTGACCGTTCCAACGCGTCTGGCGGCAGCCGCACCGGCGTCAACGGCTGCTTTGACCGCCCCGACCTCGCCGCGAACGATCGCTGTCACAAGACCGGCATCGATCTTTTCATAACCAACCAGCTCAACGTTTGCCGCTTTGACCATCGCATCAGCCGCCTCGATCATCGCGACAAGTCCGAAACACTCAACCATCCCTAGAGCTTGCATAGATTCACCTGTTCCGATCATTTGCTGCGCTTTGCCTTCCGAATTATGAGAATACCAACGGATAGAAAAATAATGCCGACAAGCAAAGCCAAGAAGAATATTCCAGATGCAGCGAACAAAATGATCTCCTTACCTCACGAACAACATTAAGAAAACGATCAAGGCCGCAATGACTGCTATGAGAATACAAACCAGAACAAATATTCTGTTCGACATCGGTCCCGGCTCTTCCCACACGACCTTTTTCGGCTTTCTCTGTCCGACCCGCGATCTCTTGCGTTCTGACGCGGCTGCCGCCAATTTGTCTGCCTTATCATCCTTTTCGTTCTTTTCGGAACGTATCTCGGAAATGTCAACTTTTTCCAGATCTGTATCGAGACTTACCGACTCGTTCGAAGCGAGGCCATTGGTTATCGGCTTACCGCAATTGTAGCAAAACTGCGTCCCTTCGCGAACGCCGGCTCCGCAAGAGAAACAAACCGCCTTTTCGAGGATCGCTTCTGCCATTATCGTCTAAACAATCGTGAAAATGTCTTTTTCGGTCCCCAGGTCACGTGCCGAAGGTGTGAGGATCGATCGTTTTGTAATATAAATGCGCTTCCCGCCGTCCAACGCACGCCGCACATCGTCTTCACTCACAAAATCGAGCGGAGCGGGCGGCTTTTCAGACTCAGGTGGTGGAAATGTGTGATGCACGATGGTTTGTTTTACCGGATCGGTCGTTGGCTCCTCTTTTTCAACATGCGTGCTCAAAAAGCTGTCGACAAGCGCGGCGATATCCTCGCGTTTTATTTTTCCGGGTTTTGCAGCCGCCGGCGGCAGCGGTTGCACGGTACTTGCCACGGATGCGACCGACCTTTTGGAGACAGATTTGGTCTCAAAGGCAACTCGCTTAATATCGATCAGGTGTAACGGTGAAACATTGTCAGACGTTACGTTTCCGCCCCACGAACCGCATCCCAAGGTCATCGACGGCGAGAGATCGGTCGAAAAGCCGATAGCACCATGCGTGGTCGGCGAGTTTATGATCACACGGGCCGCAGGCATCTTCTCACCGTAAGTTATCGCGGCCTTTCGATCCTGCGTATGCATTCCGGCCGTATGCCCCATTCCGCCGTATTGTAGTATTTCGAGACATCTGGCGGCTCCGGCATCGACACCGTCGACGACATAAAACGCCAATGTAGGCGATAATTTTTCGATCGACCACGGATGATCGCGACCGACACCAGCACAATCCGCCAATAAACATCTAATGCCCCCGGGAATCGAAACTCCCGCCATTTCAGCAATGAAGGCGGCCGATTTCCCTACGATCGACGCATTTAGCGTCCGTTGAGGCGTCAATAATATTTTCCCAACGGTTTCGGCTTCCGATGGACTCAAAAAATGGCCGCCCTGCTCGCGAAACTCCCTACGAACTGCATCGGCGATCGGAGCATCGACAACAACTGACTGTTCCGACGCGCAGATCGTACCATTATCAAAACAGGTGCTGGTCAAAATATCAGAAACCGCCTTTGCCGCATCAGCCGAACGTTCGATAAATACGGGCACATTACCTGGACCGACACCAAATGCCGGTTTACCGGAGGAATAAGCCGCACGCACAAGGCCCGTTCCGCCTGTCGCCAGGATCACCGCGGTCCGCTTGTGCTTCATCAACGATTCAGTGCCTTCAATGGTTGAAAGAGTAAGACACTTGACCGCGTCAGCCGGAAGGCCATGTTCGATACCGGCTTCGAGCATCACACGGGCGGTTTCGGCTATACACTTTGCGGCCGAAGGATGAGGCGAGAGTACAATCGTATTCCGTGACTTGATCGCGATGATTATCTTGAAAATTGCGGTGGACGTGGGATTTGTCGATGGAATGATCGCCGCCACAACACCGCGAGGGCTGGCGATCTCGACGATGGACTCGGATTCGGAAATTACACCGACCGTTTTCAGTGTCTTAAAGAAATTCCAAACGTCCTCGGCGGCAAATCTGTTCTTTTCGCGCTTGTCATCCGGCTTTCCAAAGCCCGTTTCTTCATGAGCCATTTGACCGAGCCGGGCAGCATCCGCCAGGGCCGCAGTTGACATCGCGGCACAGATCTCATCAACCTTACGCTGATCAAATCTGGCGACGATGGCAAAAGCCGCGTGAGCGGCCTCTACCGCGTCACGAGCTTCCTGCTGGGCTGCCAGGTCCTTGTCACTCATACATCACAAAAAGCCGGAGGCACTAAGACATTCGACAACATGATCAAAAGATCACTAAGTCTTATCATCTCACCACCTCCGTGTTTTATCACCACTACTTGGTCTTGGTCTTGCTTCCTTCGTTCGAGATGGCCGAAGATGTGCCGGCTCCGCCCGAGCTAAGCTGTCTTCCGCCGCCGCCCTGAAGCGCCTTTTCGTCGGGGCTCAGCCCGACATTGCCGCCTTTTGGCAGGATTCGTTCCACCTCGCCATGGGGACGCGGTATGACATGCACGCTTATCAATTCGCCGACTCGGCGAGCAGCAGCTGCACCTGCGTCAGTAGCAGCTTTGACCGCTCCGACGTCGCCGCGAACAAAGATCGTCATGTAGCCGGCACCAATATACTCTTTGCCGACGAGTTGGACATTGGCTGCCTTGACCATGGCATCAGCCGCCTCGACTCCGCCTATAAAACCTTTTGTCTCGATCATTCCGAGAGCTTCTAAACTCATTGATTATTCCTCACTTCACCTACTTTCAGCTGAATTTTATTATATGTGCCGGACAATGCCTAAACGTAACACGCGAAAACCCAATAATCAAGCCTCTCAAGTTCGATAAAACCGAAATGATTCGATTGACAGGAAGTGTTAAACAAAGATATATTTCACAGTTAAGAATGTTGTTCGGATCACTGGTTCACACACGTCGAAAATGTCACAAACCTTAGGCGAAAAATTGCGGCAAGCCCGCGAAGAACGCGGTATTTCTCTATCTGAAGTCGCAGAGCAAACTCGTATCTCACCTCACTATATTGAATCGATCGAGCGTGATGATTACAAGCCGCTGCCCGGCGGGATATTTAACAAGGGGTTCATTAAATCTTTTGCTAAATATGTCGGAGTTGACGAACAAGAAGCTCTGAATGATTATTCGCTTGTCGTTGCCTCAAATGAAGGAAAGGCAGACGAAGATCTAAAGGTATACAAACCGGAGGTCCTGACCGACGATCATTCATCACGGTCGATGATCCCGACTGTTATTGGGGCGGTTGTGATACTTGGCCTAATGACTGCGGGCATTCTATTTGGCCTCAATTATTTGAACGCCCCCGCCGAGACGCCCAAGACTCCCGTAACAAATGCTGCCAACACAAACTCGAACTCTGTCGTGCCGGGCACATCAACTGATGGTTCGACGCCAGACATGGCGACAGTGAAGATCGAATTCAAGGCAGTTGGCGAACCTGTTTCACTCGCTGCCACCGCTGATGGCAAAATGAGCAGCAATGTTGTCACACCGGGAACGTCCGCACTTTTTGAGCCAAAGGAAAGCTTGAAACTGAGCTATTCAAAATCGCTTGCTAACAATGTGCAGCTGACGATAAACGGGAAGCCTATTTCATTGCCGGCTCAGCCATTGATACCAAAACGTAATGCGATCGAATTTGAGGTAAACAAATCTAATTTGGCCCAGATATGGACGAGCGGTGCGATCTCGACTGAGGTTCCGGCGGCAGCTCCCGTGGATCCCGGCACGGCTGCTACGACTCCGCCGACAACTACAGGCATAACGCCGATTCGACCGACACCTATTCCGAAGCCCAGTATGGCGGCAAATACCGGAACGACCACGCCGGCGAAAACACCTGAAACTAAACCGGCGGCGACACCTAAACCCGCTCCGACCACGGCAAAGCCGGCCGCGAATGGTCCAAATTAATTGTTGTTTGGCTGAAATATAAAATTTAAGATGTCCGCAAGCAATTTGCGGGCATTTTTGTTTATAATTGGATATGGAAATCAAGAAAATTCAAGAGGGCCTGACATTTGACGACGTTTTGCTCGTCCCCGCGTACTCAGAGATACTGCCGGCCGAGGCTGACACACGCACCAAATTCTCACGAAATATTCATTTGAACATTCCGCTCTGTTCATCGGCGATGGACACTGTTACGGAGGCTGCTTTGGCGATCGCCCTGGCTCAGCAAGGCGGGATAGGCGTGATACACAAGAATTTCAGCGTCGAGCAGCAAGCCGAAGAGGTTGACAAGGTCAAACGCAGCGAATCGGGCATGATCGTCGATCCGGTCACTATCCATCAGGACAAACTTGTCGCCGACGCACTGGAAATAATGAGCCGCTACAAGATTAGCGGCGTTCCCGTCGTGGATAGTAACGGTTTGCTGGTTGGCATCATTACAAACCGGGACCTGCGGTTCGAAACGCGATTTGATATTCCTGTATCCGAAATCATGACTCCGCAGCCGCTCGTTACAGTGCCCGTCGGAACAACGCTTGACGAAGCAAAGGTCAAACTTCAAAAACACCGCATCGAAAAGCTGCTTGTGGTTGACGAAAATGGCCATCTTAAGGGTCTGATCACCGTAAAGGACATCCAAAAGGCGATCAACTTCCCGATTGCCGCAAAGGACGAACTCGGCCGGCTTCGCTGTGCCGCGGCTATAGGGGCGACCGGCGATTTTCTCGAGCGGGCCGAAGCTCTCGTCAAATCTCGGGTCGACGCGATCGTCATTGACACGGCTCACGGGCATAGCTCGCGGGTTATTGATGCCGTGAAAGCAGTAAGAAGCAGATTCCCAGAGATCGAGATCGTTGCCGGAAACGTTGCGACCGCTGGAGCTACAAAAGCACTAATTTCGGCCGGAGTTGACGCTGTTAAGATAGGCATCGGGCCTGGTTCGATATGTACGACCCGGGTTGTGACAGGCGCAGGTGTACCGCAGATCTTAGCAATTGTCGAAAGCGTTAATGCAGCCAAAGGCTCAGGCGTTCCAGTTATCGCCGATGGTGGGGTCAAATTCTCAGGCGATGTTGCTAAGGCGATCGCTGCCGGTGCCGACAGCGTAATGATCGGTTCGCTTTTTGCCGGAACCGAAGAGGCTCCGGGCGAGGTAATTCTGTTCCAGGGCCGCAATTTCAAGACGTATCGAGGCATGGGCTCGATCGGGGCGATGAAACAGGGCTCCAGCGACCGCTACAGCCAGGAAGGCACCGTCTCAGACGCCAAGTACGTCCCCGAAGGCATCGAAGGCCGTGTCGCGTACAAAGGCTCCGTAGCGGAAATGGTTACACAGCTCGTCGGCGGCCTTCGTTCAGGAATGGGCTACACCGGCTGCAGTTCGATCGCAGAATTGCAGACCAATGCCCAATTCGTCCGCATAACCTCAGCGGGACTTCGAGAATCGCATGTTCACGATGTCATCATCACGAAGGAAGCACCGAATTACAGAATTGAATCGTGAGAGATTTTAACCGCGCATCACACTAAAAGACGCTAGAAAGATTGTTCCTTTTAGCGTCTTTTCCTTTGTTTGGCGGTTGGCTATTTCTTCAATTCCTCGTCGATCAGTGCCCGAAGATACGATTCGCCGAACGTGGCTAATTCGCGGCCGTTGACAAAAAATGTCGGAGTCCGGCGGACGCCGATGGCCTGACCGTCCTTGCGGTCCTGCTCGATCTTGGCGTCAAATTTCTTCGACTTGATCGCGGCCGCGGCTTTTTCCATGTCGAGGCCAAGTTCCTTCGCGTATTTGTCGAATAACTCGTTGATATTCGGCGGTGGAGCGGCGGTCGGAGGACCGTGCTTCGTTCCCCATTCCGGCTGTTTCCTGAAGAGAATATCCTGAGCTTCCCAATATTTACCCTGCTCTCCGGCGGCTTCGGTAAAATTAGCTGCTGTCAGCGAATTGGGATGAAGCGGCATATAACGAGTGACGAATCTGATCTTGCCTTCGTTCTCTTTCAGGATCTTTTTAACTACGGGCGCAAACGAAGCACACGATTCGCATTCCGGATCGTAAAACTCAACGAGAGTCACCTTGGCGTCAGCGGGCCCTAAAGACGGGCTGTCTGGCCGCACAAGCTGCTCTGGTGCGATCTTCGGCTTTCCGCCGGAATTACTGTTTCCAACAATGGATTCCTTTTGAATTGAACTTCGGTAATAATTCGAGCCGACAACGGCACCGACAATTACAATGGCGATTATCGCCCCTAAAATCACAAACTCTTTTCGCATGATCTATTTTTCCTTTGGTTTATAAAAGTACAGGCAGACAGTCATCGTTAAAAACGACGCAAAGCCCATGAATGGTATTGTTATGAATCCAAGCCATTCGATCTGAACGGCATTGCACGGCACTCCTTCGGTGCACGGCGTGATCGATTCGGGGATGAATCCGTAATAAAGCAGATTATGATAGACCGAGATCGCTAGTCCGATCAGAGCAAACGGCAATGCGTATACCTTCATTCGTGCGTCGCGAGTCAAAATACCGATACCGATGATCAGTACCAACGGATAGGATGCTATACGCTGATACCAGCAAAGTACGCACGGCGGAAGCTGCATGACCTCGCTGAAAAAGAGGCTGCCGGCCATCGCCAGCAATGCGATCGTCCATGCGAAATACGGCAGTAATTCGTTCAATTGCGCACCGCCACGATGTATTTGTTCGTCCATATTCGATCTCGGTCGCGTCAAGCCGAACGAAAGCACAAGTGCTCGCAGCCGGCCGACATGTTAATTGACTATTTATTATACGGAAAAATGAAAAAACGGCGCAGTCGTGCCGTTACATCGATGCTTTTGGAGGTTGCCAGATGACCTGTTTGCGGGTGGAAAGATGCGGGCTGCTGTATTCCGCGTAAATCGCGACGGCACTGTACATTTCGCTTCCCAGGCGGATCCCGATATCAATCGGCGATATCGTGGCAGTGTCGGCGGAACACGAACATCCGCAGAATGACGGGCAATCTTCGTCGGCAAAACCGCGGCCCGATCCCGTTTCGCAGTCCGAAACGACGGAATTTCCTTGTTCAAAACAAGTCGCAACTGACGTGAGGACTCGACACGGCTGGGCGCATAAAACGACCAGATAGACTACGAAACTGAAACAGAAAACTTTCACTTGTCTACATTTTCGCTCGATTGAGGATCTCCTGCAAGTCGCCAAGTACCGGCCTTGGTATGAGAAAACTCATTTCAGCCTCGCCGCGATTGTCCACTCTACGAATACAGAACGATGACTTTGAAACGGAACGAGCGATGAAAGACAAAAGCGTCCAACATTCTGCGGAGTCTGTATTGTTAACCTGAGCTAGAACATATGGCATTGATACCCCAAAATGTTCGCATATCATCACAAGGAAACGATCAAAGGCTCGTTCCCCATGTCAAAACACGTGAACAAGACCTCTCTAGTTCAATTGTTCAGCGGCCGTCTCCCACTCAGCGTAAAGATCCTTAATTCTCGCTTCAGTTTCGCTGAGCTCCTTTGTGACATCAGCGAGCCGTGCGTAATCGGAGGCGGTTTTTGGATCGGCCATTTCCGTCGTCAACTGCGCGGCACGATCTTCGAGGCCCGGCAGTTCGGATTCGATCTGCTTGACACGCTTTTCGAGCTGGTTGACTTGATTCTTGCTGAGAGTTGATGCACTCACTACCGGTCGTGTTTCCAACTTTCCTACGACCGCACTTTCTACCGGCCGTGTTTCCGCTCTTGTTTTGGACTCCTGTCTCTTGTCTCCCGTCTCCTGTCTCTCTATTTTCCAGTCGTGGAATTCGGTGTAGTTGCCATCGTAGCTGAGGACGGTGCCGTTAGGTTCGAACGAGAGCATTTGGCTCGCGATTTTGTCTAGGAAAAAGCGGTCGTGGCTGACGGTGATGATGGTGCCGTCATATTCCTCTAGGGCGTTTTCGAGCGACTCGCGCGAAGGGATGTCGAGATGGTTTGTCGGCTCATCGAGTACGAGAACATTCTTTTGCGAATATATCAGTTTTGCGAGAGCAAGCCTTCCCTTTTCGCCACCTGAAAGAGCCGAGACCGGCTTGAAAACGTCCTCACCCGTAAACAGGAATTTAGCGAGAAAGCCGCGAAGCGTTCCGTTATCTGCAGTTGGAGCAACTCGCCGTAATTCCTGTATTACCTCGTTTCGCGGCTCGAGGCCTTCGAGATTTTGCGAATAGTAGCCGATGTTGACCTTGGTTCCCCAGTGGATCTTGCCGTCGAGTTCGCGAATATTGCCGAGAATTGTTTTCACGAGCGTCGTCTTGCCGCTCCCGTTTCCGCCGATAATGCCGAGAGCATCGCCGCGATGGAGCGAGAACTTGATATCACGTGCCAGCACCTTGTCGCCGTAGCCGATCGTCAGATCTTCGGCGGTAAGTACATTGTTTCCCGTTCGCTGCACTTGCCGCAGCCCAAAATTCCCACCGGATTTCTCGCTAGTCACAGCCTCGATCCGTTCCATTTTGGCCAGGAGAGTACGGCGGGATTTTGCCTGTTTGGTCTTTTGGCCTTCGAGATTGCGGCGGATAAATTCCTGCGTCTTGTTGATCAACTGCTGCTGATTTTCGTATTCACGGATCTGCTGCTCGCGGCGAAGTTCGCGTTCTTCGAGATACTTTGAGTAGTTACCTTTGTAGGTGACGGCCTGACCGCGATCTATCTCGATCACGCGATTGGTCGTGCGGTCAAGAAAATATCGATCGTGGCTGATAACAACGTAAGAACGGTCGTAAGTTTTGAGAAACTCTTCAAGCCACTCAACAGCGTCCACATCGAGATGGTTTGTGGGCTCGTCGAGCAGCAGAACATCAGAACCCGAAAGCAGCAGACGAACCATTCCGAGCCTGTTCTTTTGTCCACCGGAAAGTGTCCGAACGTCTTCGCCCCATGATTCTGTACCGAAGCCCATTCCGAGCAAAACGGCCTCGGCCTTGGCGGCATAGGAAAAGCCGTCGGCGTGTTCGAATTCCGTCTGCAGATCTGCATATCGATCAAGAACTGCATCCGAATGATCGGTCTCCATCGTTTTTTCGAGGCTCCGCATTTCGGCTTCCATGTCGTGGATCTCTTTAAAAGCAGAAAGCGCAGCGGTATGTACGGTCTCGGCTTCGCCGAAGTCGACATGCTGATCAAGCAGCCCCAATTTAAGGCCATTCATCTTGATCACATCGCCATCGTCGGGGGCTTCTTGCTGGGTAATAATCCGGAAAACGGTCGTTTTGCCAGCGCCATTTCGGCCGACGAGCCCAACTTTCTCGTTCGGATTTACCTGGAACGAGACGCCCTTAAGTATCTCGGTCCCGCCGTACGATTTCCACACGTCTGAGAGTCTGAATAACATGAAACTTAAGTAAAAAGGAAAAAGGCAAAAGGCAAAAAATGAAATTTGCCTTTCACCTTGATCTGATTAGCTGAAAAACGAATAACTACTTCGTCGCAGGCTTTGTTGCCGCCGGCTTGGTGTCCGTTTTTGCCGGAGTCGCTGTCGCGGTTTTAGCCGGCGTCGCAGCAACCGGAGCCGTCGGTGTCGCAGCTGCAGGAGTCGTTGGGGTAGCAACTGCAGATCCGGCAGGCCGTGCTCCGCTCAGTTCGTTAGGATTCTCGACAACCTTCTTCGCGAGCAGGTTTTCGATCTTTGCTTCGTTCATAGCCATCGCCTGATACGACGCCGCAAGAAGCTGCTTACGGTTGTTTGTCAGAAGATCGATGATCTGCTGACGAACGCCCGGGCTCTCAAGCGTAAGTGCTTCTTCCTTTTCGACACGATCCTGAAGCTTGAAAATATATCCCTTACCGTTAAGAGGAATGACATTTGTGATTCCGCCAATGTTAAACTGCGGATTCATAAAGCCTGCTGCATTCTGTGCACCAAAATTCTGTTTCAGTTCGTCTTCGCTCAAATAACCAAGATCGCCGCCTTGCAGCTTGCTCGGATCTTCGCTGTATTCACGAGCCAAAGCCGCGAAATCGCTGGCGGGCTGTGAGAGCTTGGTCAAAAGTTCTTTGATGCGAACATTTGCCTCAGCATCGTTGGTCGTAACATCGCCCTGGCCGCCGTTCGACGGATCGATAACAATGGTCGCGAGTTTGACGCCGCGTTTCTTGACGAACAGCTCAGGATTTGCGGTATAAAGATCAGTGATCTCTTTGTCTTTGGGTGCCTCGATGCGAGCGGTGATCTTGTCGACCAGCTTTTTGATCGCCAGGCCGCGTTTGGTCGTATCGCGAAGTGCCGCCTCGCTGAAACCTGCGTCCTTCATCTGCTTGTCAAACTCTTCGGCAGAAAGACGGCTTTCCTGCTTTTGCTTGTTGACCTCGGCGGTGATCTCTTCCTCGGTCGGCACGAGGTTTTCTTTCTCTGCCTTTTGGAACATCACTTCCTGCTCGATGAGCGACTGCAGAACCTGGAGGCGTGCACCGGCCAATTCGAGAGGCGACATTTTCGCTTCCTGTCCCTGTGCCTGCTGTTTGACGGCGCGGTCAACCTCTTCCATCTTAATGACCTTTCCATTAACGCTGGCGGCAGTCTCATTCGAAGCACCGGTTCCCGGCCCTGCGGGTCCGCAAGCGGCGAAAATCGACGCAAAAACCGCGATCAACGCCACGGTCAAAAATCGTTTTGTGTTATTTTGCACTATGGCTTTCACTCCCTCTTTCCTATCGATCTGTAACATAACTTGACTTAACCTACTCTAATTTGCTATAAACTCTACTTTTGAGTTTTCATTAAAACTCACACTCATACCTCAGTAATAGGAGGCAATAATAATATGGCAAAACGCTGCGACGTATGTGGGAAAGGCCCACAATTTGGAAATAACGTATCACACGCTAACAACAAGACCCGACGACGCTTTAACCCGAATCTCCAATCGGTTCGCGTCTCGCTTCCCGCAGGCGGAAACGGACGAGCTAAGGTTTGTACCCGTTGTATCAAATCGGGAAAGATCGTTAAAGCTGCGTAAACTATTTTGAGACCGTGGTCTCGCATTAGGTTGCCAAACGCTTGGATTTATCTCCGGCGTTTGGCTTTTTTAAGTTACGCCGACAGTGCTATGCACTCGATCTCGACCTTGGCATCGCGCGGCAAACGTGCCGCTTGAACCGTTGCTCTCGCAGGTTTGTTCTCACTGAAAAACCGGCCGTAAACCTCGTTCATTTCCGCGAAATCATTCATGTCCACGAGAAAGACCGTGGTCTTGACCACATCATTGAGACTCGCACCTGCTGCCGCTAGCACTTCGCTCAAATTTCTCAAAACTTGTTCCGTCTGTTCGGAAACAACATCAGATACAAAATTGCCCGTCGCCGGGTCGATCGGTATCTGCCCGGAACAAAAGATCATTCCGCCAGCCTTGATCGCCTGCGAGTAAGGTCCGATGGCTCCAGGGGCATTTTCAGTTGAAATTATCTCTTTCATAACACGTATAAGGTGCAACTTGATTACTCAAGCAAAACGCGAATTGTAACAAATTAAGGGTGGAAAAGAAAGCGGACGGAAGATATAAGACGACATTCTAACCGCGAAATAAGCAAAAGAACACGAAATTAAGTTCTTTGTTTAGCATAATTTCGCCCCTTTCGCGGTTAAAAAATTCGTTACGCATTAACGCGTTCGACGGCGATTACGCCGGGGACGTGTTCTATCGCACCGACGACCTTATCAAGGTGCTTCTTATCGAAAACCTCGACCGTCACCTCGATCAGACCGATGTCGTCTTTTGAAACATTTGCTCTGGCATCACGGATACCGGTCTTTATGTCGGCGATCGCGTTTGTTATGCCGGCAAGCATACCGGTACGGTTCTCGGTCGTGGCGAGAAGCTGGACCGACTGAACCTCCTTCTGATCACTCTTAGCCCATTCGACCTCGACAATTCGTTCACGGTTGACCATTAGCTGGGTTACATTCTTGCAGCGTTTGTTGTGAACGACGATCCCTTTTCCGAGCGATATGTAGCCGATGATATCTTCGCCTCGTAACGGGTTGCAGCAACGGGCCCTGGTCGTAAGTAGATTGTCGACGCCGCGGACAATGATGGCGTCCTCACCGAGCCCAATAAACTTTCGGACCGCCTTCATGCCAGTGCCGATCCGCGTTTCTTTCTTTTTTTCCGGATCGAATTCGTCAAATTTATCGCCGAGGAATTTCGCGAGAACATTTCTCGGCAGAGTTTTGCCGTAACCGATTGATGCAAGCAGATCTTCGCCGCGGCTAAGGCCGTAATCGTTGGCGATCCGCTTCATTTCCGGTTCGTTGTTTATCAGTTTCTTGGGCGTAACACGGAATTTTTCAGCCTCTCGTTCGAGCAGCTTGCGTCCCATTTCCACAGATTCCTCCCGCTGCTGTAACGAGATCCAATGGCGAATACGATTGCGTGCCTTTGAAGTAATTACGTGATTAAGCCAGTCACGTGAAGGCTTGGAATTTTGCGTCGTCAGGATCTCGATCACATCGCCATTTTGTATCTCGTGACGAAGAGGCACGATACGTCCGTTGATCTTGGCTCCGGTACAGGTGTCGCCGACGACCGAATGGATGGCATAGGCAAAATCGATCGGCGTCGAGCCGCGCGGCAACTGGATGACCTTGCCCATCGGCGTAAACGCGTAAACATCCTTTGGAAAGAGATCGAGCTTGAGCGATTCTATAAAGTCTTCGCTGTCGCCCGTCTGATCAGTCGACTCGACAAGCGGAAGCAGAAGCTTTTCGACGGTCGCACGCAATTCGTCGAGGCTGTTGTCATCCTCGTGGGCACCGAGCGAGCTTTCTTTGTACTTCCAATGGGCAGCAACACCCTCCTCGGCGACCTGATGCATCTCTTCGGTGCGTATCTGCACCTCAAAGGCCTGGCCTCCTTTGTCGATCACGGACGTATGGAGCGACTGGTAGAGGTTGTCGCGGGGTATGGCGATCCAGTCCTTGAACCGCTCGGGAACAGGCGTCCAGATGTCGTGTATGACGCTTAGAGTCAAATAGCAATACTTACGGTCATTGGGAGTGATAATTCGGGCCGCTATCAGATCGTATACCTGCTCGATCATGATCTTCTGCTTCTTCAGCTTTTTCCATAGCGAGTAGAGACGCTTTACGCGGCCTTCGATAGCAACAAATGGTACTTCGTGTTCGGTGAGCTGCGTCGTGATCTGCTCTTTTATTTTGTCAAGAGCGGCTTCCAATTCCGGTCGGCGGGCATCGACCTCTTTTGCAAGCCTTTTATAATCTTCGGGATAGAGATTTTGAAACGAAAGATCCTCAAGCTCGCTTCGCATTTTACCCATACCGAGCCTGTGAGCGATCGGAGCATAGATATCAAGTGTTTCCTGCGAGATGCGGGCACGTTTCTCAGGTTTGAGAAACTGCATCGTTCGCATATTGTGGAGGCGATCGGCAAGTTTGATCAGGACAACGCGAACATCGGTGATCATCGCGAGAACCATTTTACGGACATTCTCGGCCTGCTGTTTTTCTTTTGAGAGGTTGCTAATGTGGGCGATCTTGGTAAGGCCGTCTACTAGACGTGTGATCTCATCGCCAAAATACGATCGTATCGTGTCGAGATCGACCAGCGTATCTTCGACTACATCGTGCAGCAGCCCGGTCGAGACGCTGACCTCATCGAGTTTCATGTCGGCGAGGATCTCGGCCACTTCGATGGGATGGACAAGATATGGCTCGCCGGATGCTCGGGTTTGGCCGCGATGATGCAGTGCCGAGAAGAGATACGCGCGGCGAATGAGATCGACATCGGCGTTTGGCCGATTAATACTCACTTTGTCGATGACGTCTTCGATCCTGATCATCTGTCTCGCCTTGAAACTGCTTAACCAAATGCAGTTTGTTCACTGTTCCGTAAATCAGATAGAAAAATGGCGATGCTCAATTCAATTGTAATTGAGCACCGCCAGGGTTGGAAAGAAAAATCTGCCTACACTATTTGTTGGCGTTCTTGCTAGCGTCTGCCTGCTTTTGGGCTTCGGTCTTTTCGGCCTCTTCCTTCGCAGCGATACGGGCATCGATCTCAGCCTGTATCTTCTTAACAATGTCGCTCAACTGAGTAAATTTCGCCTTGAGAGCATCGCCCTCGGTCTTTAGTCTGTCGCGCTCGGCGTTGTTGCCGTCCATTTCCGCGATCCTCATCGCCTGAATTGTAAGACTTGCCTTATAAGAACGCGTCGATTCAAAAACCTTAAAGATCTCGCTGCTAAGTGCCAACTGCGTATCCGAAGCCTTAGTTATGTCAAACGTCGCTGCATTCTTGACTTCTTCGGGTTCGAGGGCAACAGCCTGATCGATGAACTTGGTGCCTTCCTCAACACACTGCTTCAACTTAGCAAAGTCCTCCGCACTTGCGGGCTTTGTAAACTGAAACACATCCTTACCATCCTTTTGGATCGTCTTCTTTGTTGCTTCGGTATCAGAGATCTCGTTTGCACAAGAATTGGATTTTGATGCCAGCGAACTCAAAGCACGGGCCCGAGCGGTCGCCGGCATCTCTGCGTCAGCCGCGACCTTCATTTGCCATTCTCTGGCTTTGTCAGGCTGCGTCAAATTCTCGTAAAGACTGGCGATCGCACTCGTTGTACTGTTTAACGCGGAAAGAGTATTGAAGTACTTTCTCTGTGCGTCGACGCTCGACCTGTCTTTATCGTATGCTGCGGTAACGTCCTTCAAGTCCTTTTGCGACTGCGGAAGGCTCTTCTCGTATTCTTTCAAAGCCGATTCAGCGAATTCCTTCTTACCTCGATCGCCAATGAACATCGAGTGAAGCGTTCTCGCCAGTGAAAGCTGTGCGGTTCTGCCTTCGACCGTTTCTCCGTTAGGATCCAACGATGCGGCATACCGGAAGAGTTTTTCAGCTTCCGGGAACTTCCTGTCCTTATAGGCCTTGGAACCGTCGACCAGGTTCTTTCGAGCCATGACCTTGTTGTAATAGGAGCAGTTAGTTCCCAGTAAAACTGCAGCAGATATTAAAGCTAATATCCAAAAACGAGACAATCTCATTATATGACTCCATTCATCACCCGCTTAGATAGACGATCCCGGTAAAACCAAGGGAAACGCCGAATCCAGGGCAAATTTATTCTGCTAAATCATCGATCTGCAATCCGATAGGCGAGGCGCCGACGGATTTGACCGCATCGATCACCTTAACGACATCACCATAACGGACGGTCTTTGGCGATTTGATGAATAACGTTTTTTCAACTTCGTTGGTACCTTCACGCAACACGCCATTAGTTTCCCTTTCTTTAAATATCTCACGAAGTCGGTTAGAAAGTTTTTCCGTATCCGTGACATCGCCGAAAGGCTCGTTATTGAGTGTGATCGTCTTATTTTCCTTATTGATCGCCACAACGAGCGTCAGCGGATTAGGCTTAACGTTCACTTGCGGTTCATTTTTAGGTTCGGCCGGGACCTTCGCCTCAAAGCGGCTCGGCTTGAGAGGCGTGATGACCATAAAAATGATGATGAGCACAAGGAGCACATCGATCAACGGTGTAACATTGATGGTCGGCTTGGCATCGCCGCCAACGCCGCCTGTTGACATTCCCATATCTTTATCCTTGTGCGAAGACCTATACGATCATTCGCAAAATACACTATTGTTTCGGTTCGCCGCCTTTCTTCTTATCCGCGACGAGCCCGATCTTATCAATATCCTGCTTACGGATAGTGTCGATCGCTTTGACGACCTGTCCATATTCGACATCGATCCCGCTTTTGATGTAAACAATTCGCTTTTCGGGCGTTTTGCCCTCCATACGACGTTTGATCACTTCGCCGAGCTGATCGAGCGGATATATCTCTTTACCGATGTAGAAATTGCTGTTGTCAGGGATCGCGATGATCACTGACGTATCTTTAGCAATATCCGCATCCTCATCGGGGCTGATCATGTCACGCGGAAGGTTAACTGATACTCCCTGTTGGAGCAGCGGTGTAACGATCATGAAAATGATCAAAAGCACCAGCATCACGTCAACCATCGGCGTAACGTTAATATCCGAATTGTATTCGGACGCTCCACCTATTTGTGCACCCATGGCAGTAAATCTCCTGACCTGTCAAAGATCAACCCACGGGAATTAACCGCGGAGTGACTTTGCACGCTGTTTAATAAAGTAATCAACCAATTCCGACGCCGAGTTTTCCATTTCCACGCTAAAGCTGGTTACTTTGCTGGTGAAATAGTTGAAAAGCCACACAGCCGGAATAGCCACGAGGATACCAAATGCGGTAGCGACCAGAGCCTCGGCGATAGCACCGCCGACAGCACCGATACCGGCCGATTCGTTGGTCTTAAGAGCCTGGAAAGCACCAATGATACCGACCACCGTTCCGAACAGTCCAACGAACGGAGCCGTTGAACCGACCGTAGCAAGACCCGAGAGCCCGCGCTTGAGTTCGGCTGTTTTAACAGCGATCGCACGTTCGAGAGCACGCTTAGAAGCTTCCATTTCGTCAGCCGAGATATCCGTATTGCCCTGGTGAGCAGCGAATTCCTTCAAGCCGGACGATACGACCATTGCGAGGTGCGAATCTTTGTGCTTATCGCCGATATTGATAGCTTCGTCAATGTTGCTGTTCTTAAGTGCCTGAGCGACTTTAGGTGCATACTGACGGGATTGTGCCTTCGCCTTGCTGTATGTAAGCCAGCGTTCGATGCCGACCGCGATCATATAGACCGACTGAAACAGCAGGGTGATGATAACGCCCCAGCCCGGAATCGTAAGGCTCTTTGCGATATCGTAAATACCGAACGAAACTCCCTCGCCGGTAAGCATTAGAAACAAGCCCGAAATGTCTGATGCGACCAGGCTGCCAAGAAATGTCATGATTTTTCCTCCAAAGAAATCGAAAACTTATTTGATAATTGCGAAAACTTTTGAA
Organism: uncultured Chloracidobacterium sp.; assembly: GCA_964625555.1. GTDB lineage: Bacteria > Acidobacteriota > Blastocatellia > Pyrinomonadales > Pyrinomonadaceae > OLB17. The sequence goes on from CAZVDM010000012.1 coordinate 35,174, forward strand.
AGAAGGAAACGGCCGGGCCGTTTCCTTCTCATTAGATCGTCCGGTTAGGGAACGAAATTATAAGTGATCACACCCGTTACTTTAACGGGTTGTCCCGACAAGAGTGTCGGGCTGAATCGAGCTCCGCGAGCAGCACCCTCAGCAGCGGCACGGAGCAGCGGATGGCCGCTCACGGCACTTGCGGATATAACACTGCCGGATTCACTGATGGTCACCTGCACATTTACCGATCCAGAAGCTCGGACCGCTTTCGCCGCGGCCGGATAAGCCGGCTTGGGCAAGCTCGTCGCCTTACCATTCAACACACCGCCCGAAACAGTCTTCGGAACGGGCTTAGGCGTCGGAGCCTTGACCTCAGGCGGTTTCGCCTGCGGCTCGTCTATCGGATCACCTTCCCCGCCTCCACCACCAAGTGTCGGCTGGCCCGCCACGGCCGTATCACCACGTCTGGCGACTGCATCAGGATTCGTAAGATTGGTGTCACCCTGTACCGTCTTTACATTCTCGCGCATCGCGACAAATTTTGTATTTGCCGTTTCGATCTTATCGGGCGGCTTTACCGGCGATGACATGATGTTTTGGATCAGTTCCTTACGAACGTCCACATCAGGCTGCTTTTGCTTTTCAGGCTCTTTCTCCGGCTTGGGCGGCGGCTCTTCGTCCGGCGGCGGCGGCGCAACCAGTGAAGTCAACTCAAGGTCTCCTCCACCCATATTGTAATCTTTACCGAATAGACTATACGTCCAGCTGCTGAGCAGCGTGATAATAGCCAGAATGCCGATTCCGATGAAGAACTCGCTTTTCCGGGCGTTTTCCCTTGAATTGCTTTTAGATTCAACTAATTGATCCAGCATAAAAATTCCTCCGTTACTGCTTACCGGTGCCAAACATTAGGTCAAGGGTTACGAAACCTTAAAATAGCTTGTTTGTGTAACAATTCCCCGGTGATCTACCTAGTAAAATACTAATGATCACAAAAGGACGATCTGATCGCTTTGTTCGCTTTTGCTTCGCTTAGTTCGATGCGGGGCGGTCGGACTCTTGCCGGTCGAACGTACAAGGTTCCACGAATTCCGTTCCACTATCGAACACGGAAAAAAGCAGATAGATCTTAAATTGACCAGCAACGTAGAGAAGTCTAAAAGTTTACAAATTGAAAGTCAAGAATAATGACCTTGATTTAAGCTGATTTTCAATTTTTTTAACGATTTGGTCAAACCATTTCTACGGACGTTTTTCTTTATCGCGTCACCGGCCTCCGCGTCACACTTCGACGAGAAGCAGTAGCGAGTTTTTCGCCCATTTCAGGAACCAAAACCTCTTTGACCTTTGCTCCGCCAAGTTTGCCCTGCCACCAGATCGCTATCGGACTGGCAATGGCAATCGTCGAATAGGTACCGGTGATCGAACCGACGAAGAGTGCGAGCGAAAACCCTCGCAGGACCTCACCGCCGAATAATACGAGTGCAAGTACCGATAAGAAGACGAGCCCGTTGGTCACGATCGTTCGCGACATGGTCTGATTGATCGAATCGTTCGTCAATGTATATATCGATTTGCCGCGATGGAGCGTAATATTCTCACGAATTCGATCAAAGATAACGATCGAGTCGTTGACCGAAAATCCGACGAGTGTGAGCATAGCAGCAAGCACAGTCAAACTGATCTCCCACTGGAAAACGGAAAAGAACGCGAGTGTGATCAGAACATCGTGGAACACTGCAATGACCGCGCCGGCGGCATATGTCCAATCGTATCTGAACGCAATAAAAAGCAAAATACCCACGAGGCCAAGCAGAGTCGCGATCACAGCCTGATTGCGAAGTTGTTCGCTCGCGACCGGGCCAACGGTGTCGGTTCCTACGATCTTATAAGACGCGGCTTGGTCATCCTGAAGCGTCTTGGTCGGGTCTGCTTCCTTCCCGAGAGTATCAAGCCCCTTTTTCACAAAACAGCGGCTGGCCTCACCTTCCACGTCCGGACAAACGTCCTTGCGTTCGCCCATGTTCGGGACCTTGATGAGAACTTCGTCGGTCTTATCCGTCGAATCCTGAATAACGGCCTCTGAAACACCGGCATTCTGCAACGCGGATCGGATATCGTCCGTATTCGGCTTTTCCCGGAATTTCGCCGTAACAACGGTTCCGCCCTTGAAATCGACACCGAGATTAAACGCGTCAGTCCCGCCGGGCGTCAACTGCCGGCCAACGGCCGAAACTAGCCCGGCGATCAGAATGATGATCGATACAAAGATCAGGGGCTTACGCCATCCCATCCAATCTACATTGATATTCTTGAAAATTTCTAACATCTTAAATTTATCGCCCTGGTCACTGCCGTTTTCCGGCTAGATACTGATGGTCTTCATTTCCTTGTTCCGCTGTAGCAGCCACATAAAGATGGTTCGCGAAACAAAAACGGCCGAGAAAAGGTTGATCAACAGGCCAAGTACAAGTGTGACCGCAAATCCACGGATCGGGCCCGTACCATAGAGGTACAAAATGACTGACGAAATGATCGTCGTGATATGTGTGTCGATGATCGTGATAAAAGCACGGTCAAAGCCCATGCTGATCGCATTTGCAACAGAGTGGCCTTCTCTGAGCTCCTCACGGATGCGCTCGAATATCAGCACGTTCGAGTCGACCGCCATTCCGATACCCAAGATCAGTCCCGCAATACCGGGAAGCGTCAAAGTCGACTTGATCGCGATCAGAGCCGCCATGGTTAGCAGGAGGTTCAATAACAGCGCAATTACCGCGTTTACCCCGGCACCTCGGTAATAGAAAAGCATGAAGATAATGATGAAGACGACCCCGCCAAGCGAGGCCTCTACGCCTGCTGCGATCGAATCAGCACCGAGACTCGGGCCAACTGTCCGTTCTTCCTGATATTCGATCTTTGCCGGCAGGGCACCTGATTTTAGCGTCAATGCGAGGTCTTCGGCAGACGTTTTGGTAAACTTCCCTGAGATCTCACCGCTGTCAAAGATCTGCGATTTGATGAACGCAGCCGATTTGACTTCGTCATTCAAGACGACAGCCATGTAGTTATTGATATTCTTGCCGGTCCATTCGCCAAATTTTTGTGCTCCGGCCGGCTTGAATGAAAACGATATTTGGTAATCGCCCTCGCTGCCGGTCCTTGAGACCGCATTTGCATCGCGAAGTTCACTGCCATCAATGACATAGGGATATTCGATGACGACGAATTGCGTCGGTGCCTTCGGGTCTGTCGGCTTTGCACCGCCCTTCGCAGGTTCGTCGCGGTCCGCGTACGGAAATACTTTCCGCGTAGCAGTGTCCTTACCACCGATCGACTGCAATGCGGCCTCTCGGGTCGGATACGTCTGCACCGGCGATGGGTTTGGCGGGCTCACGATCTTTGCCAATGCAAGGTTCGAATCAGAACCGATAAGCTTCTTAACGCGTTCCGGATCATCGACACCGGGCATCTGAAGCAAGATCTGGCCAGACGTTTCGGCCCCATGCTTCTGCAGCGTCGGTTCTTTAACGCCAAAAGCATTGATCCGGCTTTCAATGATCTTGAGAGCCTGATCGACAGACTGTCGTTTCATTACATCCTGAGCAGCTGCTCCGAGCGACCAACTGACAGTCGACCCATTGTTGCTCTCGGCCCAGTTAATAAAATCGAC